>NZ_CP020694.1:0-306500 GCF_003611275.1 Sulfitobacter sp. D7
GCGTGGGACCGGGTGGATGACCTGTTGCCGGGTGAAACAATATTGAGGGCCGGGATCCACTCGGCCTCTGTGCGAAAAGCAAAGCGGGACGTAAGGCACGATGACATTAGATCACTGGGGCGAGATCAAAGAGCGGCTTCTAAAGACGGTGGGGCAGAACAACTACACCACCTGGATTGAACCGCTTGTGCCCGGCGCTGTTGAAGACGGAATCGTGACACTCAAAGTGCCGACAAATTTCTTTGGGAACTACGTCAGCCAGAACTTCTCGGATCTGATCCTGCATGAGATCAACACGGCGGGCACTGATGCCACCCGTTTGAACTTTGCCTTGAATCAGCAACCCAGCCCTGCCGCCGAAAAGCCTGCCCCGGCTGCGCGTCAGACCACGGCTGCCGTGAAACCCGCCGCCAACACCCAGCTGAGCACCGCCCCGCTTGACCCGCGCTTCAGCTTTGACAATTTCGTCGTCGGCAAGCCCAACGAACTGGCCCACGCCGCCGCCCGCCGCGTCGCCGAAGGCGGCCCAGTCACCTTCAATCCGCTGTTCCTTTATGGCGGCGTTGGTTTGGGTAAAACGCACCTTATGCACGCCATCGCGCGCGAATTGCACGCGCGTAAGCCTGAGATGAATGTACTCTACCTCTCGGCTGAGCAGTTCATGTACCGTTTCGTTCAGGCGCTGCGCGACCGCAAGATGATGGACTTCAAAGAGATCTTCCGTTCGGTCGACGTGCTGATGGTCGATGACGTGCAGTTCATCGCGGGCAAAGATTCCACCCAAGAAGAGTTCTTTCACACGTTCAACGCGCTTGTGGACCAGCACAAACAGATCATCATCTCTGCCGACCGCGCACCGGGGGAGATCAAAGACCTCGAAGACCGGGTGAAGTCACGCCTGCAATGCGGCCTGATCGTTGACCTGCACCCGACGGACTATGAACTCCGCCTCGGCATCCTGCAAAGCAAGGTCGAAGTGCAGCGCAAGACCTATCCGGACCTCGAAGTGGCCGATGGTGTACTGGAATTCCTCGCGCATCGCATCACCTCGAACGTGCGTGTTCTCGAAGGCGCGCTGACCCGGCTCTTTGCCTTCGCCTCGCTCGTGGGCCGTGAGATCGACATGGGTCTGACGCAGGACTGTCTGGCCGATGTGCTGCGCGCCTCCGAGCGCAAGATCTCGGTCGAGGAAATCCAGCGCAAGGTCTCGGATCACTACAACATCCGCCTGAGCGACATGATCGGCCCCAAGCGTCTGCGCAGCTATGCCCGCCCGCGTCAGGTGGCGATGTATCTGTGCAAGCAGATGACCAGCCGCTCCCTGCCCGAAATCGGCCGCCGCTTTGGCGGGCGCGACCACACCACCGTCATGCACGGGGTGCGCCGCATCGAAGAGCTCAAGGTCTCGGACGGGCAGATCGCCGAGGATCTGGAACTGCTGCGCCGGGCGCTCGAATCCTAAGCTGAGCGGCCTGAGGGGTTGTCCTCAGGACACGGTTAAACAGCGATCGGGGGCGCAGCTTGCGCCCCTCTTGCATTCACTTAAACAAAGCCACAAAAGTTCTTGTGTAAGCGTGGGAACCGGGTAGTTTGCCTCTCCCGGCAATCGGTATGGGAGAAGGCATATGAAATTCAGCATCGAACGCGCGGCACTGCTCAAGGCCGTTTCGCAAGCCCAATCCGTGGTCGAGCGCCGCAACACCATTCCGATCCTCGCCAACGTGCTGATCGAGGCCGAGGGCAGCGATGTTTCCTTCCGCGCCACCGATCTGGATATCGAAGTGGTCGACAAGGTCTCCGCGCAGGTTGAGCGCGCTGGCGCCACCACCGTTTCGGCCACGCTGCTGCATGAAATCGTGCGCAAACTGCCCGATGGCGCGTTGATCAGCCTGACCGCCGATACCGCCGCTGGCCGCCTGACTGTCGAAGCGGGCCGCTCGAACTTCTCGCTGGCGACCCTGCCGCGTGAGGACTTCCCCGTGATGGCGTCCTCGGAATATGCCTCGAACTTCGCGGCCCCTGCCCCGGTGCTGCGCCGCCTGTTCGACAAGTCGAAATTTGCCATCTCCACCGAAGAGACGCGCTATTACCTGAACGGTGTCTACCTGCATATCGCGGATGCCGAAGGCGGCAAGGCGCTGCGCTGCGTGGCGACCGATGGTCACCGCCTCGCCCGGATCGACGCCGAGATGCCCGAGGGTGCGGCTGAAATGCCCGGCGTCATCGTGCCGCGCAAAACCGTGGGCGAATTGCGCAAGCTGCTGGATGATGACGAGATGGAAATCGCGGTGTCCGTGTCGGAGACCAAGATCCGTTTCGCCACCCCCGCCATCACCCTGACCTCCAAGGTCATCGACGGCACCTTCCCCGATTACACCCGCGTGATCCCACAGGGAAACACCCGCAAGATGGAAGTCGACGCCGCGGATTTCGCCCGTGCGGTGGACCGTGTGGCGACCGTGAGTTCCGAGCGTTCGCGCGCCGTAAAACTGCAACTGGACGAAGACCGTCTGGTGCTGTCCGTCAACGCGCCTGACAGCGGCGCCGCCGAAGAAGAGCTGGCCGTGGCCTATGCCGACGAGCGGCTGGAGATTGGTTTCAACGCCAAATACCTGCTTGAGATCGCAAGCCAAGTGGACCGCGAGAACGCCGTCTTCCTGTTCAACTCCTCTGGCGACCCGACCCTGATGCGCGAAGGCAATGACACTTCGGCGGTTTACGTCGTCATGCCGATGCGCGTGTGAGTTGGGCGGGAATTTTTGAAATTCCCGCGCCGTTTTCTTTCAAAGAAAACGGGGTCTGAATGGCGCAACTGTATCTTTCCAACCTCGGCCTCTCGCATTTCCGCTCGCACCGCCGGGCGGTGATCGACGTGGATGCGCGCCCCGTCGCGCTCTATGGCCCCAATGGCGCGGGCAAGACCAATGTCATCGAAGCGATCTCGCTGCTGTCGCCGGGTCGCGGGCTGCGCCGCACCAGCGCGCAAGACATGGCACGGCGGCCCGAGGCTTTGGGCTGGAAGGTGACCGGGCTGCTGCACGGCCCCACGGTGCTGCATGAGGTCGACATCTGGTCCGAAGCGGGCGCGGCACGGCAGACCAAGATCGACGGCAAGGCGTCCGCACAAACGGCGCTTGGTCGCATTGCCCGCTTGCTCTGGCTGATCCCCGCCATGGACCGGCTTTGGATCGAAGGCGCCGAGGGGCGGCGGCGCTTTCTAGACCGGGTGACGCTTTCGATGCTGCCCGATCATGCGGACCTGTCACTGAGCTACGAGAAAGCCATGCGCGAGCGCAACCGGCTGCTCAAGGACATGGTGCGCGAGCCTGCGTGGTACACAGCGCTTGAGACCCGCATGGCTGAAACCGGGGCGCAGATTCACGCCAACCGCCTACAGGCGCTGGCAGCCCTTGAGGCGGCGCAGGCAGAGGCCCAGACTGCTTTCCCCATCGCGACGCTGTCGCTGCTGAACGACATGCCCGAGAGCGCCGATGCCCTGCGCGCTGCGCTCTCGGACAACCGCATGCGCGACCTTGCCGCCGGGCGCACGCTCATCGGCCCGCACCGCGCCGATCTGGAGGGCACCTATGCCGCCAAGGGCATCGCCGCGCGGGACTGCTCCACCGGAGAGCAGAAGGCGCTGCTGGTCTCGCTCATCCTTGCCAATGCCCGCGCCATCGCCGCCGACTTCGGCGCGCCGCCGCTGCTGCTGCTGGACGAGGTCGCCGCCCATCTCGACGCGAGCCGCCGCGCGGCGCTTTACGACGAGATCACCGCGCTTGGCGCGCAGGCTTGGATGACCGGCACCGGGCCTGAACTGTTCGAAAGCCTTGGCGCGCGGGCGCAATATGTTGAGGTCACCGAAGAGGACGGCCTTTCGCAGGTGGAGCGGCGACCGTGACCCTTACCCCCGCCGATCTGCTGCTTTACTGCGGCGCGCTCTTGATCCTGTTCCTCACCCCCGGCCCGGTTTGGCTGGCAATGATGGCCCGTGCCCTTTCGGGCGGGTTTCAGGCGGCATGGCCGCTGGCGCTCGGCGTGGCGATTGGTGACATGCTTTGGCCGCTGGTGGCGGTGCTGGGGATCACATGGATCGTCTCGGCCTTTGACACGGTGATGGAGGTGCTGCGCTGGACTGCGGCGCTGGTGTTCATCGCCATGGGGATTGGCCTGATCCGTCAGGCGGGTACGCAGATCAGTACCGACAGCCGCCTCACCCGCCCCGGGATGTGGTCGGGTTTCGTTGCGGGGCTGGTGGCGATCCTCGGCAATCCCAAGGCGGTCCTGTTCTACATGGGCGTGCTGCCCGGCTTCTTTGATCTGCGCCAAGTCACCGGGCCCGACATCGGGCTAATCCTCGCCGCCTCGGTCATCGTGCCGCTTATCGGCAACCTTGTGATCGCGCTGCTGGTGGGCCGCCTGCGCGGTTTTCTGACCGCCCCGCGCACCCTGCGGCGGATCAATCTGATCTCGGGCGGGATGCTCATTTTCGTGGGGCTGATCATCCCCTTCACCTGACACAAAATCTTGTGTCATTCGCGTGACAATGCCGGGCGAAAACACTATAAATCGGGCAAACGAGAAGGGTTATTTCCGCATGTCCGATACCGCGCAGACACCACAGGAATACGGCGCCGATTCCATTAAGGTTCTCAAAGGGTTGGAGGCTGTTCGCAAACGCCCCGGCATGTATATCGGGGACACCGATGACGGCTCGGGCCTGCACCACATGGTCTATGAGGTCGTGGACAACGGCATCGATGAGGCGCTGGCCGGTCATGCCGACGCGGTAACAGTCACAATCCACGAGGATTCCAGCGTCTCGGTCAGCGACAACGGGCGCGGGATTCCGGTGGGCATCCACGAAGAAGAAGGCGTTTCCGCCGCCGAGGTCATCATGACCCAGCTGCACGCGGGCGGTAAATTCGACAGCAACTCCTACAAGGTTTCGGGCGGTCTGCACGGGGTTGGCGTTTCGGTTGTGAACGCCCTGTCGGACTGGCTGGAACTGCGCATTTGGCGCGAGGGCAAGGAACATGTCGCACGGTTTGAGGGTGGTTTCACCACCAAGCACCTCGAAGTCGTGGGCGAGACGGACCGCACCGGCACCGAGGTCCGCTTCATGGCCTCGACCGAGACTTTCTCGAACCTCGAATACAGCTTCGAAACGCTGGAAAAACGCCTGCGCGAACTGGCCTTCCTGAACTCCGGCGTGCGGATCATCCTGAACGACGAACGCCCCGTCGAGCCGCTGCGCACAGAACTGTTCTACGAAGGCGGCGTGAAGGAATTCGTCAAATACCTTGACCGGCACAAGACCTCCGTCATGCCCGAGCCGATCTTCATCACCGGGGAGCGGGACGACATCGGCATCGAAGTGGCGATGTGGTGGAACGACAGCTACCACGAGAATGTGCTGCCCTTTACCAACAACATCCCGCAGCGCGATGGCGGCACCCATATGGCGGGCTTTCGCGGCGCGCTGACACGCACGATCAACGGCTACGCTCAAACCAGCGGCATCGCCAAAAAGGAAAAGATCAACTTCACCGGCGACGACGCGCGTGAGGGTCTGACCTGCGTGCTCTCGGTCAAAGTGCCGGATCCGAAGTTCTCCTCCCAGACCAAAGACAAGCTGGTGTCGTCCGAAGTGCGCCCCGCGGTCGAAGGGCTGATGAACGAAAAGCTCGCCGAGTGGTTCGAGGAAAACCCCAACGAGGCAAAGCAGATCGTCGGCAAGATCGTCGAGGCCGCGCAGGCCCGTGAAGCCGCCCGCAAGGCGCGCGAGTTGACACGTCGCAAGACGGCGATGGATGTAAACTTCCTCGCGGGCAAGCTCAAGGACTGCTCGGAGAAAGACCCCTCCAAGACCGAAGTTTTCCTCGTCGAGGGGGACAGCGCCGGCGGCTCTGCCCAGACCGGACGCGACCGTCAGACTCAAGCGATCCTGCCGCTCAAAGGTAAAATCCTCAACGTTGAACGCGCCCGGTTTGACCGGATGCTGGGCAGCCAAGAGATCGGCAACCTTGTCATGGCGCTCGGCACTGGCATTGGGCGGGATGAGTTCAACCTCTCCAAACTGCGCTACCACAAGATCGTCATCATGACCGACGCCGACGTCGACGGCGCGCATATTCGCACGCTCCTGCTGACCTTCTTCTACCGCCAGATGCCCGAACTCATTGAGAACGGACACCTCTACATCGCGCAGCCGCCGCTCTACAAAGTGTCGCGCGGCAAGTCCGAGGTCTATCTCAAGGATGAGGCCGCAATGGAGGAATATCTGATCCAGCAGGGCGTCGACGGTGCCATGCTGCGCCAAGGCAACGGCGAAGAGATCACCGGCCAAGACCTCACCCGCGTGGTCGACATGGCGCGCCAACTCAAGCGCGTGCTGGAAGCCTTCCCAACCCATTACCCGCGCCATATCCTTGAACAGGCCGCCATCGCCGGGGCCTTTGTCGATGGCGCGGTGGACAGCGACCTGCAAGGCGTGGCCGACAAGGTCGCCGACCGTCTGAACCTGATCGCGCTGGAATACGAGCGTGGCTGGCAGGGCCGCATCACCCAAGATCACGGCATCCGCCTCGCCCGCATCCTGCGCGGCGTAGAGGAGGTGCGCACGCTTGATGGCCGCATGATGCGGTCGGGCGAGGCGAAGAAATCCGGCAGCTTCACCCAGCACCTGCAAGATGTCTATGACCAGCCCGCCAAGCTGATCCGCAAGGACCGCAGCCAGATGATCTATGGCCCCATGGACCTGCTCGGAGCGATCCTCGCCGAAGGCGAAAAGGGCCTGTCGTTGCAGCGCTACAAGGGTCTGGGCGAGATGAACCCGGATCAGCTGTGGGAAACCACCCTAGACCCCGATGCACGCACGCTGCTGCAGGTCCGCGTAGAGGACATGGCCGAGGCGGATGATCTCTTTACCAAGCTGATGGGGGATGTGGTCGAGCCACGGCGCGAGTTCATTCAGCAGAACGCGCTGAGCGTGGAGAACCTGGATTTTTAAAGGGGTGTAGGGAAGCATATAAAATTGCGTGGCGCGCATAAGTTTGCGCGTCGCAGATGCAGCCAAATATTCGGAAATCCTGTTAATTCAATAACTTATTTGATTCACTCAAATATGGATGGCTTATAGGATCGCGCCAGGCTTGCCACCTCCCCCTTCAAATCCGAGTGAATATTCCAATTAGCCTTCAAACACTCCATGCCCATTGCCCATGACATTGAACCGGACCCTTTCGCACCGCCCCAATCGGCTCCTCGTTTTATGTTTACAATTACATTCGTTTAGGGCAGGCGGCGATTACGGCCCATTGCTGCCTTTCGCCAGACAATCAAAATGCTGCGGTCGCAGTCCGCATTGCGGCCATTCGAGCTGGCACGCAACATCCAAAAAAACGGTGGAATTCAAACCACATTAACCTTGCTTTGAATTCCGGGCTGAGCGCTCTCGTATCTTTCCGAAAAACCGACGCACAGGTGTACGGTTCGCGAGCTCTGCGTGCAGCGTTGCCTCTTCGACATGTTCGGCTGGGAGAGTTACAAAGGCTCCTTTTTCGCGCCCTCGCAACCAACATTCCTCCGGCAGCCAATTACCCGGTGGCCGTTTGTCGATTTTGAGTAAGATGAGAAATCCGCCAAGGCAGAACCTTACGACGTTCACTCCTTCCTTCCTATCTGGCATAGGGGTGCGATAGTAATAGACGTCGCCATCAAGTTCGATAATGCGCGCAATCGTGACATCAATAGAATTGGGAATTTGTCCGCCACTGAGCGCGACCATCCTAAGGGTATCCTTGTAAGGACCGATGTCGATACGTCCCTTGTCAGGCATTGTGACAGCATATTTCCAAGCAATACCTGAGGCAAAACGTACCAGCATGTCACCGTCCACGCCGCCCATGCTTACGATCTTCCCTGCGCTGAGAGATAGCGTCCGGACTTTTCGAAATAAGTCTAATGCGTAGGATTCATAGCGCCCAAGTATATTGTCACAATCCCCGCAAAGAATATCTTTGTCGTAGATGCCAGTATGGCTCATCTTTGGATGAGGGCTTCCCTTGTGAACAATCAAGTGTTGCTCACCGCGATCAACTTTCACCTCCATCACGAATGCTTTGGGGATCAGATGTGCCTCTATGGTCTTGGGTTTTCCGCAATTTAGGCAGGGCAAACAGCATCCTTCTCTATTCAGGTTCTTTTTGACCGGCCCTCAACGGACCTTCGCAAGGTTGGGTATCGCTGCGGTGCAGCTTCCCCGAACCGGTCACCCATAGCGGCGTGCAACGTCGTCTGGCAGGCCAAGGTCGGCAAGGATGAGGAGACGGGCTTTGGCTGCGCTATGGAGGAAGGTTCGGTTGCCTCAAACAAGAGTGGAGAAACCGTCCCGCCTTCCGATAGCAGTGGTGCCCAAATTCAGCCTCGTACCTGCACGCGCTCACGAACGCGGTTGTAAATTCTGATCTCCGGTTGATGCTCAAGTTCCACGACGACGGCGAACCGCTGATCAAAAACTTGGTCCACCGCCCAATGGGACAGGCACCGCACGATGAGATAGTAAACCTCGCCATACTCCTCCGTATCACGCTTAAAAGTGACGGAGGCCGTCTGAAGCGTGTTACTCGCGCGTTCGTCCGCCCCGGGCTGGAGCTTGCACTTAAACCTCCCTGGCACGGCTGGCGCAGCCCCCTCCAAAGCCTTGTCTCTATCGCGGAAGTGCTCAAAGAGCTCTGCCTCGTCGATGCCGCGCAGGAGGCGGAAATCCATCTTGGTGCCGAGATAGTCATTACGGGTGCGGCGGACGGGTGGGTCGTAGGCGAGGGAGACCCGGATCGTACGGTCCCCGCCCGTTCTGAACTCAGGTGGGATGGGTAAGCGATACACCGCGAATTGATCCATCTCCAAGGCGTCCTCGGCGTAGAGAACGACACGATGATCATCCGAGTACGCGGCGCGGCTGGGGTCAACGACCCCGTTGCCTCCGATCCTGACGCGCTCGGCGGCGGTCATCGCCGTCAACCGTCGGTCAAAGGCATCAGGCGAGCGCGCCGCGCCCACGAGGAGCGCTCGTAAGAGGTTGGCAGACGCATCGGGCATGCGACGTAGCAGGCGCGCGGCCTTGTGGATCAACAGCGGCGCGGCGAAGGATGTGCCCGCGGCGGCAGTTAGGAACTGCTCGGTGTAGCGATGATTTAACGTGATCACTCCCGCTGCGGGCAGACGCGGCGCGCCGGCCAAGCTGACCGAAGGCACGTCGAAGACGGCTGTGCCGCCGAGATCGACGACATCGGGCTTTCGCACACCGCCTGCCCCAGGTCCGACCCTTGTGAAAGGCGAGGGCTCGCCCCATTCGTGCGTAATCGGTCGAACATTTGCATCATGCGCATGCCGGGCGTCGAGGCCGGTCCCTCCCGCCACCGAACCGACCGTAATGACGTTCGCGGCGCCCGCGGGCTCGGCCAACCGATTTTCAGGCTCAAGCAAGTAGGTCGGGTATACGGTTACCAACTCCTCGGACGTAGCTGCCATGAAGGGTCTCGGCCGTCCACGATTGCCGACGGAGACGACAATTAGTACGTCGAGCTCGCGAGCGAGCGCGTCAAGGGTTGCGGCCCAGGGTCCGACGCGACCCTGGGCAAGGTTCGCGTTCGTATCGCCAAGAGACAGTACGAACAGCCTACAGCCATGGTCCGCGTGTAGCGTGCGAATTGCCGTATCCATTACGCGGGGCACAGTGCGTCGTTCCGGGAACCGGCCATTGTCGCCCACGACCTTGGCCACGGCCAGCCGTCCGACCGGCTCCAGGCCCCCCCTCGGAATCGCGTCGCGTAAATCACCGAAAAGTGCCGCTCCTGCGACAGATGTGCCGTGTCCCCAAACATCGGCCGCGCCCACAATGCCCTCGCCGAGGTGACGACCAACAACGAGCCCGTTCAGTAGGGGATGAGCATTCACACCGCTGTCGAGGACGCCAATAACCGGCGCACCGTCTGCGGGCTCAGGGACAGGTGGTACCCCGCCCACGTCCAAAGCCACCATTGGCTGGGCTTCGAGATCCGGCTTCGGGGGTAGGTCGATGATCGCGATCTCGGGCACGCCGAGGAGAGGTCGGAGGCCGCGACCCGTCGCTTCCGCGCGCATTACGGTGATGGAGGGGCCGATATAGGTATCATATACGGCCCCGCCTTGGGCGATAAGGAAATGTTCGATCTCCGCCACCTTGGCTTCGCGCTGGGGCCGCGTGCCGAACTCCCAAAGTTCAATGTCGAGGACGTACCGAACATCGTCCTGAAGGTCCTCAACTTCGGTGAAACCCTCCGCCTTGATCTTCGGTCCAAGTCGATCCCGCGGGGCGAGCCCACCTATCCCATCAATTCGTCCTACGAGGCCGGCGTAGTTAGGATTCTTCTGATCCGGGTTGGCAGGCGGTGCGTCGAACTTGCTGAGGCGGTCCATGAACTCAGTCAAGTCGCCCGTCGAAGAGAAGAGCAGGACAGTGCGATCCGCATCGGTGGAGACAACCGAGAGGCCAAGCCTCTCCCAATCGCTCTCTGCGATATGCCCATCCACTTGGACGCGAAGGAGTAGAGAAGGATCGACGAAGGCAGCTGGCTTTGCGTCTTGCTGCTTCGCCACCGCAGCTTGGGTCTCCGCCCGGAGGGCACCGCCATGACCGCCGCCTCGTCCGGGTGGGGCACCGCCGCCGCCGGTCTTGCGGCGTGCGATCGGCACGCGGGCACGGATCAGTTGCAGGTGGTCGAGCTGGGCCATCCCGCTTTCCTATACGGAAGTGGCACCAGCGCCACCTTCACAAACCCTCGCTCGCCGGCGTTCGGAATTGCGCAGGGCTGAACGTAGATGGCCGTCCGTTACACCCGTGTTGCCATCCAATATCGACAGCTTGATCGCTTGTAGGGTAATCCGAGCCAGTTCTGCATAGGAACTACCCGTTAGGCGATCAACATAGGTAGCCGGATCAATGGACGTCGAAACGTTGCGGAAGGCGTGGCGCAGATAGGCTTCGATCATCTGCGCGTCGGGTAGATCGAACCAGACCACCTCGTCGAATCTCCGCCAAATTGCTTGATCGAGCTGGCCCGCGAGGTTCGTCGCGGCGATCAGAAACCCGCCGGGCTCGATCTGCTCAATGAACATCAAAAGACTGTTGACCACACGGCGCAACTCACCGGTCTCGGTCGCCTCCTCTCGCGAGCGCGCAAGCGCGTCGAACTCGTCGAAAAAGAGGACGCAAGGCTGACGCCGTGCGAACTCGAAGGTCTTGCGGATGTTGGTGGCCGTCTCACCGAGATATGACGACACGAGGCTGTCGAGGCGTACGTGGAAAAAAGGTAGTCCCAGTTCACCGGCGAACACCTCCGCGCACATGGTCTTGCCTGTGCCAGGCGGGCCGCAGAAGAGAAGCTTAGATCGTACATCAAGACCATGGCGGCGTAGGCGATCCGCCTGCCGGAACTCGCGGATTATGCCGGCGAAAAGTTCCGTATTCTCCTGCGACAGGTGCAGCTCTGCGGGTGTGCGCTGTGGCTCCACCCGCTGGATGAACTCGCGGGCTTCGTCCGGGAAGGGCAGGAGTTTACTTGTAGGAGCCGTTTGGGCCGCACCTTCACCGAGGCGATCAAGTGACTTGCGCAAGGAGCTCGCGAGCACTCGATTGCCCTTGCGCTCCTCCTCCCCGATGATCTGCTCAACTACGGTGCGGAATTTGTCATCCCGACCGTAGCTCGTTAGGAGCTTTTTCATCAGTTCGCCGCGTGCCATTTCATCTCCCTCGTCTTCCCCTCCCTACCTGCTCGGGACGGGCCTTGACAACTATTATTGAAGCCTTGGAGGCTTCATAGCAAGACTGAGTGATGGAAATGCATGCAGACGCGGTACTTGAGGCCAACCCAGTCAATTTGCGTAAATAGGCGCAGGCCGAAATGGCCCTGCAAAAAGGGGTCGCTTTCGTCAAGTACGCGTACCCGGGCGCGTCTGGGCGAAAGGATTGATCGCTGCAACAGCATCGGTTCCAGATTTCCGAGCGCTGCGGCGACGAGCGTGTCGACTCAAATAGAACCTCCTGCTTGCACCCGCAGCCATGAGGTCGAAGCCGCCAGTCGCGCACCTTGCCGCATTTGCAGAATGCGCTCGGCGCCGTCAAGTGGCGCTACAGAACCACCTCGTTCGCGGTCCACTCTGAATGTCGGCTCCCTACTTCGCGGCAAGACTGGCTCACACGCGCAGCGAATGTCAGCAATCTGCCCTCTGTTCTCAAAGTTATGAACGGTCCGAACCGGACTTTGAGCGACTGAGCCGCTGCTGGAGTGCAGCTTACCGAAAGCAGCCATATCTCGACTTTCAGTTTTTCTGTTTGCCGTAGATCTCAAAAGGCGAGGAAGCTGGACAGTGTAAAGCCAGAGTAATTAACACCCAGATGCAAACTGGTCTTTCCTATGACTTATGGGAAGTTCTATTGGCCATTCAGAATAGTTACTCACGCATGACCTTTTCAGACATGTGATTGCAGTAGCCACATAGCCCACTACCCAACATCGTATATTCGTCCAGCGTAATGCCCGCCCCGCACCGGATACAACTTTCGTCAAGCACGAAGCCGCATGCGATGCATCCGTTCGCGTCGCCATTTTGCACGTAGGCAACCGGTATGGCGCAATTTGGACAATCGTTAATGACCGGCTCGCCTCCTTCTGTCGCGGCGATGTAGTTGTCGGCTCCAAAGGCGGCATCCACGACCATTCGAATCGAGTCTTCAGTGTCGAATAAATCACCGCATTGAGCGCACTTCGCATGAAAGCGTTCAACATCAGTGTTACCCGAATCTTCCTGCCCAATCAGTGATGATCCACAATTCGGGCAGGACATCCGATCAAGGCTGCCAGGGTCAATGTACCAATCAATCGGCTCGAGTTCGGCCAGACAAACGGCCTGCACCTTCTTGAACGCATCGTGCCGTCCCAATATCACGTCCCAAGTGTCTCCGAGTTCAGCTTTCGGGTCTTCCCCCAGGATCGCGAAGAAATCGACGACCATGGGAAATGAAGAGGCAATCGCCTCAGAAAGCGCCGCCACCGGCTCTTTCAGGTGATGGTGCTCAAGCTGGTTCCGCATACCCACCAGCTTTTGAAGATCGCCATCCGGCCACGGCAAACCGAAGTCGGAAAATCGTTTCTTAAGGTCGTGAAAGCCGATGGTGGTGGGGCCGTCCGGCGCAGCCGCAACGCCACCCGCACCATCCGAAATCGGTTTCACCTTTGCGCCGATCACCTGCATGGGGTCAGCGTTCGGCGCCGCCCTGACAAGACATTCTTTAGCCAGCAGCAGAAGGCCGGCATAATAGTTCCGGGCGGATGAAATCATCCGGTCGTCCTCGCCGGTCTGGAAATCTTCGATTCCCATGCGAAGCGACGTAACGGCGTTCTGGAATAGTGCGGACATGGGTCAGTTCCCCACTGCTTCAATTAGATCTTGGGCCACATTCAGTACGGCGAAATGCTCCACGGTCCGGCCCACTCGTATCAGTGTTTCAACTGGCTTGGTCAAATTCTCAGCCTCCACTCGGCATAAAACTGCTCCAGTAATATCGCCCTCTTCAGGGAAAGATATTTCCACGTCGAAGAACTCGGCCTCGCCTTGGTGACGGAATAAATCGCATGTCAGCGCCCCAGTCCTAACAGGGTGCCCCTCAGGCCAATCATCATAGTAATAGCCCTCAGGATCGTGTGTGGGTATTATCGGGTGTCGCGGAACGATTGGGTCCATGAAGACCCGCTGGTCCGGCCCCGTCAACGTATTCAGATGCGAAGGACTAATAAGGTCCTGCAATCTTTGGTGTTCCGCTTGCAGGCCAAGTGCCTGCTGGATCGCGGAACTCCCGCGGGTCAGATCATCAAAAACGCCGCTTTGGTGTAAATTGTCAAAGACTGATCCAGCGCGCGCAGCAGCGTCCAGCACCGATCCGGGTCTTGCAAACCCAAGGTTGGCCAGATCAACACTGCCGCCCATTGAACGCGACAACTCGGCAATATCGGTGAACCGCGCAGATTGTGGCTTCGGCGGGCGCTTCACCACCCTTTCGGCCTTTGGGGCAACAGGGGGTATCGAAAGCCGCGTCACAGCCGGATTGTTCGTCGGCTGATCGTGTTCTACATCAATCTCGCGTGATCGCCGGATTATGAACAATTGGCCCTGCGCCTCGAATGGAATGCGCAGTTTGGATGCGGGGCGTGCCCCGACATTACGAAGTGCAACGCGAACCGTCACTGATGGTTCTCGTTCCTCGCGGCCCTCATGTAATCGCTCGAGGTCGGATCGGCATTGTGACAGCCATTTCGGATATTCGGTGGTCTTGTATTCTGACACATCTTCGTCGCTGGGTGCGATGTAAGATATCTCTGCCCCATCGCTTTCGACGCGGGTTTCCGAAACTGAAAAATCAGTCACCTTAGGGTGGGCTGCTTCAAGCCGCTTTACTAACTCATCCACTTGGTCAGGAAAAAGTGCGTCAGGAACTTTCCGCACGACATGGGCCGAAATCTCTGCGTCTGTCGCATCCTCAATCTGGATGACCGGTTCCTGTGACCGATAGGCCGCAATGTCCTTTTCAAGGTCGGCAATCTGGCGATCCTTGTCCGACATAGCTGGTTCACGCTTCCAACTGTCCTCCAGAAGGTGGAACTCTAC
Organism: Sulfitobacter sp. D7; assembly: GCF_003611275.1. NCBI lineage: Bacteria > Pseudomonadati > Pseudomonadota > Alphaproteobacteria > Rhodobacterales > Roseobacteraceae > Sulfitobacter > Sulfitobacter sp. D7. The sequence goes on from NZ_CP020694.1 coordinate 14,707, forward strand.
ACCCAATGCAGAGGCCGTCATTGCCACCCCGCCGTCATCTCATCACTTTGACCGACGCAAAACTTTGGTCCTTGGACAGTTCCGAGACGATACCCACAATCCGGTCATCCACAGCTTCATAGTCCAAAGTGTCCGCGTGTTCGGGATCGGGGCGTGCGTTTGTCATTAGGCGCAAGACGACGCGCGGAGCGGCCTCTTGGATTACGATTTCGGTTTGGCGATGTTGCAGCATCGCGCGGACCCGACCAAACGTTTCCAAAGCCCGTTTCCGGGTTCTTCCCGTGCCCTTCTTATGGCGATCAATCTCCGCCTGAACCGGTTTAGTCAGGCCGATAACGATAGGATCATTTCTGAGTTCTGCACATGGCAAATCCTCCAAGCGCTTGGCCTCAAAAAATAGGTTAGTGTCGGCAATGTATAAATGCTCCATAGCGCCCCTCGCATGACCCACGACGAAACCGTCGGCTAATTCCGATTATTTCTTTAGATGCAGAACCCACAACATAGGTATTTCGAGACGTTATCGCAAAAGCGAATTTCGTTCGCGGGGCAAGCTTTGATATTGGTTCGTAGCCGTACACATGTTGTGCTTTTGCGAAAGTCCGCTTCTCAGAGCATCCAGCTGGCCCCTTGCAGCTGCGGCGAATGTCTTCTTCCCGCCCCTCATCCCGGAGGTATTGGCAAACCCAGGAGAAATTGGGCGCCTGCAGCGAACGTCAGTTCTGTCCGCTCATCAGATCTCAGTACTTGTTGCCACCATCAGAGGTTTCGAGCCCAAACCAGACATATCGCAATGTCTTTGCCTGCGGCGAGATCCGTAGTCTACTACCGAAATGATAGTAGACCGTTCAAAATCTATTGACTGGCCCCTGCTCTTGGCGGAGTTCGCCCCTCTTATCGTCTTTTCATACTCAGGCCGGGTTTGGGCTCGACATCGCACATCGGTTTTATCTTGGCGCCGGGTTCGCAGCACTTGCGATGGCGTTCTTGGGAAATTGTCGACGCTCGTTCGATCCCCTTATCGTCGCCGCTAATCTGTCGCTTTGCTTTGAAGCCATCGCGCTTGCCTCCGGAGTCGCAAGCGTTGTCCATCTCAGCGCAGTCTGAGGAGGCAGCCTGCTTTGCCATGATGCTTGGGGTCGGGTGGCTCTACTTTGCGTTGTCACCGAGCAATTTGTTTGCGCGTGGTTGATTAGGAAATCAAAAGCTTCGACAAGGCTCACTTTTTCTTCTTGGCCTGATTGCGGCCAGCTTGATCTGGTCTTTTTTTGGCGCGGCAATGGACTGGACGCAGCGGTGATTCTTGCGACTACCATCTTTCTGGTCCAGCAGTTCTGGCCCGCGGAAGCCAGTGCTTGAGGTCGCACGCCTAAATTCCTGCAGCGAAGCAGTCTGGGCCGAGCGCGACAGAAGCTGAACTGGGCCCGGCAAATCTATGCTTGGCGAAACTCGAAAGCCTGCTGTGTCCGCATGTCGTTCGCTGGCCTTATTTGAGTTGTATGTCTGCTTAGGTGTCTCGGCTCTCCAGCGCTCGGTAAACGGTCATGCGGGACACGCCGAGATCGCGGGCGATCTGGGCCTTTGCAACGCCCTTGGCTGCGAGTCTGCGAAATTCCGCATCGTTTACCCTCTTCTGCCGCCCCTCGTAGACACCTTTGACTTTGACTGCCTCGTTACCCGCGCGCTGGCGATCGCGGATGAATTTCAGCTCCATATCGGCCACCACGCCGAGAACGGTGATAACCATGCGAGTCATATTACCCGCCGTGGTGACTTCCGGTTCAAAAATACGCAATGTTGCCCCGATGGCGTCCATTTAATGCACGAGGTTCAGCACATCGCGTGTCGAGCGGTCGAGGCGATCATCACAAAGGATGCAAAACTCCCCTGCTATTGATTTGTCCACATGCAGACTGTATGTCTGCAAGTAGACAAAAGAGGCTCGATATGCAGATTGCAAGTTTTTCGAACACTTCGGTTTCCCCCGAGGCCGTGCAATTTCGTACCATCTCCCGAGGAGATCGCGAGCGGACAAGCGCGCCGGGCTTGCGCGCCTTCCGGGAAATCGCTGATCGGTTCGAAATGAGCGAAGCGGATCGTATTGCCATCCTGGGTGATCCAGGCCGCTCCACCTATCATCAATGGATGAAGAAGGCGCGTGAACAGCAGCCGCTGACCCTGCCTCTTGATACGCTGTTACGGATTTCGGCTATACTTGGTATCTACAAGGCGCTGACCATTCTCTTTGAAGATGAGAACCAGGCGTTGGTCTGGCTGAAGGGGCCCCATCAGGGCACCCTCTTCGCCGGCGCTTCGCCTATGGCCTATATGCTGGAAGGCGGGCACGACGGTCTCATGACCGTGCGCCGGTATCTTGACGCCTGGCGCGGCGGCAATATGGGGCTTGGGGCACCGGAGGGCAGCTTTGAGGCGGTCACCGAAGACGATCTTGTCTTTGCATGAAGATTTCAGACTACGCGACATCTTCCGCACCTGCGGGCACAACACGCCTTATCCCCTCACGGTTTCCGCCGATCCCCACCTTTGACGCGGTCGCCACCCCCGACGACCTCGAGGCTGTCATGGAACTGGAAGGCTGGACAAACGACCGCCTTGTAAGCCCACGGCTCGCGCGTTTGCCCCGCGCGGAATGGGTGTATGGCGTCCCGAATGCCAGCGTCGTCATGGCGGCGTTTCTGCACGGATCGCCCGGCGGTCTGCGGTTTTCTGATGCGAGCCTCGGGGCGTGGTATGGCTCGACCCATCCCAACACCGCGCTTCTGGAGGTTGCCAATGGGCTGCGCAAGGAGATCGCGCTAAGCGCGTTGACGCAGAAATCCGAGACGTATCGCCAATATAAGGCGGACCTTGATGGAGACTACGTCGACATTTTCGGAGCGCATCCGAAATATCATAATCCCGACGATACGAGTTACCCTGCAGCGCAGGCTTTCGGAGGACGCGTCCGGGCTGAAAGCACGCGCGCCGGTATCCGCTATGAAAGCGTGCGTCACCCCGGACATGAAAACTGGGTCTGCTTTCGCCCGCCCCTTATCCAGAATGTGGCGCAGGCGCAGCACCTCAGGATCGAAGTGCCCCGAACCGGTCGGGTGGTTGTGCGTCAGCTCTCCTGATCATGGGGTCTGCCCCGGCTCAGTACTAAATCCTACGTTAAGCAAAACTGGTGGTTCCTTCTCGATGCCGCGATCGGCAGTTCAGAGCCAAAGTAACCGAGTGACTGGCGGAGGTATTAGCAGTTGCAGAAAATACTGGTTCGACAAGAACGGCCCGCAGCTGACTTTCGTGGCCAACGCAGCGAAGGTCCGAGCTGCGCCCAACATAAATCATTTTGCGCGATGCGGCGAATGGCTGCTTCATGCGAAGGTCTCAGCGCTCAGCCGCGGGCCGTTCACGTTATTGGAGATCAGGCAAAAAAAGGTGAACGGAACACCTTTCAGTCCATAGCATGCCGCATAATGGTGCTGACCTTTTCCACTACAAGGCCTGCGTTGGATGCGCCGCTGCTTTCCTGTTCACTGACCCAGCCCGTCTGTACGTCAAGATAACGGCTCGCCGTGGAGAAGGCTTCTATCTCCGTTTCGTCCAGCCTTCGCACTGTGGCGCCAAGTTTTTCCAAATCCTTCAACTGAGCATCGTAACTCCGATCCATCTCAGCACCTAAGGCCGCATATGCGGTTTCCGCAGCCCGCTGAATGGCGGCCTTGTCCTCTTGTGACAGTCCGTTCCAGGTGTCGAGGTTCATCACCACAGGATAGAGGTGGCCCAGCCAAAGTTCCTGGGATACCAGCACATGAGGTGCCTGTTCGTAGACCTTAAGATTGTATCCACTGTCAACGTTGACCATCAGCCCGTCGAGGGTACGCGCAGCGAACGCATCGTAAACTTGCTGTCCCCACGGTATTCGCACCGACTCTGCGCCAATGTTGCGAAGGAAATCGAGATGCCAGAAGCTGGCGGAGCGCCAAGTGGTTCCACCGATTTCATCGAGTGATGCCAGCGGCTCGGCACTGAAAAATGCTACAGGGTACCCTGTGCCCAAAAAGATCGGGATAACGTTGTTATCCGCTAACTCTTCGGAGAATTCCAGAACCTCGGCATAAACCTCGCGGAAGAAAGAAACCTGCGCGTCGCCGGTCGGACCGACTGGAAAGCTCTTGAATATTTGATGCAGAGGGAGTGAGTCGGCGGTGTATTCTGGGACCGCGGTGGCGATGTCGGTTACCGCTCCTTCACTGACCGCGCCTAAGGCATCATAGGGAGCAGCAAGCTCGCCATCCCAATGGTCCTCAATTTTCAGTCGTCCATTCGATTCCTGCTCAATCGCCGGGAAAAGCACCTCCTTAAGAAACGTCGTGCGCATCTGATCCAACGGCTGATGATCGGAGTATCTGAGAATGGTTTCGGCGGATGCTGCGGTGGACATCACCGAGGTTGCCAATAGCGCCCACAAGGCTTTTTGGGGCAGGTGTATCGTTCGCATCTGAATCTCCGTTCTTTTGATAGGCCGTGATTTTCGGTCGCAGCTGGCAGCGCGAATTTGGGCCGTTGTGAAGCTATTTGGTGCAGTATATGAATGATTATTCAGCTTTGGAATTCGCATATGAAAACAACACATCCTGAGACGCTCAGGCCAAGAAAAACACCGACGCAAGCCAGATCAGCGGCAACCGTTGATGCAATATTTGAGGCGACCATTCAGGTTTTGCTGACCGATGGCGGGCACCGGCTGACAACTACCCGGGTGGCTGAGAAGGCTGGAGTCTCGGTCGGGACAATGTACCAGTATTTCCCTCACAAGCAGGCGCTGATGTATGCGGTGGTCCATCAGCATCTAACGATTTTTGTCGACGAATTTGAGGCTGCGTGTTTCCGGCATTGGAACGAACCGATCGACAACATCACACAGGGCATTGTGACTGCCTTCCTCGACATCAAGATACGCCACCCTGATGTGACACGAGCGCTGTACAAAATTGCCGACGAATTGGATACTGATGAGCTAAGGTTTGGAACCGCCAAGAGCCTTCAGACAGCCTGCATATCATTGCTCGGTAGCGCGCGTGATGCCACCTTTGAGAACTTGCCGGAGATAGCGTTCACTCTGCTCACAGCCATGAACGGAACCACAAGAGCGGTTTTCGAGTTTGGTGCCGAGCCCGAGATGGTAGAAATGTTACATATCCAATTGTTGGCATTATGCCGTGGTTACCTTCATATATCGGCAGTGCAGCGCTCGAACGTCTCTCACTGAAGCCCGCTCGTCCTGCTATGATAGTGACGGGTTTGGTTCGCACTCTCATATGAATATGTTCTGTCAAACTACCGATTGATTGTTGAACAGTTCGCCGAACCGGACATTGGCGCACTTGCATTGAACGTCTACTTTGTCCGCATAGCAGAACTTGATGCAAACCGCAGCGAAGGTCAGCTCTCCGCCCCTTTTGGTGTCGATCGACGCGAACGGCCCAGAGCCGCCATTCAGACGTATAAGAGCGAATGTCCCGTTCAGATTAACTCGGACAAGAAGACCTTCAGAAGGTACTGATGCGATGATTTTCCGGAAGTCATTCGTCAGGCTCCTTCAATCTGAATGCGCAATCAATAGCGAATGAGGTCTGCCAGACATTTGACGAAGACCACCCCCTCAGATCGCATGGCGAAGTGCGGGTGATATCAATATTTGGGGAAATTCCGGTTATCCGGATGGGCGCTGCCAAGAGCGCTTTCAAGAACGCTGAAACAACTGGGCATCCCAAGCCCCCGATAGGACAGCATCCCTAACGTGATTGATCAGGAGTTGCCGAATAGCTTCGGTGGCAAAGGTCGGAGGCCGGGACGCCAGGCGGCAAAGATAAAGGGTTCGTGACAGCTCGGGCGCGATAATCGGACGGGCGCGGACGGTGCCGCGTTCAAGCTGATCGTGCATGAAAAGCCGCGTACCGATGATGCACCCAAGACCCGCCTCGATCGACCCTGCGATGGCCTGAACGGAATTCATCTGAAGGATCGCTTTTGCCTCGATCTTTTTCAACAATCCCACATCATCCATGATCGCGCGCGCCGATACCCCCTGCCGTAGCAGGATGATCGGTAGGTCCAGCAATTTGGCAAAGGTGATCGGATCATCGGTATCCCCGATGATATCGGTGCGCCCCACGCAGAACATCTTTTCCTCAAGCACCGGCTCTGACTCAAAGTTCGGGTCGACAGGCGGATTGTAGATCAGCGCCAGATCGACGTCGGAAGCCAGAAGATGCGGAAGCGCTGCGCCGGACAGGCTCTCGGTCAGGGCCAGTTGGACATTGGGGAAATCGCGCACCACCTGCGTGATAAAAGCGACTCCGATCGCCTTGACCGCGGAAAAGGACATGCCCACCGATACCGGCCCCGAAATCTTGTCGACAGCATCGGTCAGATCAGTTTCGGCTGCGGCCATGGCGCGCAAGATCGAGCGGGCGTGCCCGTAAAGCCGGTGTCCGGCGGCTGTTGGCTCCATGCCCCTGGGCTTGCGCCGAAAGAGCGGCTTTCCGAATCGCGCCTCCATTTGGGCCAGGTGATGACTAAGGGCTGATGCCGCGATCCGCAGATGGGTCGAGGCACGCGCCAGTGACCCATATTCGTAAATCGCGTTGAAATATTGAAGCTGGCGTGTATCAAGCATTCTGTTTTTCAGAAGGGTTTCTTCGAAACATTATAATATCTCGTTCACACGACTTTGGCTATGACTGTTTCAGGAGGAGTTTTCATGACCACAGACATTAGGCCACTTGCCGGACTACGCGTTGTTGAAATGACGCATATGATCATGGGGCCGTCTTGCGGCATGTTTCTGGGGATGCTTGGTGCCGAAGTCATCAAGGTCGAACCGCCCGAGGGTGACAAAACCCGCGCGTTGACTGGCATGGGACGGGGCTTCTACCCGACCTTCAACCGCGGCAAAAAGAGCATCACGCTCGACCTGAAATCGGATGCCGGAAAAGATGCGCTGCATCGGCTTCTTGAAGGGGCGGACGTCTTTGTTGAGAATTTCCGCGATCAATCCCTGGCCAAGATGGGGTTCGCCCCCGACGTATTGCAGGCCCGCTATCCCAGTCTGATCGTTTCATCCCTCAAGGGGTTCCTCAAGGGCCCCTACGAGAACCGGACCGCGATGGACGAGGTTGTGCAGATGATGACCGGCATGGCCTATATGACCGGCCCTACCGGACGTCCCTTGCGGATCGGATCATCGGCGAATGATATCATGGGCGGCCTTTTTGGTGCCTTCGCGGTTCTGGTTGCCCTTTTGCAACGCGAGAAAGATGGCAAGGGTCACGTGCTGCGCACCGGGCTTTTTGAAAACTGCCTTTTTCTTGTGGCCCAGCATATGGTGCAATTCGACATCGAAGGCCGCGAGGCCCCGCCGATGCCCGAACGGGAGTTTTCATGGCCGGTCTACGATATCTTTGACACCTCGGATGGAAAGCAGATGTTTATCGGTGCCGTCACAGAAGGCCAGTGGGTAACGCTGTGCGATATTTTGGGGCTGCAGGCGTTGCTCGACGATCCCGATTTGCAAACCCGGATGAAGCAGATCGACGCCCGCGACCGCACCATACCGGTGGTCGCTACGGCTGTGCGCACCCGGTCCTTTGCCGATCTCCTCGAAGCCTTCGAAGACGCTGGCATCCCCTTCTCGCCGATCCACCGCCCGGCCGAGATGTACGACGATCCCCATGTGACACGCCCCGGCGGGCTTTTCACATCCTCCCTGCCCGAAGGCGGCACCTACCGTGCGCCCGCTATGCCCTTCGAGATCGACGATCAACCGGTGGTGGGCGAAAACCTCGACATCGCCGCAATCGGCGCGGATACCCACGCTGTTCTTTCGGCTGCCGGGCTCAGCGAGGCTGAAATCGCAGCCGCCTGCGGTGTAGAGACAGCAGCATGACCCGAGCCAGCTCCATTTACCCCGCCGACCGCGTGACCCTTCGCGAAGTCGGTCTGCGTGACGGGCTTCAGATTACCAAGTCGCTGCCCTCGACCGAGGCCAAGATCGCCTGGCTTGAAGCAGAATGCGCCGCAGGTGTGGGTCATTACGAGGTCGGATCATTCCTGCCCGCCACCCGTTTCCCCCAATTTGCCGATATTGACGCGATGATTGCTGCGGGCGAACGGCTCGACATCCACTCGGCGGGGCTGACCCTAAACGAACGAGGGGCCGAGGCCGCAGTGCAAAGCGCGATCCGCGAATTGGTCTGCGTTGTTTCCGCGACCGAAGAACACAGCCAGGCCAACATGCGCCGCTCGCGCGATGCCGCGGTGGATCTGGTGCGCAACGTTGCCACCATGCGCGACCGCAACGCCCCCGACAAGCTGGTAAACGCCGGGATCGCGATGGCGCTTGGCTGTTCCATCGCAGGAAATGTCGACCCCGAAGAGGTTCTCCGTCTGGCCGCGGCCTGTCTTGATGCAGGTGCCGATATCGTCGGGATCGCGGATACAGTCGGCTACGCCGGGCCAAAGGCTGTTGGCGCGATTTGTGCGCGGATGGAGAAGCTTTGCGGCGGCCAGCCTTTTATCATCCATCTTCACGACACGCGGGGCATGGGTGTCGCCAATGCGGCGGCAGCGCTGGATAACGGTGCGCGGGTGATCGATGCATCGCTTGGCGGATTGGGCGGATGCCCGTTTGCGCCCGGGGCGACCGGCAATGTCGTGTTCGAAGATATCGTATTTTTGTCCGAGTCTATGGGTTTTGCCACGGGAATTGATCTGGACAGACTGAAAGACGCCCGGCGCATCGCAGGGGAGGCGATGCCGGGTGAAATGTTCCACGGGGCCCTGCACCGCGCAGGACCACCGAAGAACGCAAATTGGCAGGCCAAATCCTTGGTCTGAGTTGTAACTGGGAGGAGAAACAACAATGAAATATATTAAATCAGCAGCCATCGGGGCTGCAATCTTTGCGGTTTCCGCGCCGGCATCACAGGCCGCTACGGAAATGCGGTGCAGCCACCAGCTGCCCCCTGCGCACCACATCGCCAAGGTTGTCGACCGTTGGGCCGCCGAGGTCGAAAGCCTTTCCGAAGGCGAGATCGACGTGCAGATTTTCGGCGCGGACAGCCTTGTTGGCGCGCGCGAAAACATCGTGGCAACCGCCAAGGGCGACATCGAATGTGCATTCTCGCTGAACTTTCAATGGGGCAAAACGCTGCCGATTATGAACGTGACCGTCGCACCCTATGCTTTTGGTGACATCGAAATCTGGAAGAAATGGCCAACTTCGGAGGCCGCAAGCTTCCTTGAAGAAAAGCTGCTGGAGAAAGGCGTCAAGAACGTCGTCTGGTTGTTCCAGACCAACACCTCTGTCTTCACCACAAACGGTGCGCCGCTGGTCAAGCCAGAAGACTTTGCCGGCCTGAAGATGCGTGGTGTGACACCGCCCTTTGATGCGGCCCTGTCCGCGCTTGGCTCAACACCCACGGCAATGCCCGGGTCCGAAGTGTATCAGGCACTGGCCACCGGCGTTATCGACGGTGCGATCACTGACGTTGCTGCCGCCGTGTCGCGTAAATACTATGAAGTGCAGGATGCCTTTACCGTCGTCCCTGTCTTGTCGGCCTATTTGCACGGTTACCTGAACCCCGATTTCTACGACGGGCTCTCGGATAAATCCAAGTCCGCCCTCACGCAGGCTGGCATGAAAGCGTCGGAATGGGCGATCGAAGCCTCGACCGAAGCCGCCGCAGAAGGTCCGAGCCAGCTCGAGGCAAAAGGCGTGAAAGTGCATATCGCCACACCAGAAGAGAACGCGGAACTTGAAGCTGTCATGCGGCCTGCTTTCGACAAATCGTTCGGCGAAGGAGATGCTGACAGCCAGACGCTTCTCGATCTGATTGCCAAGATGTGAGCCGGTCGGATCATGATTGAAAACAAAAAGGTGGGAGCAGCCAATGCTCCCATCTTCCCAGACCGCATCATCACCTGTCTTGTCCGCTTTTGCGGCATGCTCAGCACGGCGCTGATCCTTGTGATCCTTGTCCAGATTGTGATTGCCGTGATCCGGCGCTACCTGTTCGACAGCCCGCTGCAATGGAGCGACGAAATGATTGGCTATCTGCTGGTGACGCTTATCATGCTCGGCTCGGCCGAGGCGTTGCGGCGCGGGGATCACATCGCGATCGACCTTGTGTCGGCCCAGTTGCGCCCCGGCCTGGCCCGTCTGCAAAGGGTCTTGGCAAACCTGTCGGTCATGGCATTTTCCACCATCGTCGGCGTGTCGATATGGGACAGCATCGCTTTCGCCCATAGTTTCGGGTCATATTCTGTCGGCTATATCGAAATCGCGACGTGGATTCCGCAGGTGCCGGTTGTCCTTGGGATGGCCCTGCTTTTCCTGACCGCAGCGCTTGGCCTTTACCGCTCTTTACGGGGGCTGCCTCAATGACCATTATCTTTGTCTTTGCAGGGCTAATCCTGCTTCTGCTCACGGGCATTCCAATCTTTGCCGCCCTTGGCCTGTCTGCAAGCGCCATCATGATGATCGTCGAAGGGGATATAGACGGATTGGGCGATGCTGTTTTTACCCAGCTCGATAAACCGGTCCTCAGCACCATCCCGCTTTTCGTGTTCATGGCGCAGGTGATGATCCGGGCCAAGGTGATCGACGACCTCTATACATTCGCCCACACCGTCATCGGTCATGTGAAGGGCGGCCTCGGCGTCGCCACGGTGCTGGCGTGCACCATATTCGCTGCGATCTCCGGTTCCTCCGTTGCAACGGCGCTTTCCATCGGATCCAGCGCAATCCCGCAGATGAAACGCTTTGGCTATGCCGAACGGGATGCTTTGGGGGTCGTGGCAGCAGGCGGCACCTTGGGTATTCTGATCCCGCCGTCCGGGCCGATGATCCTGTATGCAATCGTGTCGGAGGCGTCAATTGGTGCGTTGTTTCTGGCCGGGATCATCCCGGGGCTGATGCTGGCACTGATGTTTTCGGCCTATTGCATGATCCAGGCCCGTGGGCGCGACGGAATCAACACCCCCGACTGGGCCGGCTGGCCTGCCGCAGTCTTTGCCTTTCGGCGTTCGGTCTGGGCTTTGCTTGCGCCACCGGTCGTGATGGGCGGTATCTATTTTGGTATCTTCACCGCATCCGAGGCCGCCGCCGCCGGTTCCCTTTATGCGCTGCTGGTCGCGGTGCTGGTCTATCGCAATTTCGGGTTCAGTGACCTGTGGGCGTGTGCCTATTCGACAATGCGAACCTCGATGATGGTCTTCATGATCATCGCGGGTGCAGCGATGTTCGGCCATGCGATCACGCTGGTCCGTCTTCCGGTCGGCGTGACCGAGGCCGTGGCAAGCTTTGGCCTTGGTCCGATCGGTTTCGTTCTTGTGGTGATGGTCCTGATCTTTGTGCTTGGCATGTTCCTCGAATCCATTGCGATCATCCTGATCACGACACCGATCCTGTTGCCGACAATGATTGCCCTTGGCATTGATCCGATCTGGTATGGCATCTTGCTGATGATCAACCTCGAACTGGCAATGATCACCCCTCCAGTCGGTATGAACCTGTTCGTGATCAAGGGTATTTCGAACGCGCCGCTCGCGACGATTGTGCGTGGTGCAGCTCCGTTCGTGATCATCATGATCGCCGGCCTCGCGCTGCTTATCGCTGTACCGGAGCTGGCCACATGGCTGCCAACTGCTGCCGGATTTGGCCGGTAGGAAAATACGGCCGACCGAGCCGGTTATACAATTTGACCGGCTCAATCATCCAATAGCAAATACCAGCATTCATTTTGACACTCCTTGCCATTCGCAGTCCCGTTGAAAACATTGCCAATGGTGTAGCAATGGATCGCTTGCCGCCCGTTTACCAAGTCAGCGCATCCCCGAAGTGCCAAAAGCACATTTAGGAGAAACGGCTCCTATTTGGCGCTAAATTCGCAAAGCGGACTTCCACACTGATTGCAGCGAATGTCTCCTTCCCGCCCCTTCTGCAGATATGTAGCGCCTCTACTGGCCCCAAACGCCTGAAAAAATCGACGCCTGAGCCTAAGTCGAACAATCTTTTCAGATCGATATGATTGGAACCGTCGCACTTATAACAACGCCCAATTGACCCCGAAGGTAGAGAACTCTCATTTGAAAAACACATCATCAGCACTTCGTAGATGGGCCCTCGGGAAATACCTACGTCTGCATGTCACCTTGATCGGCAGCCATTGTTTAAGAAGGCGAAACCACAACGTGATCAGCTTTGCTTCATATAATCAAACACTATGAGTATCTCTTTTCGCCTCATGGCCTGTAGGAAAGGCGTTGGAAAGCGGGGTGTTCTCCAGCCCAATAGGCCGTAACTCAAATTTTTTTTGCCTATCACCTTATTCCGGCGGAGCTGATGGGTTCACCCCTGCTGTACGCCAATTCTGGAATTGGTTCCTGTCGAGACAATCAACTAAAGGTTACTTTCTCATCTCATCACAGGGAACCCGGTTGCGAAAACCACAAACTTGAATGACCCCAAATAGCCAGCGATGTATCAGGCAACCAATTCATATTCTTCTCTCGGCACTTACGCGATTGATATGAAGTAGAATGAAAAGGAAATCAGTCACCTGGAGGATTTTTCTTGCCACTGACGAACAAACCTACAAAATTGAAATTAAATGATAATTCAACTATCTTTGATATTTTTCGCCACTATACGGTGCCACTATCCTACTTCGCGGACCATGCCAACTTATCGCAGTAGTCTGGAGGCGGTTGGTTCTGCATTTCAGCACTGTAACCGTGATGATCTATGCCGCGAAGGCTCCCTGTCGCACTGAATAGTGCAAGCACCTGGCGGGTATCGTCGCGCAGGTCAACATCGACCTGGACTCTGCCACGATGCACAGGGACGATCGCAAATTGGTGGGCTGACGCCGAAGTTGTGGTAAGTTCACCCCAGACATTCATGGAGGGTTACGTTCGCATACTGCCAATAAGTCTGCTCACGAGTGCCGGTCGTTTGATATTGAGGCAGTTGAGGACGCGGACAGCTGGCATCTCAACGCTTTGGTCGATGAAAAGCCGAAAAAAGTGTACCGGGGGACGTGAGCCATTAAGTCCAGCAAGACGCTTACCTATTATAAAATCGGTAAACTGCGTAGGATCAGCGCCGCCCTAATCAAGCAGACGTCATCTTTGGAATCACGCACGCCAATATGTCGAAGTGCCCGCCCGTAAGGTTATAGATTGCCGATAGCTGGCGTGAGGTATTGCGCCGAGGGACCCGCCGCCCCTTATTCTGAAAGCGCGTCTCGTCCGGCTCGGTCATACCAAACCCGCGCTGTGCATTCGGGTCCTGCGTCCCGCCAAACGCTGCGCAAAACAGGTGTTCAGCAAGGTCGCAGTTCGGGTTGCTGGCAGTACGGACGACGCCCCGAGACCGTAGCTCCTCACCTATTTAGAAGTGGATGGCGCAGGCACGCATGTCGCAGCTGCGACCTTACCCTCGTCGGTAATACCTACCACGAGCCGAAGACATAATGGAACTCTCCAGGATTTCCGACGCCATCTCCATCTTTGAAAATAGCGATTTTGACATCGGCGATTTTTAGGTCCTCAATGAGCTTGGTCATGAGATCGACTGAGCTTCCCCAGCTTTCTGGCAACACCAAAACGGTCTTGGAATGCTCCCGGGCGGCCAGCGCCGCCATTCCAAGCGTTTCAAGCAAGTATCGCTGGTGTCTTTTCTGACGATATGATTTCACTTCAATGGCAGCAATCGGCTTACCGTTCCGTAACACAGCAAAATCAACTGGTACTCTGGAGCTTCGGGTTCCTTCGGTAATACTGATGCCACTTCCAAGCTCCAAGACATCAGGGTTGTTATTCAGGAACGCCGCCACGGCGGCTTCAAAGGCCACCGCCTGTCTCACACGCTCATGGGCCAATATTCCGCGACCGCCTTTTTTCTCCCTAATACCTTTCAGAGCCTCTCGGATCTGTGTTCGAGAGAGTTCGCCGCCAAAAAATTTCGTGGCGAGGCTGGCAGCTAACTTATTGTCATAAAATGATATTTGAGAAAGCAGCAACACGCCGGTCATGGCAATACCGTCGTTTTCTGCTTCCAGTGCTTCCGGCGCATGCGTTTTCATCCAACTTACTGCTGCAAGAGGATTGCGAAGGCTCGATGCATCAACGCCGCGGAGGAGAGCTACAGCCGCGAGCAACTGGTTACCGTCGACGAAATTGTATGCCTCGGGTGTCTCCAAAGCCGACATCAGCGCTTTGGCAAACGACATCCAATTTGGATCTGAAGCAAAGGCTTCAAGCTTAGTGGGAGCGTTCATGGAAACATTATATCAAGAAATGACTCTCAAAACAGAGCAAAATAGTTTAGTACTACTAACGACTCAGGGGAACAGCAATGAGAGTTGACTTCAAATCAGCGCCGACGGCACGCAGAATTCAAAAGCGCGGGCAGCAAAAGAAAGCTCACTATACTACACCGGGCGCTACCGGGCGCTTGATGCAGCTTGAAAGCCGGTTGGAAGCAAGCGCTGCGATTGTTATGGGTCTTGATCCGAGGGTCGCGGATATTCGTTCTCAGCCGGTGTGTTTCGACTTGGCGACAGGACGCGCCTATCCGTCCAAAGAGCACCTTCGCTTAGCAGCCGCCGAAAACGGCAACCGCCCGGTCGAATACACACCAGATTTCAAAGCAAGCCTTCCCAAAGGCCCGGTCTTTATCGAAGTGAAGCATTCCGCCCTAATCGAAATGAACCCTAAGATTTTGGGCTATCCTGGTGTCTTGGCCCGCTACGGTCACCGCCTCATAATAATAGATGACTCATGCCTGCCGGAAACATTTGTCCGGAATATGCGGCTTTTGAACATCTCAAAGTCAGCAGTGCCAAAGGGTCCTGATACAGCAAAACTTCGCAAAGATACCGATACAGGCGCGAATATCACTGATCTGGTCAAAAAGGGGCATTCTCAACGGAACATCCTCGCAGCGCTGGCTCATGGTGAAGTAACCTGTGATGTACAGGACGAACGCATCTCCCAGCAGACAGTGATCCGCAGTTCAAAAGGGTTGCCCAGGCACCTCATGGAGCTACCCCTTGGCCTACAATGACGTTTTAGCCGAGTTGGGCATCCGAAATGGCAGTTCCGAGAAGCTCGAATGCATTGCTGAAAGGGACCAATCTGTGGTCCTACGAAAGTGCTGCGGTGAATTATGCGAGGTTGGAAAAGAAGAATATCGTCGCCTCATCGCGGGTGGGCATGCCTCCCCCCTGAACATAGAACCAACCGCAGGCTTTATTCCGGATGAACATGCACGCGTCGCTCAAAGTATGAAACTTCATGCGATCCGGCGAGACGACGAGCTACGTCGCGCCGGGAACTCGGCCAGAAAGTCAGCCGAGATAATCGGTACTGAACTTCGTGAAAATCCACGGTTCATTCGATATGTTCCAGCGCAGTTCGGTCTCAGAACATTACAACACTGGAAGCAGTGTAAATCCAAGGACGGTAGGTCGGCGCTTCTACCGAAGACTCACCTTAAAGGGAATCATGGAGAACGGTACGACGAACTGTACGAGGAAATCGCAATGGCGGCCCTCGAAGAAATCTATCTGAAAAACGATAGAATTTCTACAGGAAAACTCTCAGACTTGGTTGCATATCGCTATGAACAAGCTTGGTACGAAAAGCATAAGGCCGACACCCAAAAGCAGCTCAACCCGCATGGTAAGCGCAGCCTTGAAGCGGTTCTCAGAAAACTGCGGGTTGATGACGTCATTTCCTACCGGCACGATTCTGAAACGGCAAAGAAGCTGAAATTGCAGGCTCAGTTCTTTCATAGAGTTCAGATGCCGTTCGATCTTGTTGAAGTGGACTGCACAACAGGAAACATCCATCTGATGGGAGTTGATCGAACCTGTATTGGCCGACCGACGTTCAGCATAGCAGTCGATGCGGTGACAGGTTTTCCCGTCGGCCTGCGCATCAGCCTTTCGGCACCGCGGGAAGAATTGACGGTCCAGACTATCAAAGATGTTATGACCGACCGCGGTGATGCCTTTTTCGAAAAGTATAACATTGAAAACCGCTTCGAGATGACCGGGGTGCCTCAAATAATTAGTTCTGACCAAGGCTCAGAAAACAGTGGTGGGCACCTTTCCAGGCTCATTGAGCAATCCGGTGCAGAATGGGCAAAGAACGCTCCAGGCTGCCCTGAGAAAAAGCCTTTCGTCGAAAGGTTCAATCGAGAACTGAGCGAGTATCTCCAAACACTTGCGGGCTCGACCCACACCAAAGAACTTCCCGACAAGGAACGAACTGAGAAAGGAATGCTGGAAGCATGCCTAACAATCGAACAGTTGGAAGCCCTCGTCATGAAATGGCTTTACGATGTGTATGCCACAAAAGTCCGCCGCAGAATCCAGTCGCCGTTACGCGTCGCCGAATCCCCCATGCAAAGTTGGAAACGCCTACAAAGCCAAGCGGTCTTACCTCCAGTACCAGAAGATATCACAGAATGGTTCATGGTCGAAAAGACAGTTCGGAAGGTGTGGCACTATGGGATTGAAGTGGAAGGTGTGCTTTTTCACTCACCAGAGCTCGGCGAGCTGATTAAACATATCGGTGTCCGGCGATCGCTTGATGTCAGGTACGATCCCACCGATTGCCGCGAAATCGCGGTGATACATGAAAGCTTGGCTGTTCCGCTGATTGTACCTGCAAAATCCGATGATGTTGCCGCAGTCAGCTTTGCCGATGCAAAGCGCATGCGGACGGTAAGTCAAGAGACCAAGAAGGCAGACCTAAAAGCACGATCAACGGCAATGGAATTGGCTTTGGAGGCACAAACGCGAGCCGAAGAAATTGGGCGCGGGAAAGTTCAATCCTTGAAATCTGCACGTGCCAAAGAAGCCATGAGACGCAAACACCAGCAAATTTTGGACAATTCCAAAGTCCCGCCACGCAGCCAGACTTCCGCTGTCGAGAGAGCGAACCAACCTACTCCAAAGGCCCCAGTCAGACGCAGGTCCGAGCGTCCGACAATCGAGCAAATGGAGTAGATCATGTCGAAAGCCACACTTCCACTTTTTAGCCACCGCATCATTCATGATGCGCTCAGCACTACAGCTCAGACGGTTGAAGACCTTCTCGCTGCGAAGGACCCCAAAGCCGGATGTATTATACCCCTCTTGGGACCCACACGGGTCGGCAAATCAGCAGTCGTGGACCGACTGGTCGAAAGGTCCGGTAATGCTTGTGCGCTGTTTCCTATGAAGGAGGTTGTTCGTGCAAGCCTACCCGCCCAAGTAAGCGGCCGCGAGATCTATGCGGCTGGTTTGCAGGCCATGGGTTTCCGCACTCGGGAGGCGGACAAGACCAAGCTTTTGCGGGATCGGCTGTTTCGCGCAATCAAAGAGCGCGAAATGAAGGTCATCGTTTTCGACGAAGCCAATCACTTCATTGAACGCGGTGCTAATCTCTCGCCTCGTGCAGCGGCAGACCACCTCAAATATCTTGTCGACGAGACCGGCGTGAGTTTGATCCTGAGCGGTCTCCCGCGTTTCCAGCAAATCATCGACCAGAATGAACAGCTTCGCGATAGAGCGAACGGCACAGTTCTGTTCAAACCATACGATTGGCAGGACGAAGACGATCGTGACGGATTCGCAGGCGCGGTCGACGCTGCAATCGGAAGCCTTGAACACTCAGGGTTCTTTCTGGTGCCGGAGTTCGACGACATTGTGCGGCGCCTGTACGGGGCTTCCGGTGGTCGCGTGCCGATGATGCTGCGGTTGTTCAAGTCATGCGCTATAGCAGCACGTGACTCGAAACAATTGACGCTTGCCACTTTTGTGAAAGCGGCAAGCAATATGCAGCAATCCGGCATTCCTGTTTCCTCTTTCTTTTACGACGAAGAACCGGATGAAGTTGAGCTCCATCGCTCATTCGCGAGCGTCATGAGCGAGGCCGGCCTCGATTTCCCAATTCAATCTATCGCCGGTTTGGAGGCATCCTGGGCAGAGGGTGCGATGATATGAGCATTCTGGTTCAACCTGACCAATCCGAGAGCTTGGAAGGCTATCTGCGCCGCTTTGCTGAAGCGGAAATGTGGCCTGACGTATCTGACTTCCTCGGCTCCTTTGGTTTGCGTTACGGTCGACCGCTCATCGAGGACGCCCTGGAAGTAGAAGGGCTGCTCGAACTCCCGAAGGGTACTCTCGGAGATATTCTTCCTTCCGCAACACCGTCAATCCCAACCCGAAACTGGAGATTCGAACGCCACCATAGCGCACCCATATGTCCGGATTGCATCTCGGAAGGTAGGCCGCATCATCATTCATGGCGACACAGTTTTGTGACGGCCTGCTCTGAGCATAGTTTGAGGCTCGCCGATGAATGCCCGATGTGTGGTGAGAACTTCATGCCGGGACGCGGCGGGTACGATACCTGCCATTGCGGCTGTCCGCTCGACCGCTTGCCTCGGAACAAAGCGCTGGAAGCGGAGGTCGCTTTGTCAGCGCTAATCTCCGGCGACATGCACCCGTCTCGATCTATGCTGCCTCCTGCTTTGGCGTTTCGCACGCCGGAAGACATTGGGGAATTCGTATACTTTTTGGCAAGCGCCGAAGTCGAAACCGAGACCGGCAAACAGGGAAAGACGCCACTCCCTAAAAATTTGGCGGAGGCTACTCTCTTTCTCGAACCAGTATTCTCTACCTTTTGTGACTGGCCGACAAAGTTCGAGTGTGCAGTATCGGCACGGTTGTCAAACTCCGGTGCCCCAACCGCACCCATGCGGCTTGGTAAGTGGTACCAACGGCTGAACTCATTCGACGGTCAAGCATACAATGACTTTCATGCTACCCTCGGAAAGGTCGTCCAAAGTGAGTTTGATGGTGCCTATGCAGGGGGAGCCGGCGCCCCTTCTGATATGCGGAATTGGGTCAGTGCTGCAGAGGCAGCAAAAATTTTGCACATCCGTGCAGACCGTCTTGTGGATGCGGTGGCAAAAAAACGCATCCCCGGGAAGAAATATGCATCGGGCTTCGGGCACCGACACACGATGATCCATCGCGATACCGTAGCTGAGATTGCGCAAGACAGGCAGCGTTTCATCGACAAAACTACAGCAAGGGAGGTCCTTGGTATATCGCGCAAACAATACGACCTTCTTGCTGAAGCAGGGCTCATAGCACGGTTCATTCCTGAGACTTTGCCATCGTTGGTGGATGGCCAATACGATAGTGTTGCAATCAAACGGTTCGTCGACGATATCTCCTCGACTGCAGTTGAGGTTGATGGCGCAACCGTTTCCCTCAAAGAATTGAACCTTCGATTCACCACAGATGCGGCTGCATTAAAGGAAGTATTTTGCCGTATCTCAGACGGCGGCCTTCGCCCCACAATGGGCTCCACGGATGGATGCTTCGCTGGACTTCGGTTCTCCAGCAAAGAGATCGACGCAATCATCGCTGACGTGCGCCATGGGTCAGGTCTCACCATTCAAAAGGTTGCCCAGCTGACAGGCTGGAAGGACCAATGTGTCGCGCAATGGTGCAAACAAGGCCTGATCCAGCACGAAGAGTTTCCCCATGCTGGCAAGGTCGGCCGTAGCATCAGCCACGAAGCCCTGTGCATTTTCCAGATGGAATATGTGCCTGTCTCAACACTTGCGGGCCAGCTTGGCACATCCGCCCGCCATCTTATGGTCAAACTGTCAGATATCGGCATTGAGACCATCGGAGCTTTTCAGGATGGCACAGCTTGGCGTGGTCACCTCCTCAAACTCTCCGACTTGGCTTCAGCGCTAAAGGCCGTGACATGACATTTAACTTCATGACATTTTCAAACTTGCCACAGTCGATCTTACGCCCCCTCAATATAGATGAAATCGCCGCGATTGTTGAAGGGGATCGCAAGGTTGTACTCCAGATGATCAAGGAGGGTGGTCTTCCCAAGTCTGTACTTTCCAGATCCAAGAAGGCTGCTATTGGTTCCCAACCACTGCTCAAGCCAATCGCACGCCCAATTGGACATTTTGAACTGGCGGGCGGATACCTTCTTAGTCGTCGGCTCCGCCGTTAATTGCTAAGAGAAATGGGCGATGTAGCGAAAGGCTCTTCGAAGTAAGATGTAATCAAGTAAGGCATATTGCGAATTGATTTGCCTGACTCGGTCGCGAAGGCAGTTGCCAGAATGGCTTAATTGGCAAGGGCCGAGGCTGCAGTCCAATTCGATGCTGAAATCAGCGGTAGGATACCGGTCATGCGCGGAACGCGGATTCGCGTTTTCGAATTAGCGGATCTCTGCAAGTTTGAAACTGTTCTCTACATCTGGGAGAATTTTCCCAGCCTGTCGGCAGAGCATCTTAAACAGGCAAGCCTATATGCAAGGGCTCACCCGCTCAGTAACGTCCCAGGTTGAGTTTGTTCACTCTGGCAACCTGGAAAGGGCCACCTAAACCTCTGCTGCAGCGTGCACCTTCGGCGGGCCATGATGTCATTGGCTCGAAGCGGCCCATCAAAGAAGTAGCTTCTTCTGCCTTGATCCCCATGGAAATCGAAACGACCCATTGGTGCGAGCCTCATTTTTTTTTGCGACCGATGCGATTTTCCTATGCTCATAGCTCTGCAAGGGATGCTCGAAGGACAATTATCAAACTCTCCGAACTGCGAACCATTTCTGTAGTTCAAGTCTAATCGTTAGAAAGCACACCTTCACTACAGATTGACACGCAGAGCAGCGTGTGCAGCATCGAGCCATACTTATCAAGAGTTGCATTATGTCAGAAATCATTGATCCAATAAGCACAGCCGAGGAAGATCAGAACCTCACCGTAACTTTCTCTACGGCGGAGAAAATCAATTTCTCCTCCGCCCAAAACGGCGTTTCGATTCTTCGCAAGATTAAGTTGATCAATGGGACAGATGCGCCACTGAAGAACCTTTCTATTAAGATTGAGAGCACGCCTTCAGTCATCAAGCCGAAAACCTGGACGCTGGATCGGCTTGGCCCAGGCGAAGAACGGAAGCTGTCTGACCTCGAAACGCCCTTGAATGACGCGCTCCTATCCGGGCTGAACGAGGCAGAGTTTGGCCAATTGAAATTGACGGTATCTGCCGATGACACGGAACTCTTTCGCGAAGACCGTCGCATCGAAATGCTGGCTCGGGACGAATGGGGCGGCATCGGAGATATGGCCCATCTGCTGGCTGCTTATGTCTCGCCCAACGATGCGGTGGTGGCAGCCATCCTGAAGGAGGCCGGTCGTCTGCTGGAGCGCGGCGGACAAAGCGGCGCAATTGACGGCTACCAGTCGAAAGATCCAAGGCGTGTGTGGATGCTCGTGGGAGCAATCTGGTCTGCGACCACCGCGCTTGGATTGACCTATGCCTATCCTCCAGCGTCTTTTGAAACACGCGGTCAGAAGGTTCGCAGCCCTGCGCGCGTTAAATCTGAAGGGCTTGCAACCTGCTTGGACAGTTCCTTGTTGCTTGCTGCGTGCTTCGAAGCGGCTGGGTTGAACTCAGTGGTTCTATTTTCTGAGGGTCACGCTTGGGCAGGTGTTTGGCTAACCGAACGCGATTTCGGTCAGGTGACGGAACCTGATGTGATGACTGTGCGCAAGGCCATTGACGCCCGTGAATTTATCACCATGGAGACGACACTTCTAACAAAGCGACCAACTATCGGTTTGGAGCAGGCAGTCAGCGTAGGACGTGACCTGACGGCCGAACGCAATGAGCATACCTTCCAATTGACCGTTGATGTTCGGCGGGCCCGCGTCGCGCGCATCAGGCCGCTTGCCTCTCACAGCACCGAGACAAACCCAGAAGCTGAACAGATCGAAGCTGCGCCCCCAGCCTTGCCAAAGCCGCTGGCCTTCGATTTCCTGCCAGGTGATCTCGTAGATGAAGAGCCGAAGACGCCACAAGATCGGATTTCCCGTTGGCAACGTAAGCTGCTGGATCTGTCCCTGCGCAACCGCTTGCTGAATTTTCGCGATACCAAGCAAACTATCCCCTTTGTCTGTCCAGACGTTTCGAGTCTTGAAGACCAACTGGCCGACGGAAAGAAATTCAAAGCTCTTGCTCTCAAGGACGAAGACCCAGTCGGACAGCGTGACCTGCTAAACAAGGAAGAACCTAAGCTGCTCGAAGAAGTCGCGCGCGATGCCTTTGCCAAAGGACAACTGGCTGTCCCATTAACAGGAAAAGATACAAACAACCGCCTTCTCGGCCTTTTTCGCAAGGCCAAGAGCGACATGCAGGAAGGCGGGACTAATACATTGTTTCTCGCCGCAGGCTTCCTGCGCTGGAAAAAGACTGACACCGATACACGCAGCTACCGTGCACCATTATTGCTTATCCCCGTGAAGGTATCGCGTCGCTCTGCCCAATCCGAGTTCATCATCGAGCACCACGAGGATGATGTCCGCCTGAACGCGACTCTCCTCGAGTTTCTCAAGCGCGACTTCGACCTTCATATCCCAGAACTCGAGGGGGAGTTGCCGCGTGATGAGAGCGGCTACGACCTGCCGCTGATATTCGAAATCATGCGGCGCAAAGTGCGCGACGTCGCGGGGTTCGAGGTGGTGGAGGAGCTGGCTATGTCAACCTTCTCCTTTGCCAAGTTCCTGATGTGGAAAGACCTGGTAGAGCGGACGGATAGCCTGCGCAACAATGCATTGGTACAGCACCTCGTCGACAATCCAACCGAACCATTCCTTGCCGAAGGTGCGGCCGCACTTCCCTCAGCAGTTGATGTGGATCGACGGGTCGCACCACGAGATATGTTCACGCCGTTGCCTGCGGATTCTTCACAGTTGTCGGCCGTCCTTGCTGCACAGGACGGGCATAATTTTGTCCTCATCGGCCCTCCAGGAACCGGTAAAAGCCAGACTATCGCTAACATCATTTCGCAGTGTCTCGCTGTTGGAAAGACCGTTCTTTTCGTTGCCGAGAAGTCCGCGGCGCTGGACGTCGTACATCGTCGCTTGTCGGCGCATGGGCTTGGCGACGCGGTCTTGGAACTCCATTCCAACAAGGCAGACCGAAAGTCTGTGCTCAATCAACTGGGGCGTAGCTGGGATCGACAGGGCGAAGTTTCAGAGGCCGAATGGATCCGAGTGACTGATGACCTTTCGATCAAACGCACTCAGTTGAATGAGTACGTTGCGGCCCTTCATCGCAAGGGTACGCAGGGCTTCAGTGTCTATGAAGCGGTGGGCCATGCTGCGCGCGCGGAGGTTTCTTTTGAGCTGTCCTTTGACAACAAGGATGCCCACGATGCCGAGAGCTATGCGCATTTAAGTACCTTGGCCGAGGCGGTCGGGCGCTGTCACCAAATTGTTCAGGACCGCCCAGCTTTGCCACTGGTCGGTGCCGAAGAGTGGTCTTTCGGCTGGCAAACTGAGCTTTTGTCGCGCTCGGAGAACCTGCGAAAGGCCACTCGTGAGGTGGCAGAGCACGCGACCGCCTTAACTGCTTTGTGTGGGTTAACTGAAGATGCTCTGAACAAGGACCGGCTTGAAGAATTGGTGGCGCTTTCTGGATGGCCGGCCAACGGTTCCGATGTAAGCTGGGGCTTGGAGGCGGACCTGTCGAATGCGGTCCAGGAAAGTGAACGACTTGCCCCAATGTTGGACGCGTATCGCACCGCGTCCGAGGCACTATCGGCAAGTTATCCTTTGGATCGACTGAGCACGATGCCGCTCGACCAGATGGATGCTGACTGGCGGCGTGCCCAAACCAAGTTCTGGCCATTCACAACCTTCGCCAAATCCGCAGTGCGAAAGCTGCTGCAGACCTACGCTACAGGTGGCAAGGCTGATCCGAGTAACGACATTGCCGGTCTCGACGCCTTGCGGCGGATCAACGGCGACATCGAGACCATTGCATTGTCCAGCTGTCCCGCTTTCGAAAAGGCCGCAACCGACGCCACCCGTTTGGCCCAGTTGATCGGTGAGGCGCAGCAATTCAGAGCGGTGACCGACCCGCTGTCGTCAAAGGTCTCGGATCACTCACGATGGGCTCAAGTCAAACTCACACTGGCACGCCGCGAGACTGGCGACCTACGGACCGCCCTGGATGGCTTCAGTAGGCTTCATAAGCATTGGATCGCTCAGGCGGATGCCTTCCAGCAAGTAGCAGGCACCGACCCGACAACGCATTCATTTGATGACCTCACCCAGCTGCTTGATCAAACGTTGAAGAACCGCGAGGCGTTGGAGGACTGGACGCGTTGGATCAACGTCCGCAATCAAGCTTGCGGTGCAGGATTGACCTCTCTGGTCGAAACTGTTGAAGCCCGAACTTTGACTGGTGCCGTCGAAGAAGCTTTCACTACGGCCTACGCCCAGTGGTGGCTGCCGCAAGCCATGGACGCAGAAGCAGTGCTGCGGGGCTTTTCCCATTGGTCCCATGAGGACGCAATCAACAAGTTCCGCGCCCTCGACGATCGTGCTACTGAGATAGCAGCAGGGCAAGTCCTTCACCGCATCCGGCATGGTTTACCCGCTCGCGATGGCGTGGCTCGTAAATCCGAGCTGGGGACCCTGCGCCACCAGCTCGGCCTGCAACGCCCCAGTATGCCGATCCGATTCTTGGTTTCAGAAATGCCTGATACCTTCACCAAACTCGCACCATGTGTGCTGATGTCGCCGTTGTCTGTCGCGCAATACCTGCCTGCGGGGCAAGCTGCCTTTGACGTCGTAATCTTCGACGAAGCGTCTCAGATCACAACTTGGGACGCGATTGGCGCCATAGCACGAGGCCGGCAAGCCATTATCGTTGGCGACCCCAAGCAGCTGCCCCCCACCAACTTCTTTGGTCGCAACGATGACCCCGAAGAGGATCTGCCAGAAAGCGAAAAAGACCTCGCTTCGATTCTTGACGAGGTGTCGGCTGCGGGTATCCCGACCCAGCAACTTGACTGGCACTACAGGAGCAGGGATGAATCACTGATCGCATTCTCCAACTGGCATTACTATGGCGGGAGACTGGTGACCTTTCCGTCACCAGCCACGGAATCCCAAGCAGTAAAGCTGCACCAGATAAATGGCACTTATGCCCGTGGCATGGGACGCACTAACGAGGACGAGGCCCGAGCCATATCCCGTATGGTTGTGCGCCGGTTGACAGAATGGCTCATGTTGCCTGAAGAAGAGCGCCTCACGCTTGGCGTCATCACCTTTAACGGTGAGCAACAAGGGCTGATCCTCGACCTGCTGGATGAGGAGCGCCGCAAGAACCCCGAACTGGAATGGTTCTTTGAAGACGATCGCGAAGAACCCGTCATCGTTAAAAATCTGGAAAACATCCAAGGGGACGAACGCGACATCATGCTGTTCTCGATCACCTTCGGTCCGGATCACGCAGGTAAGCTTTCGATGGCATTTGGTGCTCTCAATAGCGATGGTGGGGAGAAGCGGCTGAACGTAGCTATTACCCGCGCCCGGCAGGAGTTGCACATCTTTGCCTCGGTTCGTGCGGATCAGATCGATTTGACCCGCACAAAGGCCCTTGGCGTAAAGCACCTTAAGGGTTTCCTGGACTTCGCGGCGCGTGGGCCAGTTGCACTTCCTTCGCAAGACGATGGTTCGCTCGGCCCTGTGGAGAACGTCTTTGAGGCGGCCATCAAAGCGGCCATCGAGGCGAAAGGTTGGGAACTACGACCGCAAATTGGGGTCTCCGGCTTCCGTATCGACTTGGGCGTCGTGCATCCTGATCATGCGGGCGTCTACCTTGCAGGGGTCGAATGCGATGGGGCGACCTATCACGGGTCTGCCACGGCCAGAGACCGGGATAAAGTACGACAAGCCGTTCTGGAAAACCTCGGCTGGACGATTTTGCGTATCTGGTCGACTGATTGGTTCAAGAACCCAAAGGCCGTTGTGGAGCGTATCCATGACACGCTTACGACCCATCTGGACGACGACCGGGCAAGGCGGGCGGAAGAAGATGCCACCCGAGTTACTTCATTTGGTGAGGAACTGCCGACCGACGACATCGAAACTGTCGAACAAAATAATGCAACTGAAACCGTGACAGCTCCGGTGAAACTGGAGCAAGTGCCTGATCCAATAACGGATCTACTTGAACCTCGCGAAGAGCCTCTTGTTGCAGACGTTAACCAGCCAGAACATGTTTCAATAGAAGCTGTCGCTACCGAAGAAGTCGGAGATCCAACCCCCGATCCGGAGCAATTCTACGATGTGGCCTACATCCCGCGCCTTGCACGTCTCATAGAGGATGTCGTCGAAAAGGAAGGGCCACTTCCAGTGACTCTCCTTTCCCGGCGCGTCGCTCAAAAACATGGATGGCAACGTACCGGGCGACGTATCGTTGAGCAGGTGCGCGCGGCCTTGGCGCGCATCGATGTCCACAATGCGGATGGCATCGATTTCGCATGGAGCAAGGGAAGTCACTCAAATCGTGTGCCGTTCCAGACTGACCTCAATCGCAATATCCGCGACATCTCGCGCGCAGAATTTGCCTGGCTTTATGATGCCAATGCAACGACGCTTGAACAAAGCGACGACCCCGCTCGCGATTTATCGCGTCTGGCAGGCTTGCAGCGTTTGACAGCCGACAGTCGAAGCTATCTTGAAGCCTGCCTCGAATGGCGGAAGGAATCTACTTCGAAGCCAGTCGCGGACGCTCCACAGGAAAATCGAGATTGCGATCCGTAGTTCTTCAGAGCGGAGGCATTCAAGAGGTACAGCCAATTGCAAGGTTATGCCGGACGCATGAGCGACAGAGACCTCCCACTGTCCCTTGCGGCGCTTAATGTGATCGCTGCTCCTGCGTAGTTACAGACAATTTTTCGGATTTGTCTGTAACTGAAACTGCGCGTCAAATGTCCGCCAAGCATAGTTTCTTGAAATACGACCTGATGGCTTGCATATGCGATATCTTCAGTATTTCGCCCGATATACCGGTATAGTGGGTAAAATAATGTCGCTATACCGACAAAAAAGGAAGCACAAAGCTCAGCCTCGATGCCGTCATACCTCAGGGCCAGCACCTACATTAGCACCAGATATGCGCGCAAAGTTATGCGCTCAAACGGCGCAAAGATATGTGCTCAATTTCATGGCTAAGTCATTGATATATGGTGATCGACGCGCAAAGATACGCGCGCCCCTACAAGGGGGGGAAGTAGGCAGGCGCAAAGACGCGCTTTCGCTCTGCTCAAATTCTTGAAACGGATATCCGCCGCGTAGCTCAGACAGCTACGCGGCGGATTTGTTTATATCAGGCTAATTACCCGATGATGCCATTCAGCGTCTCGGAGGGGCGCATCACGCGGGCAGTTTTGTTCGCGTCGGTGTGATAGTAACCACCAAGATCGACAGCAGCACCTTGGGCCGCCGCAAGCTCAGAGAGGATGTCGGCTTCCTTAGCGGCAAGCTCTTTGGCGATGGGGGCGAACTCTGCGGCGAGCCCTGCGTCATCACCCTGCGCGGCCACCGCTTCGGCCCAATAGCGCGCGAACCAATAGTGGCTGTCGCGGTTGTCGGGCTCACCCACCTTGCGCGAAGGGGAACGGCCGTGGTCGAGGATGCCCTGCGTCGCGGTCTCGACCGCTTTGCCCAACACGCGCGCCTTCTCGTTGCCGCGTGCGTCGGCGAGGAACATCAGGCTTTCACCAAGCGCGCAGAACTCGCCAAGGCTATCCCACCGCAGGTGATTTTCCTCAACCAACTGCTGCACGTGTTTGGGGGCCGAACCGCCCGCGCCGGTTTCAAACAAACCGCCGCCGTTCATCAGCTTCACGATCGACAGCATCTTGGCAGAGGTCGCCAATTCCAAGATTGGGAAGAGGTCGGTCAGGTAATCGCGCAGCACGTTGCCGGTGATGGCAATCGTGTTCTCGCCTTTGGTGATCGTCTCAAGCGAGGCGCGGGTGGCTTCGCGGGGGGCCATGATCTCGAACTTATCGGCCACGCCTTGGGCCTCAAGGATCGGCTTCACGTAGGAGATCAGTTCGGCGTCATGGGCGCGGCTTTCGTCCAGCCAGAAGATCGCCCGGCAGCCTTCGGCCTTTTGACGCGAGATGGCGAGGTTCACCCAATCCTCAATCGGTGCCTTGCGCGCGGAGGAAGAGCGCCAAATATCACCAGCGTCGACCTTGTGCTGGTGCAGCACAGTGCCATCGTCGAGGATCATCTTGACGGTGCCTGCCTCGGCCAGTTCAAACGTGGTGGGGTGAGAGCCGTATTCCTCGGCCTTTTGCGCCATCAGGCCGATGTTCTGCACCGTGCCTGCGGTTGCCGGATCAAGCTTGCCGTTCTCTTTGAAGAAGTTGATCGCCTCGTCGTAAACCGGCGCATAGGAGTTGTCGGGGATCACGCAGTTGGCGTCGTGTTCCTTGCCGTCCGGGCCCCAGCCTTTGCCGCCAGCGCGGATCAGCGCGGGCATCGAGGCGTCGATGATCACATCGGAGGACACATGCAGGTTGGTGATGCCCTTGTCGGAATCGACCATATACATCGGCGGACGGTCTTCCATGCAGGCGTCGATGTCGGCCATGATCTCCGTCTCGCCTTTCACGCGCTCCAGCAGGTCGCCAAGGCCGGAATTGGGGTTCACACCCAGTTCCTTGAGCTTTTGCCCATGCTTTTCAAACACCGGTGCAAGGTAGGCTTTGACCGCGTGGCCGAACAGGATCGGGTCAGAGACCTTCATCATCGTGGCCTTGAGGTGCAGCGAGAAGAGAATGCCGTCTTCTTTGGTTTTCTCGATCTGGGTGTTGAGGAAGTCCTTGAGTGCCGCGGCGCTCATGAAGGTCGCATCGACCACGGTGCCCGCAGGATACTCAAGCCCGTCTTTCAGAACCGTCTCACCATCCGCGGTTTCCAGCACGATCTTTGCGCCGCTCGCGGCATCGAGCGTGGCGGAAACTTCGTTGGAGAAGAAATCATTGCCGGACATCGACGATACATGCGTCTTGCTGTCCGACTGCCAGTCGCCCATGCGGTGCGGGTTGGACTGGGCAAAGCTTTTGACGGCCTTGGCCGCGCGGCGATCAGAGTTGCCTTCGCGCAGGACCGGGTTCACAGCCGACCCTTTGATGCCATCATATTTGGCGCGCACGGCCTTTTCTTCGTCCGTGCTGGGTTCTTCTGGGTAGTCGGGCAGCGCATAGCCTTGGGCCTGAAGCTCTTTGATCGCCGCGACCAACTGCGGCACGGAGGCAGAGATGTTCGGCAGCTTGATGACATTCGCTTCGGGCGTCTTTACCAGACGGCCCAGTTCCGCCAGATCGTCCGACTGGCGCTGCGCCTCGGTCAGATGCTCGGGGAAGGTCGCAAGGATACGGCCCGCAAGGCTGATGTCTTTCGTGCCGACGCTCACACCAGCGGCTTCGGCGAATTTCTTGATGATTGGCAACAGCGACGCAGAGGCCAGCTCCGGCGCTTCGTCAACTTTGGTGTAGATGATATCGGACATGATTGCTCCAAATTGCTGCATTTGGTGCCCTGATAGCGGAAGAGGCGGCGAAGGTCGACGGTATACCGCAGTATGCGGTAGGGTCGTTTCGGGAAAATATGCGGAACTAGCGGATTTCAGCCTTTCGGCATGCTTCGATGGAGCGCATCCCCCCGGGTCCCGCGCCTGAGTCTCAGCGGGTCACGCTGCGCGTTTGCAGAATCTGCATCCCGATGGCCATGGCCGGACCGATGCCGACCGCGAAAAGCAGCGTGCCAAGGCCCAGCGTCCCGCCCAAGGCCCAGCCAATCGCCACGACCGATAATTCGATGCTCATGCGGACAAGGGCGATGGGTTTGCCCGTCACCCGCTGCAGCCCCGTCATCAGCCCATCGCGCGGGCCGGGGCCGAGGTTGGCCACAAGATAGATCGCGCCGCCAAAGCCGGTCACAAAGACGCCGGTCAGCGCCAGCATTACATTGGCCAGATAGCTGTCAAACCGCGGCAGGATCGGCAACGCATATTCCAACACCAGTGCTACGATCACCGCGTTCAGAATGGTGCCGATGCCCGGCGTCTGGCGCAGCGGGATCCAAAGCAGCAGCACCGTGGCGCTGATAAGGAACGTGGCAAGCCCAAGGCTCCAACCCGTGATGTTGGTCACCCCTTCGGCAAAGACGGTCCAAGGGCTGACACCGACGCCTGCATTGACCAAAAGCGCCTCGCCCAAGCCGAACATGACCAGCCCGAGGATCAGAAACACCATCGAGGCAAAGGGCGGCTTAAGGGTGAACGCCTTGGGCGAACTCCAGCGCAATGTCGGGACAGAGGTGACAGACAGGAAACTCACGGGCGGCGCGACCTTTGGCGATGCATTCAGGATGCATCCTTGTTCCAGTTTACGCCAAACCCGGCAAGGTCAATCCACCGCCAACTCAGCGCCAGCGGGTGAAGCCGAAAGTCATGTAATCTTTTTGATAGGCATCCGCCGTCAGCGTCTCGATCTCATCGTCATAGATATCGGCCAGCGTGAAAGGACCGGGTTCCGCCGCCGCAGGCACGGCGGGGGTGGTCACATGGCCTTGGCCCGCGGCCAAAGCGGGCAGTTCACTGGCCAGATCCTCTTCGCGGATGATGCGATCCGGCAGGCAGAACTCTCCGAACCCCGCGATGGCTTGGGCCTGAGAGCACCATGCCGCATCCACCCGGATCGACGTCTGACCGGCCAAATTGCCTTTGAGAAATTTCAGAAAGGCGACAAAGGCGGTGCGATGCGCATCCCGGTCATAGCCAGCATCGGGGCCATCTTTCGGCAGCGGCATCTTGTAGCGGCGCATCAGCGTGTTGCGCAATTGGCGATAGCTGCCCTCGCCCGTGGTCAGGATGTGGCGGCAAAAAGCATCATGCGCCCGTCGGGCGGGATGGCGCAGCACGGTGAAGCCACGATGCCCCGGCGTTTTGCGCTTCCACTGACGCAGTTCTTTTTGCGACATCTTATCGCGCAGCGCCTCGCGCGGGACACCATCAAGGGCGGCCAGCCAATCCAACACCTGATCCTGCGGCCCGGATTTGATCGGCAGATAGATCAACCCGCTGGTCGCCGCCGCCACGTAGGAGGGCACATTCGGCCCGCGCCGCGGCTCGAAATTGGGGGTGCGGGTCAGATCGAAACGGTCCAACCGCGCCAGCGCCTCTAGCATCTCGTCATAGTTGCTGACCTTGGCCGAGATCGGGCTGGGGTTCTGCTTTTTAAGGTTTTTGTCCAGCGCCTCCAACTGATCATCCACACCGAGGTAGCGCGCAAGACCGTTCATCACCTCAACGCTTTGCAGGTCTTCGTATGCCACGTAAAACGCCGTTTGGCCCGAAGTCTGCAAGCGGTTCAGCAGCGTGATCTGAAAGCGCTGCAAGGCGTCCAGATGTGTGCTGAACTCATCGGCGTCAAAGACCGCCTGCGCCACCTTCTGCGCCTTCATATCGGTCAGTTTCCACTGCCCGGTCGCCTGCGCGATCTTCCAACTGACGTAGCTGTCGACCGGATTGCGGGTCAGCACGATTTTCGCGCAGCGGTGATCCTTGAGGATGGTCTCGAATACGCGCGGATCATGATCGTGGAAATAGCGAAAGCCGCCCAAGGCATCCTGTTGCCCCCGGATCGCCGCCAGCAACTTTTTAGGGTTTTCGTCCCGCGTGGCCTGATCGACCCCTAAGATCGGCTCGCTTTTGGGATAGCCCATGAAGAAAGGGTTAAAGGCCTCTCCATGACAGGCGATCCCCGCGAAAGCGTTTAGGTTCGCCTCCAGAAAATTTGACCCGGTCCGCATCTCGGCGAAGACCACGAAACTGTCGAATTTGTCGCGCATGGGTTATTTCACCAGATAGGGTTTGGGAGAGGGTTTGGCATCGGCACTGCCACCGCGGGCGACAGGGAAATCGCCGACAAGATAGGGGTGCATGCCTTGGTTCTTGAGGTTCTGCAGGAACTGGCCGAAACCGTTCAGATCAACCATGCGCGGCGCCTCTGACAGGCGGCGCAGGCGGGGGCGGCCGATCTCATCAAGGATCTCTTGCAGCGGCTCCATCGGCGCTTCGATGAAATCCGCCATCGTCCAGACCCGCACGCGCGCCTTGGTATAGGGCGAGTGCAGCATGTCCATATGCGTGCTTTCCGTCTTTTGCAGCTTGGCCGCCAGACGGCGTATATCGGCGAAATCGAGGTTCGAGCGGAACAGCGGCACCGCCCATGCGCCGGTGATGACCGAAATATGCGCGTTAGGGTCTTTGGCGACGCGCCAATTGATGTCTTGGTTGTCCATCGGGCCGAACTGAAAACACTGACGTTCGCCACGGGTGTTCCAGATCAGGTTGGTCAAAAACGCACTGGCATTGTGATCGCGCAGCACCGGATTGTCCGACAAGGCACCGTTCAGCGCGGCCTGCCCGTCGGCGAAATGAACCCGGTCGGGCGCAAAGAGATGCCCATGCACGCGCCCCCCGCTGGCACGGCTCAGCCAATGTTCGAAATCCTCAAAAATCTCGGCAAAGCCCTGAAACACAGAATAGGGCGCAGCGGTGACGCCATTCTCCCAATCCTCATTGGGAAAGCGGCTTTGCATATAGAGCCCCGCGCGCCCACGGGTCCGCCGCTCCACGGCCTTGGCAAAGATGCGGTCGATCTTGCCGGGGTTCGGTTCGGTCTTTTTCAGCGCACCGGCCGAATCCGTCAAAAACGCTTGATAGAGCCTGTCTGCATGGGGCCAAATCTTGCGTGCGACAAAGCAATCCGAACGGCGCAATAGCTGCAGGTGATCGTCGTAAAAGATATGCGGTTTGCCCTGAAAATCGAACTTCGACAGGGTCAGCGACCGGCTTTCGATCTTGCTGGAATAGAGCCGCGTTAGGGTCTGGAAATAGCTCTCATCCGGGATCCAGACGTGGCGAAAAAACTTGTCGTAGGTCGGTCTGTCGGGGTCTTGCAGGATCGCCGACAGGGTGCGCCGGGTCAGACACCACCATTGCGAGCCCATATGCGGCACGATCCCGCGCGGCATCCGACGCTTTAACCCCAGCAGGCGCTGCATCTCGACCGCGCGGTCAAACAGATAGCGGTTGCGCCGCCAAGAGAAGGGGAAACGCAGGGTAAACCGCTCTTCGTCCAGCCCGCCCACCGTCCAGGGCACATCCGCCGTGGTGGCGCTTTCGATGAAATCCGTCTGCGGGCGGTCCTCAAGATAGTCGATCAATTCCTGCACCGGGCGCAGCGGCAGGCAGGAACCCGAGGCCAGATAGACATGGCGCACCTTGGGAAAGCGCGACAGCATCAATTCCGCCGCCCCCTGAGAGGCCGCAACGATCCCCCAAGTGCCCCATTCGCAGCGTTTGCGGGGGCTGAAATGCACATCCTTCAGGTCAGAGAGTGCCGCCACGAAAGCATCATGCGCCCGCCGGGGCACGGCCTTGTCGATGTGGATCACCACCGGGCAGCCCGCTGCGGCCCAGTGGCGGGCGACCTGCTCGGCCCGGTCAAAGGCGTTGTGCACCAGCATGACGATCCCGACGCTCATGCCCAGTTCCCCTTGGACATCAGGCCGAGAATCTCAAGCTGCCGCCAATTGATGTAACGCTCCGACCATTTGCACCATAGCTGCGGGTCGTCCTTTAGCTGCGCGGCATAGGCTTTGTATTCCACCGAAGCCGCGTAATGCTCGCTGCGCTGCAACTCCTCCGCCGCCTTGGCGCCGAAGGTGTCGAGGAACTTGGCATGAAGCAGCACGCCCGAGGCTTTCTCTCCGCCCCATTCGTCATAGACCTGATTAAGCCCGCGCGGCAGCAGCATATGGGTTGAGCTGACATAGGCATAGCGCCGGTCCCATTTGACCAGCGGCACCTTGTTCAACGCCGGCGCCTTGGCGGGTTCATCGGGGAAGAACACCCGCGCCCGTGGCCCGCCCTGAATCCAGAGGTTTCCAAACCGCCGATTGCGCGAAATGGTGTAGTTGCCGCTGTCGAACCACGACGCAATCTCAATCGGATTTTGGCCCGCTTGGTATGGTTCTTCGTCAAGCCGCCCTTTGGGATACATATCCAGCAGCATCGCGGAAAAGCTTTTGATCGACGACGCATCAAGCCAATCGGTCAGCGCCCGCAGGGGCCGCGTGTCGCAAAAGGGATAGACCAGAAATTCATCGGGATCGACCGTCAGCGCCCAGTGGCCATGGGCGTATTTCATCTGCAGCCAGTTCAGCCAGTCGACGCCGAAGCGCGCGCGCTTGTAGCTGGCCTTGGCGCTCCAGACCGACACATCGGGTTGCTCGGCAAGATAGTCGAGCGAGCCATCCGTGCTGTCGTTATCGACGAAGAAGAAGTGTCCGACGCCCATCTCGCGGTAGTATTTCAGGAAATAGGGCAGCCGGATGCGTTCGTTGCGCTGCGTGCAGAACACAAGGATATCGTCGCGTTTGATCTGGGCGGTGCGGTTCGCCACGCGGGTCAACTCGCGCCGTTTGCGGAAGGCGCGGATGCGCCAGCGCTTGCGTTGCAGCCGCAATCGATATGACTGAATTAAGCCCAAACCGCCCCTTACCTATCGGATCTGACCGCTTCTCTACCGCGCTATCACGTCGACTTTAACACGGTCTTGAAGTGTTCGGCCCATGTTGGCGCGATAAAAGTCGTCGCGGGGCGCGGGTCTGGCACAGATGCGGCCCATTCTTCGATTGTTCTGATCCATGAATAGGGCTCGCTCAGGGCCGCGTAAACGGCTTTGTCGCCCAAGACCTCGTGCAAGACTGGTAAATCGTTGCATAAAACACGCGATCCAAGGCTCAGCGCCTCGGCGGGCGGCAGGCCGAACCCCTCTGCGTGGCTGGGAAAGAGCATCCCCGCCGCGCCCTGCACCAATGCGGCCAATCCGGCGTCGCTGAGGCTTGAGAACTCGCGCACAGAGCCGCCCGGAGGCAGCCGATCAAGACGGTCAAAGACCGCGCTGTTGTTCCACCCCCGAGCGCCGCAGATCAGTAGCAGCGGCGCGTTAGGGCCCATCTGCTGCCATAGGTCCAGCAAGAAACCATGGTTCTTGCGCGGCTCGATGGTGCCTACAACCACGAAATAGGGAAGCTCTGGCGGCAGGCCCGCAGGCAGTTCACCGCCATCGGGCGCGGGCATGTCGAGACCCAGATGCGCGACAACGGCAGGGGGAATCCGCCCCCGCATCTGCGCCTCGCTGCGCTGGCGCGTGTCTTGCGAGTTGTAGATCACCAGATCGGCCTGCGCAGACACCCGGTCAATCTTGGCCCGAAACGGCGCGACCGTGCCGAGACGCTGGTAGGCGGGATGGTCTAGCGGAATCACGTCATGGATAAGAACCGCAATCCGGCCCTGCGCCTTTTTTACGCCGCCCAGAACCCGGTCCGTCAAGTTGCTGTGGCCGACATTGAGATAGGCAAAGCCCGGTGGCAGATGCCGCGCGAGCAGTGACGGCAACCCGGCAGGCAGACAACGCCCCCTCGCCAAGCGCCTCAGGTCACTTTCCGCCTGTGTTAAAGCCACACTACGCCCCCGTGGCAAGCGCGACAGAAGGTCTGCCCGCCCCCAAGGGACGCGACCTTCAAGCCGATCATGAAAGCCCCGCATCCCGTCGCGGTCCAGCAAGACATAGCCCAAAGCCGTGCGCGCCACTCCAAAGAGCGGTGCGTCACCTGTCAGAAGATGTGAGAGATAGGCCAGTTCGACCCGATCAACCCCCGTCGCGCCCCGCCCGACCCGACGCAAACTGCGCGTCAGGTCCAAGAGTCGCGCGGCGGGTTCAGCCATCGTAGTGGCCGGTCTGGTGCCACTTCCAAGCGTCTGCAATCATCTTGTCCAAGGTCGAGCGCTTGGGCGCCCAACCCAACTCCTCTTCCGCGCGGGAAGAGCCTGACACAAGTTTGGTACAATCCCCCGGACGGCGCGCGCCGATCTCATGGGGCACCGTTTGATTGGTCACAGCGCGGCTATGGTCGAGCACTTCACGCACCGAAAAGCCACTGCCGGTGCCAAGGTTGAACACGCGGCTGCCCTTCCCGTCCTGAAGCCATTTCAGACCCAAAACATGGGCATCGACCAGATCGCAGAT
Source organism: Sulfitobacter sp. D7 (assembly GCF_003611275.1). Lineage (NCBI taxonomy): Bacteria > Pseudomonadati > Pseudomonadota > Alphaproteobacteria > Rhodobacterales > Roseobacteraceae > Sulfitobacter > Sulfitobacter sp. D7. The sequence goes on from NZ_CP020694.1 coordinate 50,782, forward strand.
ATGCACATAGTCCCGAATACAGGTGCCGTCGGGGGTGTCATAGTCATCCCCGAAAACAGTCAGCGCCGCGCGTTTTCCGGCAATCGCATCCAGCATCAGGGGGATCAGATGCGTCTCTGGCTGATGGAACTCGCCCACTTCGCCTTCGGGGTCCGCCCCGGCCACGTTGAAATAGCGAAAGATCACATGCTGCAGCCCATAGGCCGCCTCAAAGTCGCGCAGGATGTCTTCGATCGCGCGTTTCGATGCGCCGTAGGCGTTGATCGGATATTGCGCACTGTTCTCATCCAGCACGACGTTATCCTGATCGCCATAGGTCGCACAGGTCGACGAAAAGACGAAGCCTTTGCAGCCTGCGGCGACTGCCGCCTCGATCAGCGTGAGAGACCCGTTGACGTTGTTGCGCCAGTAAAGCCCCGGCTCCGCCATGCTCTCCCCCACTTGGCTGAGGGCGGCGAAATGCATCACCGCAATGGGCTGATGTTTCGCAAAGACCTCATCCAGCCGCGCGCGGTCCAGCAGATCGCCTTGCTCAAAGGGGCCGAATTTCACGGCATCGCGCCAGCCTGTCACCAGATTATCGAATGTGACGGGGATAAAGCCCGCCGCTTTCAATGCCTTACAAGCGTGCGAGCCGATATAGCCCGCTCCGCCCGTTACCAATACCTTTTCCATTTTGCGTTTTCCCGACCTTACTGCGCGGCCCGGTCGATTTGGGAAATACTTTGCAGATAGGCCGAAAGATCGTCGCGCAATTCCTCACGGGCGAGACCAAAGGCCACGGTCGCTTGAAGAAAGCCCGCCTTGGAGCCGCAATCGAACCGCTGCCCGCGGAACCGGAAACCATAGACATCACGGCCTTGCTCGATCTCTTGGGCGATTGCATCGGTCAGCTGAATCTCACCACCCGAGCCGGATTTCAGTTTGTTGAGGTTCTTCAAAACGTTCGGCGAGAGGATATAACGCCCGATCACCGCAAGGTTCGACGGCGCTTCGTCGACGGCGGGTTTCTCTACCATCGCTTTGACCTTCACCATATCGCCGCGCTCTTCGCTGGTGTCGAGAATGCCGTAGGAAGACGCGCGGGATGGCTCGACCTCCATCGCGGCGACCATGCTGCCGCCGGTTTCCTCATAGGCTTCGACCATCTGCTTGAGGCAGGGCTTTTCCGCCGCGATCACGTCATCAGGCAGCATGACAGCAAAAGGTTCATTGCCGATCAAACGGCGGGCGCACCAGACCGCATGGCCAAGCCCAAGCGCCTTATGCTGGCGGATGTAAGCAATCGCACCGCTGTCCATATTGGTGCTTTGAAGCGTCTCAAGAAGCTCTGTCTTGCCCTTTTTACGCAACTCCTGCTCAAGCTGCGGGGCGTGGTCAAAATAATCCTCCAACGCGCCTTTGCCGCGCGAGGTCACGAAGATGAACTCTTTGATCCCGGCCGCCCGCGCCTCATCGATTGCGTATTGAACCAAGGGGCGGTCAACGAGGGTCATAATCTCTTTGGGCACCGATTTGGTGGCGGGCAGAAAGCGTGTCCCCATACCTGCGACAGGGAAAACCGCCTTTGTTACCTTCTTGCGCATGTTAATCCTTACAACTTATTCGAAAAATACAGAACGCCACGGTAAATCCACCTGCGTCTTTTTAACGGCTACGATCATCGCTGAAACCGCGCTGTTTGGCAACTCGCTTAACTTCTCTTTTCAGCCGATCACACCGCCGCCTTAAGCGAAAAACCGCGTCATCCCGGGCGGATTTTCCGAATATTCCACCTGTTTGCAGCCAAATAGCGTGGGTCGGATCAAAGGCAACGCGATGGTAGAGCGCCGTTGGCGAAAGGCTGATCAGGGTAACGATCTCTCCGGCTTGCGCCTGTTTTGCAGCTTTTGCCCGGTCTCGTGCCAGTTTTATAGGCCGGGTGAAGATCGCCACGCTGCGCCGCGGGCGGGCGGGAAAGGGGCAAAAGGGGCTGTTGGTTGTGCGCGGTACGGTGGTGCTGACGATGGGGCGCTTTAGCCCCTCGGCGTGGCCTTCATCCAGTCTGCGCAGCAGACGGGGAACATCGCTTGGCTCTAACCCACCGCTTATCAGATGGCGCAGCAACCGGCGGCGCTCTGCCGCGCGAAGGTGCGCCCATTGCGCGGCACGGTCCTGCGGGGCCAGATGTTTGCGATGGAACACGGCCCAGCTTGCCCCGATATCGAAAAGATCACGCGGCACGCGGTTGGCGCTGCGCATCGCATTGGCGGCGAAACCGTGATGGACCTCGGCCAGCGGCACGATTGCGGTGGCATGGCCTGCCCGCGCCAGTCGCATGTTCAGGTCGGTTTCATCGAGATAGTAATGAAAGGCCGGGTCAAAACCGCCCACCTCCACCAAGACATCGCGCCGAAAGGCCATATTGGTGCCTTCGGTTTTGATTGCCCCCCCGGGCGGAGGGTGCAGAATGCTGGGCGTTTCGGGGTCTACATCAAGGTTTTCCGGCTCTCCCAAAGCGTTCAGTTGGCGCGCGCGGTATTGGAACGAGATGCCGTTTCGCCCCCGGACGAAACCGGTCATCGCCGCGACGCCGGGCCGTTGCGCAGGTTCCAGCAGGTGGCGCAGCCACAGCGGCTCTGGCACGGCATCATCATCGATAAAGGCCACGATCTCTCCCGCGGCCTCGGCGATCCCAAGGTTGCGCGCGGCAGAGATGTTCGGCCTGTCATAAGTGACCAGCTTTAGGGCCTCGGCAAAGACCATGTCGCGGGCCACGGTGATCCCTGCGGGATCGGCCACGACGATGACTTCGAAAGGGGCGTATTGAAGTAGCTCCACCCCCGTCAGACAACGCCGCAATGCCTCGGGCCGGTCCCGGCTGACGATCACGACGCTGACAGGCACGCCGCTTTTTAGCGTGGCACTGACGGGGGTGGTGGTCATTCCAGACCCATTTTCGCCATCATGGCTTCGAGCTTCGGCACGTCCTCGGGGTTGTTCAATTCCCAGAACTCGCGGCCTTTGGCCTCAACCTCGGCGCAGAGCACCGGACGGCCATTCTCAAGGAAACGGAGCTGTTCCAGCCCCTCCAACTGCTCCAAGGGGCCGACAGGCCAGCTGGGGTAGCGCGCCAGCGCGTCGGGGCGGTAGGCATAGACACCGACATGATGGAAAACCGGGGTCATATCAGTCTCTGCGTAGGGCTTTCCGGTATAGGGAACGACCTCTTTCGAGAAATAGAGCGCCTGATTATCGGCCCCGAAAACCGCCGTCGTGCCCCCGACGCGGCCCGCCTTACGGTCGCCCAGAAGACTGTTCAGCGTGGCACCGTCGCAACGCAGCACCGGGGTAGCGATCTCGGCATCGGGATTGTCTTTCAACCCCTGCACCAGCCCTTCGACGAACCAATGCGGCGTTAGCGGTGCGTCGCCTTGCAGGTTGACCACGATGTCATAGCCCCCGCCCAGCGCGGCATGAGCTTCGGCGCAGCGTTCGGTGCCGTTGGCACAGGCTTCCGAAGTCATCACGACCTCGGCGCCGAAACCTTCTGCGGCCTCGCGAATGCGGTCGTCGTCGGTGGCCACCACCACACGATCGACGCCCGAAACCGCGCTGGCGGCCCGCCAACTGCGCTCGATCAGGGACTGTTTTTGCCCCGTAGCCCCGGTGAGGGCCACAAGCGGTTTGCCGGGATAGCGGGTGGAGGCATAGCGGGCGGGGATGACGATCAGAACAGACATCAGCCCGCCTTCAGCTCAACACCCGGTGCATGGGCGATGAAGAAGGGGTTGGCGAAATCTTCCTTGCCGTAGGCCAGCGGAGTGAGGTCATCGAAACGCACCACTGCGCCGCCTGCCCCGTTCAGCACCGCATGGCCTGCGGCGGTGTCCCATTCCATCGTGCGGCCCAAACGCGGGTAGAGATCGGCCTCTCCGGTCGCGACCAGACAGAACTTCAGCGACGACCCTGCCGAGGTCATGTCCCGCACGCCGTATTTGCCGATGTAATCGTCAGTCGCCTGATCGCGGTGTGATTTGGAGGCGACGACCATCAGGGCCGTGTTGTCTGGATTAGAGACTGAAATCGCCTTGGTTTCGCCAAGCTGCCCTTTGGCAAATGCGCCCGTCTCCTCGACCGATTGACCGTCGGCTTGGGTAAAGAACATCCGGGATTTGGCAGGGGCATAGACCACGCCGCGCGTCGGCACGCCGCCTTCGACCAGCGCGATGTTCACCGTGAAATCCCCGCGGCGGTGGACGAATTCCTTGGTGCCATCAAGCGGGTCAACGATGAGAAATGTATCGCCCTTGGCGGTATGGGTTGCGGCCTGTTCTTCAGTGACCAGCATGACATCGGGAAAGGCAGCGCGGAGCCCTTCGGAAATGATCGCATCGGCGGCTTCGTCGGCGGCGGTGACGGGGCTGTCGTCGGATTTCGATTTCACCTCGAAATCATCCTGACCATAGATCTCCATGATCTTATCCCCGGCTTCCAATGCCAGCCGCCGCATTTCTGCGACCAATTTCTCGTAATCCATTTTGCCTCCGGCCCTGCGGGCTGTCGTTGCTTCAATTAACCGTTTCCCTTATGCTGTGCAGCTAACGGAACAGCAAGAATTCCGTGCCACGTTAGGGCTTCGTCAAGGACACGCGCATGTTCCAATCCTCCAGAAAGCCGAAATCCGGCTTCGGCTCGGCTCTCTCCATTGCAGAGTTGGTTTACCATTCCGTGGTGCGCAACGTGCGCAAACAGCACAACAACGCCTTCATCGCCATCGCGATGAACATGCTGCAAACGGTGATGTTCGTGCTGGCCTTCTATGTGATGTTCTCGATCCTCGGGATGCGCGGGTCAGCCGTACGCGGTGATTTTCTTGTCTATCTGATGTCTGGCATCTTTCTCTACCTCACCCATGTGAAGGCATTGGGCGCGGTCGCCGGGTCAGAGGGGCCGGCAAGCCCGATGATGCAGCACGCCCCGATGAATACGATCATCGCCATCGCTTCGGCGGCGGTCGGGTCGCTCTATATTCAGGTGCTGTCGCTCTTTGTGATCTTGTTTATTTACCATGTGGCGGTGACCCCGATCTCCATCGATCAGCCCTTTGCCGCTTTCGGGATGATGCTCACCGCGTGGTTTACCGGCTGTGCGCTTGGGCTGGTGATGCTGGCGATCAAGCCGTGGTTTCCGTCCTTCGTGACGATTTTTTCGACCGTCTATCAACGTGCCAATATGATCGCCTCGGGCAAGATGTTCCTCGCCAACTCTCTGCCCGGCTATATGCTGGCGATGTTTGATTGGAACCCACTGTTTCACAGCATCGATCAGGCGCGCGGCTTTGCCTTCATCAATTACAACCCGCGCTACAGCAGTTGGGAATACCCGCTCTGGGTTGGTCTGGTGCTTTTGATGATCGGGCTGATGGGCGAATTCTATACCCGCCGCCATGCGTCGATCAGTTGGAATGCCCGGCGGTGAGACTGCTGGCGATCCTTCTCTGCCTCTGGACGCTGCCTGTTTGGGCGACGCAGGAGGCATGGCCCGCCCTGCATGACGTCAGCGGTGTCGCGGCGCATGACGTGTTGAACATTCGCCAAGCCCCGAGCGCCAGCGCCCCGATCATCGGCAGTTTTGAGCCTGATGCGCAGAACATCGAAGTGATCCGCCCCGACGACCATCACGGCTGGGGCTTGATCAATACGGGCGAAGGGGGCGGCTGGGTCTCTCTGCGTTTCCTCACCCGGCAACCGGGCCAATGGGCCGGTGCGATGCCACCCGTGGCCCATTGCGGCGGGACGGAGCCGTTTTGGTTTTTTGAGGTGACCGGCGAGACGCTGAGCTATGATGCCATGGCGGGCGGCGCACGCGATTACCGCATCACGCAGTCTGGCCCGGCGCAGGGGCGGCGCGACAGTTTTCACATGATCGCCGAGGGGCCGCAGGGCGCGGCCATTGCCGCGCTTACGGCGCGTGCCTGTAGCGATGGCATGTCTGACCGCGCCTATGGGCTTGCGGTCGACCTTCTTTTGCATGGAAATGATGGCTGGCAACACCAAACGGGATGCTGTTCGCTCAGCCGCTGAAACGACGGACTTTTCAAAAAAGTCCGTCGCCGTTTTCTTCAAAAGAAAACGTCACTCCACCACACGAAGCGTCAAATTGATCCGCCCTCCTTTGGGCAGCAGGGTCGAGGTGCCGGGCTTGATCCGGTCCACCCCGTGGTAGGTCAACCGTGCCTCTCCGCCCATCACCACCACATCGCCTGACTGCAGCCAGATCGATTCCGTCTTGCCGCCTCGGGTCAGGTTGCCGATCCGAAACAACCCGTCATCCCCCAAAGAGACCGAGACCACGGGCCACTGAAAGTCCGCCTCATCCCGGTCCTGATGCAGCCCCATGCGCGCATCGGCATCGTAGTAATTGATCAAGCAGCATTCGGGACGACGCTCTAACCCCGTCAACTTGTCCCAGATCGCCAGAATCGGTGCGGGGATCTCGGGCCATGGCTGGCCATCGGGATGTTCGGTGACGTAACGATAGCCGCGCCGGTCCGAGAACCAACCATAGCGCCCCGCGGCGCTCATCCGGACCGACATGCGCCCGCCGCGCGGCACTTCGGGGCGAAAGAATGGCGCCTCGCGCACCACACCGCGCACCGCGTCCAGCACCTCCTGCTGGGCCGCCCTTCCCAGAAATTCTTTGTGGATATCGAAGCCCCGCAGGCGCAAAGCAGTCATTTTTCTTTCTTCCTCACTCGTTTGGCAAAAACATCACGGAATCGCGACCATCCTGACCAGCCAATGGTTGCAGGGTGCAAATACCCTCCCTATATACGCTCCGAACCGTCGAAGGCACGTGGTCTTCGATGTCAACAGATCGGGGCAGGATGCCGAAACGGGTCCGCGCCTCGTGTCATCGCCTTAGATTCAAAGAGGGATCGAAACATGTCCAAAGTAATCGGTATTGACCTTGGCACCACCAACAGCTGCATCGCCATCATGGATGGCAGCCAGCCGCGCGTAATCGAAAACGCCGAAGGCGCGCGCACAACGCCGTCGATCGTCGCCTTCACCGACGATGAGCGCCTTGTCGGCCAGCCGGCGAAACGCCAGGCGGTCACCAACCCAGAAAACACTGTCTTTGGCGTTAAGCGCCTGATCGGCCGCCGCAACGACGATGCGGATCTGGCCAAAGACAAAAAGAACATGCCGTTCAACGTCATTGATGGCGGCAACGGCGACGCATGGGTCGAAGCCCGTGGTGAGAAATACTCCCCAAGCCAAATCTCAGCCTTCATCCTTGGTAAGATGAAAGAAACCGCAGAAAGCTATCTGGGTGAGGAAGTCACGCAGGCCGTTATCACCGTGCCCGCATACTTCAACGACGCCCAGCGTCAGGCCACCAAAGACGCCGGCAAGATCGCCGGTCTCGAAGTGCTGCGGATCATCAACGAGCCGACAGCTGCCGCGCTGGCCTACGGTCTCGACAAAGAGAACACGCAAACCATCGCGGTCTATGACCTTGGCGGCGGTACATTCGACGTGACCATCCTTGAGATCGACGACGGCCTCTTCGAAGTGAAATCCACCAACGGCGACACGTTCCTCGGCGGTGAAGACTTTGACATGCGCATCGTCAACTACCTTGCGGATGAGTTCAAAAAGGCCAACGGCGTCGACCTGACGCAAGACAAGATGGCCCTGCAGCGTCTGAAAGAAGCTGCCGAGAAAGCGAAGATCGAACTGTCTTCCTCCAGCCAGACCGAGATCAACCAGCCCTTCATCTCGATGGGCAAAGACGGCTCGCCGCTGCACATGGTGATGAAGCTGACCCGCGCCAAGCTGGAAAGCCTTGTGGGTGACCTGATCAAAGCGTCGATGAAGCCCTGCGCCGCCGCGCTGAAGGATGCCGGTCTCTCGGCTTCCGACATCGACGAAGTCGTGCTGGTCGGTGGTATGACCCGGATGCCGAAAGTCGCAGAAGAAGTGACCAAGTTCTTCGGTAAAGAGCCGCACAAGGGTGTGAACCCTGACGAAGTTGTGGCCCTTGGTGCCGCCATTCAGGCCGGTGTTCTGCAAGGCGACGTCAAAGACGTGGTTCTGCTGGACGTGACACCGCTGTCCTTGGGCATTGAGACCCTTGGTGGTGTCTTCACCCGCCTGATCGACCGTAACACCACGATCCCTACGAAAAAGTCTCAGGTCTTCTCGACCGCCGAAGACAACCAGAACGCTGTGACCATTCGGGTTTTCCAAGGTGAGCGTGAGATGGCTGCCGACAACAAGATGCTCGGTGCCTTCAACCTTGAGAACATCCCGCCTGCCCCACGCGGCATGCCGCAGATCGAAGTGACCTTTGACATCGACGCCAACGGCATCGTGTCGGTTGGCGCGCTCGACAAAGGCACCGGCAAAGAGCAGAAGATCACGATCCAAGCCTCGGGTGGTCTGTCGGATGCGGATATCGACAAGATGGTGAAAGACGCCGAAGAAAATGCCGAGGCGGACAAATCCCGCCGCGAGCTGATCGAAGCGAAAAACCAAGCGGAATCGCTGATCCACTCGACCGAGAAGTCGCTGGAAGAGCATTCCGACAAGGTTGACCCGACCACCGTCGAAGCGATCGAACTGGCCATTGCCGCGTTGAAAGACGAACTGGAAACCGACAACGCCGACAAGATCAAATCCGGCATCCAGAACGTCACTGAATCGGCCATGAAACTGGGCGAAGCTATCTATAAGAACGCTCAGGAAGAAGGCAACGACGATACGGCGCAGCCTTCGGATGCTCAGCAATCGCAGGGTGGCGACGACGACATCCTCGACGCCGAGTTCGAAGATCTGGACGACGACAAGCGCGCGTAAGCGTGAAACGGAACCTGTGAAAGGGCCGGTCCGTCAGACGGGCCGGCCCATCACGTTCCAGCGCAGGAGCATGATAACCCATGGCAAAACGTGACTACTACGAGGTGCTTGGCGTTGCCAAAGGGGCCTCTGCCGACGAGATCAAGAAGGCCTACCGCAGCAAGGTCAAAGACCTTCACCCCGACCGCAACAAAGACAATCCAAACGCCGAAGCCCAGTTCAAAGAAGTGGGCGAAGCGTATGACGTGCTGAAAAGCGACGACAAGAAAGCGGCCTATGATCGCTACGGCCACGCCGCCTTTGAAGGTGGCATGGGCGGCGGGCGCCCCGGCGGCGGCATGGGCGGCGGTCAGGGCGATTTCTCTTCGGCCTTTTCCGACGTCTTTGACGATCTTTTCGGTGACTTCATGGGCCAACGTGGGGGTGGCGGCGGACGCCGTGCCGCACGCGGTGCCGACTTGCGCTACAACCTGCGCATCTCGCTCGAAGATGCCTTCTCGGGCATGCAAAAGTCGATCACCGTTCCGGCCTCTGTCCAGTGCGACTCCTGTGATGGCAGCGGTGCCGAGGGCGGCGCAGAGCCGACAACTTGCCCCACCTGTTCGGGCATGGGTAAAGTTCGCGCGCAGCAGGGTTTCTTCACTGTTGAGCGTACTTGCCCCACCTGCTCTGGCATGGGTCAGATCGTCAAGAACCCCTGCAAGAAATGCCGTGGCGCGGGCCGTGTTGAGAAAGAGCGCACGCTCTCGGTCAACATCCCCGCAGGCGTCGAAACCGGCACCCGCATCCGGCTGGCCGGTGAGGGCGAAGCGGGCATGCGCGGGGGGCCGTCGGGTGATCTCTATATCTTTATCGAGGTGGCCGAACATGAGCTCTTTGAGCGTGACGGGCCGAACCTTTTCTGCCGCGTTCCCGTGTCGATGAGCACGGCCGCCTTGGGTGGCAATATCGAAGTGCCCACCATCGACGGGGGTCGTGGCCGCGTGCAGATCCCTGCAGGCAGCCAATCGGGTCGCCAGATGCGTCTGCGTGGCAAGGGCATGCCCCCGCTGCGAGGCGGTGGCGTCGGTGACATGATCATCGAACTGGCGGTGGAAACCCCGGTGAACCTGACCAACAGACAGAAAGAACTGCTGCGGGAGTTTGAGGGCGAAGCCCAGAACAACAACCCGGAAAGCAGCAATTTCTTCTCTTCCGTCAAATCCTTCTGGGATTCGATGAAGGGTTAAATTTGGCCGGGTGAGGCGTATCGCGCGCCTCACCCGCACCCCTAGGTGCACAAGGTAAATAGGACGTCAAAACCCTGTTAACCGAATCCTAACCACCTTCGCGCAAGACTCTGGTCATGACCCGTGCCCCGAGAACCTTGGCTGATCAGCCCCTTCCCTTCCTGATGGATGAAGCGCGCAGACCGCCGTCCAATACGGGCAAACAACCCTCTTATATTGCAGACCACCGCCAGCGCCTTCGCAGCCGTTTTGTCCATGGGGGCGCCGCCGCCATCCCGGACTATGAGATGCTGGAGCTTGTTCTTTTCCGCGCCATCCCCCGCCGTGATGTGAAACCGCTGGCGCGTGAACTTCTGGACCGGTTCGGTGACTTTAACCGCGTCATCACAGCCCCAGCCACCCGCCTGCGCGATATCAAAGGTGTTGGCGAAGCGGTGATTGTCGAGCTCAAGATCGTTGAGGCTGCGGCCCAGCGGCTGGCCCGGGCGAAGGTGCTACAGCGGCATATCGTGTCCTCTTGGGACGCTCTGCTGGACTATTGCCACACCACCATGGCCCATCTGGAGATGGAGCAGTTTCGCGTGCTCTACCTAGACCGCAAGAACATCCTCATCGCGGATGAGGAACAGGCAAAAGGCACGGTCGATCACGTCCCGGTCTATCCGCGCGAGGTTGCAAAACGCGCGCTTGAACTGAACGCCAGCGCGATCATCCTCGTCCACAATCACCCCTCGGGCGACCCCAGCCCGTCACGCTCAGACATCGACATGACCCGGCAGGTCGCCGCCGCCTGTGACGCCTTGGGACTGACCCTGCATGACCATCTGATCATCGGCAAATCGCGCGAGCTGAGTTTTCGGAGCGAAGGACACCTGTAACGCCCGCGCTCCTCAGCGCACCCAAACCTCGACCCGCCGGTTGGCCTGTCGGCCCCATTCGCTGTCATCGCAGGCAATCGGCATCGCCTCGCCAAAGGCATCTACCCGCAGATCGATCCGCGACAGGTTGGCGGTCACCGCGGCGGCGCTGACGGCACGTTGCACTGCCTCGGCCCGGCGCAGCGCGATCTCGCGGTTGGCCCTCGCTACGCCCTCTCCATCGCTGAAGCCCACGAACATCAACCGCCGCGCGTCATATTGCCCCTGCTCCAGCGCCCGCGCCAATTGCTGAACGTTAGAGCGCGACTGCGCGTCAAGCCGGATCGAGCCTGCCTCGAACCGGAAAGAGGTCGTCAGCCGCGCCATCGGCACCAACGTCGCCGTCATGCGCTGCAATTCTTCCAGCGGGGTTTCGATCCCCGCCGTGATAATGGCATTGGCAAAGCGGTTGCCCTGTTCCTCTACCGGGATTTCTTCGGGCGTTTGATCCACGAAACCGGCCCTACGGATCACGATCTGCGCCGAGGGGCCGCGGGTGAAGGCCAGAAACTCGCGCGTGATCAGCGGCAGCCGACGCGCCGGGAAATAGAGGAACATCGGCGCGGTCAGCGGGTAGTCTTCGGTCTTGATCGTGCGCCGCGCGGCATCCAGCGCAAAGCCACAGTTGCCGCCAAGGGTCAGCACCTCGGTCCCGCCCTGTTCGGCATAGCTGGTGATCCCAAGGGCAAAGACATCCCGCGCGACCGCCTCTGCCAGCGCGTCGGGCATGGTGTGGCGCGTGACATCGCCGCTCAGTTCCAGCCCGGCGGGCGTTAATACCTGATCCACAATGGCTTGGCTCAAGCCGCTGTCGGCGGTGGGCAGATGCAGTTCAATGGGCGCGTCCGGCCCACCTAGGCGCTGCCAGTTCTTAATCTCACCGGAAAACACCCGGGCCAAGGTCAACGGCGAGATCTGTTTCACCGGATTGGACGGGGCAACCACAGGCACCACCGCATCAAGCGCCAGCACCCGGCTGCGATTGGCGCCGGTCAGATCGCCCAGCCCCAACTCGCGGGCATTTATCCGCTCCTCGCGGCGCACTTCGCGCAGGGCCATCACCACATCGGCCTCATCCGCCAGAAGATCGGCAAAGCCTTCGTTGGTGTTGGTCGCCCGGAAATCAAATCGCGCAGCCAGTTTGCCATCATCCTGACGCGAAAGCAGAAGCGCGAAACGTCCGCCTTCCCCGTCTTCGCGGTTGACCGTATAGCCCTGCCGCGCCGCGAAGGCTTCGATCAGCGCGGGCATCAGCACCGCCCCCATGGTCGCCGAGCCCGAGAACCGCACCTCGGCCACGAAATCCTCAAGGTTGGGGCAACCCGGCCCGGCGCAGGACACGCCACTGCTGTCGACGGTCAGCTCGCCGTAGTCGGTTTCGACGCGATAGAATTCGCCGTCAAAGCCCAGCAAGGTGCCGCTGAGTTCAACGCTGCCATCGCGCGAGGTCAGCGCGATATCCTGCGCCGCGCCCGTAACCGCCGTAAAAAGCAAAAGTGCGGCGCTGATCGCCGCACGTTTCAACCCGTTCATCAAGACCTACCCGGTTGCGTCAGTTCTGCGCGACTTTCAGGTCTTGGAGCAAATTATTCAACACCAGAAAGTTGCCAACCGCATCACACTCCGGCACGGCGAGGGTCAAGTTCTGGGTTTTCACTGGATCGTCGCCACGCAATTCCAGCGCCTGGGCTTCGATCTCAAGCCCGCAGTTGGCCTCGCTCACCTCTGCCTCGACACTGAGCGCGACATCGCCCTCCTGCGCCGCTTTGGCGACCGGGAAGCTATAGACTTCGGCCATCAACGGCTCAGCGGTGTCGGTGTCGCCATTGCGGGTCATGAAGCCGCCTTCGCCCAGAACGGCAGCGGTCATATCGCGCGGGGCGCCGGACCAGACATGGCCCGCATCGCCGTAATCCGCGCCGAACTCACGGGCGTGAAGCTCAAACCCCGCGGTGCCTTTCCATTGCAGCACGACACGGTTGAAATCAGACAATTCGGGCACGGTGGTCTGCGCCACAGCGCCGTCACCATTGCCAAAGGCAAGGATGAACACAGCCTCTTCCGCGAGGGCCGGGACGGAGACGGACAACCGCCCTTTGTCATCGGTGACTTCGGTAAAGATCATGCCGTTGTGGTGCACGGTCAGCCGTTCATTCGGCAGACAGGCCGCATCCAAGCTGAGCTTCACCATAGCGGCGGCCACGGCGTCTGCAGTGGCGATGATATCGCAGGTCGCGGGGATCGCGGTGCTGTGGCTCTCAGGTGCGGGCGGCAGGCTTTGAGGGGCTGCGGCTTTGACCACCCGGTCATCCAGCGTCGGCAACGCGATGGGACTGTCCAGCGCGGCAGAGGTCAGGGTGATGCCCTCAACTTCGAGCAGCGCGCCATTGTCGGCCACCAGACGCTGCGCCTCAGCCGCGCCATAACGCTGCTGCGCCGTGTCAGAGCTTTGCATGACATAGCCGATGCCCACGGCACAGGTGAGAGTGCCGACAGCCGTCAGAATTTCTTTAGTGCGCCACATGACAAGTCTCCTTCAACGGATTCGTTGGAGACTTTATGAGCGGGGATCAGGGCCGGGGTATGGCCCTGAAACGCCGAGTTATGGGCGAAAAGATGTCGCGGCTCAGGTGATCTGGCCGTGGCAGTGCTTGAACTTCTTGCCAGAACCGCAGGGGCAGAGATCGTTCCGGCCCGGGTTGCCCCATGTGGACGGATCGTTTTCGTCAAAGCCCGGTGCGGCAGCCTCGGCCTGCTCAGATGCCTCATCTGCGGCCTCGGTGGCAGCGGCCTGCATGGCGGCCTGACGGGTGGCCATTTCCTGCATCATCTCGCGACGCTGCTCTTCGCTCATCGGTTGGATTTGCCCCAGTTTCTGGGTCACGTCCTGCCGCAGACTGTCGAGCATCGTCTCGAACAGTTGGAAGGCTTCGTTCTTATATTCGTTCAGCGGATCGCGCTGCGCGTAGCTGCGAAAGCCCACGACCGACCGCAGATGCTCCAGCGTCAGCAGGTGGTCGCGCCATTTGGTGTCGATGGCCTGCAACAACAACTGTTTCTCGATGTTGCGCATGTTCTCTTCGCCGAAAGCCTCGGCCTTTTTGGCCATCAGCTCATCCGTGGCTTGCATCAGACGGTCGCGGATCACGTCATCATCCACACCGTCTTCTTCGCACCATGCGATGATCGGCACGTCGACGTTGAGCTGTTCGATCACCGCGGCATAGAAACCTTGGGTGTCCCACTGATCGGCGTAGGTTTTGGGCGGCATATAGGTGTCGATCAGATCGTCGATCACCTGCTCGCGCATGTCGGTGACGATCTCATTGAGGTTGTCCGCCTCCATGATCTCGCGGCGCTGGCCAAAGATCACTTTACGCTGCTCGTTCATCACGTCGTCGAACTTCAAAAGCTGCTTGCGGATGTCAAAGTTGCGGCCCTCGACCTTCGCCTGCGCGCGCTCCAGCGATTTGTTCACCCAAGGGTGCACGATGGCTTCGCCTTCTTTCAGGCCCAGCGTGGTCAGCACCTTCTCCAGCCGTTCCGAGCCGAAGATACGCATCAAGTCATCTTCGAGCGACAGGAAGAAAGAGGTGCGGCCCGGATCGCCCTGACGGCCCGAACGGCCCCGCAACTGGTTGTCGATGCGGCGGCTCTCGTGACGCTCGGACGCCAGTACGTAAAGGCCACCGGCCTCTAGGACCTTTTGCTTTTCCTCGGCGTGCTGCGCTTCGATCTGGGCGCGGATGTTGGCCGGATCGGCCTCCGGATCGGCATCCAGCGCGTCGAGCACTTTCAGCTCGACGTTGCCGCCCAGCTGAATGTCGGTGCCGCGGCCCGCCATGTTGGTGGCGATGGTCACGGCGCCCAGCTTGCCAGCTTCGGCGATGATCTGCGCTTCTTGCTCGTGCTGGCGGGCGTTGAGCACGTTATGCTCGATCCCGTCGGCGGTCAGCATGGCGCTGAGCTGTTCAGACTTTTCGATCGAGGTGGTGCCGACAAGGCAAGGCTGACCCTTGGCGTGGGCCTCTTTCACCTTTTCAATCATGGCCTCGTATTTTTCGCGCGCGGTGCGGTAAACGGCATCGTCTTCGTCGACACGGGCAATCGGCACGTTGGTCGGCACTTCGACAACGCCAAGGCCGTAAATCTCGGCGAATTCCTCGGCTTCGGTCAGGGCCGTGCCGGTCATGCCGCCCAGTTTGTTGTAAAGACGGAAGTAGTTCTGGAAGGTAACGCTTGCGAGGGTCACGTTCTCAGGCTGGATATCAACGCCCTCTTTGGCCTCGATCGCTTGGTGCAGACCATCCGACAAGCGGCGGCCCGGCATCATGCGACCGGTGAATTCGTCGATCAGCGTCACCGCGCCATCGCGGACGATGTAATCTTTGTCGCGCTGGAACAGCTTGTGCGCGCGCAGACCTTGGTTGACGTGGTGCACGATGGTCGTGCTTTCGGGATCATAAAGGGTCATCCCCTCTTCGATCAGATCACGGGCGCGCAGTTGCTCTTCGAGGAACTCGTTGCCCTCATCGGTGAAGGTCACATTGCGGGTTTTCTCGTCCAGCTCGTAATGCTCTTCGGTCAGCGAGGGGATCAGCGTGTCGATGATCTGATACATCTCCGAGCGGTCCTGCGAGGGGCCAGAGATAATCAGCGGCGTCCGCGCTTCGTCGATCAAGATACTGTCGACCTCGTCCACGATGGCAAAGTTATGCCCGCGCTGCAGCATGTCCGACAGGTTCGACTTCATGTTGTCGCGCAGATAGTCGAAGCCCAACTCGTTGTTGGTGGCATAGGTGACGTCGCAGGCATAGGCCGCGCGCTTTTGATCTTCGGGCATGCCGGAATAGGCGACCCCGGTGGTCAGACCCAACGCGCCAAAGACTTTGCCCATCCATTCGGCGTCACGTTTGGCGAGGTATTCGTTCACCGTCACCACATGCACGCCTTTATGCGTGAGCCCGTTGAGGTAGGCCGCGAAGGTCGCGGTCAGGGTCTTGCCCTCACCGGTCTTCTGCTCGGCGATATTGCCTTGATGCAGGAAGATGCCGCCCAGAAGCTGGGTGTCGAAGGCGCGCAGGCCAAGGGTGCGGCGCGCAGCCTCGCGGCAGTTGGCAAAGGCTTCGGGCAGCAGATCGTCAAGGTCCTCGCCCGCATTGGCCCGTTTGGCCAACTCTTCCGTGCGCAGCTTGATCTCGTCGTCGCTTAGCTTTTCGAATTCAGGCTCCAGCGCATTGATCCGTGCCACAAGCGGACGGGTCGCCTTGATCATCCGGTCGTTTGGCGTGCCAAAGACCTTTTTGGCGATTGTTCCGATACCCAGCATGTAATCTCCCGCCGAAGTTATGATGTCTTGCGCCGATCTGGTTGCCGAGCGCCATGGCAGCCCATAGATAGTGGATGAGCCCGCGCCTCTCAGCGCCATAAGGCGATGTAAGGGGCGTGCCATACACTGTCAATGTAGCAGCCCTGCTACGAAGGAAGCGATTGGACCCAACCATGCAAAAACCCCTCACTTTTCTGTCGTCTTTGGCGCTTGCCGCCGCTGTGGCGCTGCCTGTAGCCGCCCAAGACGAACCGGGTGTCGACACGGTTGTTGCCACCGTCAACGACACTGAAATCACGCTTGGCCATATGCTCGTGGCGCGTGCCACCCTGCCCCAGCAGTATCAGCAACTGCCTGATGACGTGCTGTTCCAAGGGATCCTCGATCAGCTTGTGCAGCAGACAGCCCTTGCCGACAGCTTTACTGGCGAATTGCCGCCGCGCGTGACCCTGTCGATCGAAAACGAGACACGCTCGCTCACCGCTGGTGAGGCGATCGAAGGCGTTATGGCCGAAGATGTCAGCGACGAAGAACTGCAAGCCGCCTATGACGCGCAGTACAAAGACGCCGAGCCTGAGCAGGAATTCAATGCCTCGCACATCCTTGTCGAAACCAAGGAAGAAGCCGACGCGATCAAGGTTGAACTCGACGGCGGTGCGGACTTTGCCGAAGTTGCCAAAGAAAAATCGACCGGCCCCTCCGGCCCCGGTGGCGGTTCCTTGGGTTGGTTTGGCCCCGGCATGATGGTCCCCGAGTTTGAAGAAGCCGTCGCCGGCATGGAAGCAGGTGGCGTGTCTGAGCCGGTGGAAACCCAGTTCGGTTGGCATGTTATCAAGCTGAACGAGACCCGCACCGGCGAAGCGCCCGCGCTTGAAGACGTGCGCGAAGAGCTTGAAACCCAAGTGCGCCAAACCAAGGTACAGACAGCTATCGAAAGCCTGACCGAGGCCGCCGAGGTTGACCGCAGCGCCGCCGAAGGCATCGACCCAACTGTTCTTAAAAACATTGAATGGCTGAACTGACCCATGGGTAAATCACTGGCTGTCTCGCCGCTCGCCCCGGCCCGTTTTCCCGACCTTCCGGTTATTGACGGCGTGACATTCGCCACCATCGCTGCTGGCGTCCGCTATCAAGGGCGCACCGATGTGATGTTGGCGAAGCTGGCACCGGGCAGTGCTGTGGCGGGGGCGTTCACACGCTCTGCCACCCGCGCGGCCCCGGTGCTGGACTGCCAGGCAAAAATCGGCGGTGCCTCGGATGAGGGCGCCGCCATCGTCGTGAACTCCGGCAATGCCAACGCCTTTACCGGGCGGGGCGGCACCGACGCGGTCGAGGCGATTACCGCCGCCGCCGCCGAAGCCTGCGGCGTGCCGCAATCGCGGGTTTTCACGTCGTCCACCGGCGTCATCGGCGAACCCCTGCCCCACGAACGGATCACCGCCGTGCTGGGCGATCTCCACGCAAAACTCGACCCTGCCGGCATCGAAGACGCCGCGCGGGCCATCATGACAACGGATACTTTCCCCAAAGGCGCCAGCGCGACCGTAGAGATCGACGGCAAAACCGTCTCTATTGCGGGGATCGCCAAAGGCTCGGGCATGATCGCGCCCGATATGGCCACCATGCTGGTCTATATCTTTACCGATGCGGTAATCGCGACAGATGCGCTGCAACACCGCCTTTCGACCCATACCGAGACGACATTCAACTGCATCACCGTCGACAGCGATACCTCAACCTCTGACGCGCTGATCATGGCCGCGACGGGGGCCTCCGGGGTCGAGGTCGCTGACAACGAAGCCTTCGACGCGGCGCTGCGTGACGTGATGATGGACCTTGCACATCAGGTCGTCAAAGACGGCGAAGGCGCGCAGAAATTCGTCGAAGTGGCCGTCACCGGTGCCTCCAACGATGACGAGGCCAAGGTCCACGCCATGGCCATCGCCAATTCGCCGCTGATCAAAACCGCCATTGCTGGTGAAGACCCCAACTGGGGCCGCGTCGTCATGGCCATCGGGAAATCAGGCGCTCCGGCAGACCGCGACCGCCTGTCGATCCGCTTTGGGGATATCGAAGTCGCCCGCGACGGCTGGCGCAGCCCCGACTATTCCGAAGAGGATGCCGCCGCCCATATGAAGGGCCAGAATGTCGTCATCGGCGTTGATCTGGGCCTCGGCGAAGGCCGCTGCACCGTCTGGACCTGTGACCTTACCCACGGCTACATCGACATCAACGCCGACTACCGGTCCTGACCCTATGAAAACAGTGCTCGTTTCCGCGGCGGCCTTGATCGACATCGATGGCCGGGTGCTTTTGGCACAGCGGCCAGAAGGCAAGCCAATGGCGGGCCTATGGGAGTTTCCCGGCGGCAAGATCGAACCCGGTGAAACGCCAGAGGCGGCGTTGATCCGGGAGTTGCACGAAGAGTTGGGGATCGAGACATGGGCATCCTGTCTCGCGCCGCTGACCTTTGCCAGCCACAGCTACAGTGATTTTCATCTGCTGATGCCGCTTTTTGCCTGTCGCAAATGGGGCGGCACCCCGGTTTCGCGCGAAGGGCAGACCCTGAAATGGGTACGTCCCAATGAAATGCGCGGCTATCCGATGCCCGAAGCAGACGTGCCGCTCATATCAATATTGCGTGATTGGCTCTAGCCTAGAGTGGCAGAATTGCACTAGTGATCCCCAATCACTCAGCATGTTGCGGATTTTTTAACCCAAAGCGCATCATACTGAGGCAGAGTTGTAACATCTGTATGAAAGGGTGCCGACATGTTGAGAACCATCGCAATCGGAAGTTCCATTTACGTTCAGGGTATTTTTGTAAAAATGTTGGCGGGCGGTCGCATGGCCGTTCAAGTCGACGGTAAGATTTTCGAAGGCAAACCAGTCTGAAAAATCTGCGTGGAACGCCTATTTAGGTGAACAAATAGGCGTTCCACCGCGTTTCCCCTGAGCATTTGGCAGGGGATTTTATGTCATCGAAGCGCGCTATTGTCATCCTGAACCGCGGTTCGGGCCGTCAAAACGGTGACCAAGCCGAAAGCACCATCCGATCCGCCTTTGCGCGGCACGGGATCACGGCAGAATTCATTCACATCGACAAACGGAATGATCCGGCCAGTGCGGCCCGTCAAGCCCTGTCTATGGCCGAGGGCATCATCGCCGTGGCCGGGGGGGATGGCACGATCTCTGGCGTGTCCTCGGCCATGAAGGACCAAGACCGCCCGCTGGGCATCATCCCGCAGGGCACCTTCAACTATTTCGCGCGGTCGATGGGCATCCCAGAAGACCTGCAAGAGGCGGTTGATGTCATCGCAGGCGGCGAAAGCCGCGCGGTCCATGTGGCGACGATCAACGGTGAGACATTCTTGAACAATGCCAGCATCGGCGCCTACCCGGCGATCCTCAAGACACGGGAGGGCATCTATCGCCGCTGGGGCCGCAGTCGGATCGCCGCCTATTGGTCGGTGATCAAAGCCTTGATAGATTTCCGTACGTCGCTCAAGCTGACCATTGTGGTCGACGGCAAAGAGACCGACCTCCGGACCCCGCTTGTATTTGCCGTCAACAACGCCTTTCAATTGGATCAAATGGGTCTGGCCGGGCAAGACTGTATCGCGCGCGGCGATATGGTGCTGCTGGTCGCCCCCGATACCTACCGCTTTGGCCTGCTGCGCCATGCGGTGGCGTTGGCCACGGGCATGGCGAAACATCATACCGATTATGAAATGCTCTGCGGGTCCGAGATCGAAATACGCATGAAACAGCGCAAACGATATGTCGCGCGGGACGGAGAGATCGCAGTGATGAAGGGCCCCTATAGGCTCACCCGTGCGACCTCTCCCATCCATATTTTCGTCCCCCGCGCCTCTGGAAAGGACGTGCGATGAGCCGCTTGATCCACCTATCCGACCTGCACTTCGGCAAGGACCGGCCCGACCTTCTTATGCCCTTGTTGGAGGCCGTGAACGGTTATGACCCCGATCTGGTGATCATCTCGGGCGATCTGACCCAGCGGGCGAGGGAAAAGGAATACCGTGCGGCGCGGGCCTTTATCGACCGGATCAATGCGCCTGTCTTGAGCGTGCCGGGCAACCACGACATCCCCCTGCACCGGCCCTTTACCCGGTTCTTGGCCCCATGGCGTTACTACCGGCGCTGGATCCATCACGATCTGACCCCGGTGCACGAAGGCGCGGATTTCGTCGCTGTGGGGATCAACACCGTCGACCGCTTCAAATGGCAGACTGGCAAACTGGGCCTGCGCCGTTTGGGGCGGGCCTGCCGTGCCCTCTCGCGCGGCGGAAAGAACACGTTGCGCATTGCGGTATGCCACCACCCGCTGGATCACCCCAATGAAACCCACAAGCGGCCCATTCCGGGCGCGCAGCGGGCCTTGAAACGGCTTCTGGACTGCGGCGCGGACCTGATCCTGTCAGGCCATCTGCACATCTGGCACGCAGGCACCTTTGCCCACCCGGCACCGGAGCATGACGGCCATCTAGCGATCCAGTTGCACGCGGGCACCAGCCTGTCGTCGCGACAGCGGGGGGAGCCGAATGATTTCAATTTGATCGATATCTCGCCCCTACACGTCAACCTTGCGCGGATCAGCTTTGACGACGGCAAAAAGGCCTTCACAAAAGCAGAGGCCCGGCAATTTGACCGGGCCTCTGGGGAATTTGTCTTGTAAGCGCTTGGCTTAGGCCAATGTGCGGGTCACTTCTTCGCGCTCGAAAATCTCGATCACATCGTCAGGACGAATGTCATCGTAGTTCTCGAATGCCATGCCGCATTCCTGACCGGACTGAACCTCGGGCACTTCGTCTTTGAAGCGCTTGAGCGTTTTCAGCGTGCCTTCGTGGATCACGACGTTGTCGCGCAGCAGACGCACACCGGCGCTGCGGCGGGCGACGCCTTCGGTGACCAGACAGCCTGCGACTTTGCCCACACCGGTGACCTTGAAGACTTCTTTGATGTTGGCATAGCCAATGAAGTTCTCTTTGATCTCGGCACTCAGCAGGCCGCTCGCAGCCGCTTTCACGTCATCCACAAGGTCATAGATGACCGAGTAGTAGCGGATTTCGACGCCCTTCTGGTTCGCGGTGTTCCGCGCCGATGCATTGGCACGCACGTTGAAACCCATGATCGGTGCGCCGGAAGCTTCGGCCAGACCGACATCCGTCTCGGTGATCGCGCCCACACCGGAGTGCAGAACCCGAACGCGGACTTCGTCGTTGCCGATTTTCTCCATCGCTTGAACGATCGCTTCGGCAGAACCCTGCACGTCGGCTTTGACCAAGATCGGCAGCTCGCTGACGTCTTCGTTCGCCTTGGCATTGGCCATCAGCTGCTCCAGCGTGGTGGCAGCACCGGCAGCGGCACGTTTGTCCTTGGCGGCGTTGGCGCGATACTCGGCGATTTCCCGGGCCTGCGCTTCGGTTTCGGTCACGTTCAATACGTCACCGGCCTCTGGCGTGCCGTTGATGCCAAGCACCTCAACCGGCACCGATGGCCCGGCTTCTTTGACGCGCTCGCCTTGGTCGTTGATCAGCGCACGGACCTTACCGTATTGCTCACCCACGACAAAGATATCGCCCTGACGCAGCGTGCCGTTCTGAACCAGCACGGTCGCCACGGGGCCGCGGCCCACGTCCAGCTGCGCTTCGATCACCGCGCCCACAGCGGCCCGGTTCGGGTTCGCCTTGAGTTCGAGGATTTCAGACTGCAGCGCGATGGCTTCGAGCAGTTCGTCCAGACCTTGGCCCGTTGCGGCCGAAACTTCGACATCCTGCACATCACCGGACATCTTCTCGACGATGACTTCGTGCTGAAGCAGATCGGTACGGACTTTGTCGGGATTGGCGGCAGGTTTGTCGATCTTGTTGATTGCCACGATCATCGGCACTTTGGCCGCTTTCGCGTGGGCAATCGCCTCGATCGTCTGTGGCATCACGGCGTCATCCGCCGCGACCACCAGAACCACGATATCCGTTACCTGAGCCCCGCGCGAACGCATGGAGGTAAAGGCGGCGTGGCCGGGTGTGTCGAGGAAGGACAGCACCGCACCATTGTCGGTCGTGACCTGATAGGCACCGATGTGCTGGGTGATCCCGCCGGCTTCGCCAGCAACCACTTTCGCATTACGGATCGCGTCGAGCAGCGATGTTTTACCGTGGTCAACGTGGCCCATGATCGTGATGACCGGGGGGCGACCTTGCAGGTCTTCGGGCTTGTCTACGATCTCTTTGATGACATCTTCGACATCAGAGTCGCTGACGCGCACAACCTTGTGGCCAAACTCTTCGATGATGAGTTCAGCGGTATCCGCGTCGATGGTTTCATTCTGCGTGACCATCATGCCGTTCTGCATCAGCGCTTTTACAACAGCGCCGGTCTTTTCGGCCATACGGTTGGCAAGCTCGGATACAACAATTGCCGGGGGCAGATTGACGTTGCGCACGATCTTTTCACGCTCGACTTGGCCGCCCATCGCTTTTTGACGGGCACGTTCCTGCTTGCGCTTCATCTGCGCCATGGAACGTTGACGGCCACCTTCGCCACCGGCGAGTGCCTGATTGACGGTCAGCTTGCCCGCGCGGCGGCTGTCGCCACCTTTGCTGCGCTTCTTGCTGTCGTCGCGGTCACGGTCCGTGGTTTTGCGCGGCGTGGCGGCGGGCGCGGGCTTGCTGCCCGGCTCGCGTGATGCGGCAGGTTCGGGCGCAGGCGCTGCGGCAGCGGCTTCGGCCTCTGCCTTGCGGCGGGCGTCTTCCTCGGCCTTGGCTTTAAGGCTTTCTTCGCGCTCACGCTCTTCGCGTTCCTTGGCTTCGATCTCGGCCCGGCGGCGCTCACGCTCTTCGGCGCGGGCCTTTTCCTCGGCCTCGCGCGCGGCGGCTTCCTCAACCTCACGAGCTTTGGCGGCCTGAACGGCCTTCAGACGACGCTCCATCTCGGCATCGGTGATGCCTGCGGGGCGCTTCTTGGGATCGCCAATCGGCCCGGCGCCCGGCCCGGTTGGTTTCTGGCCACCCGGCTTGGGCACCACAACACGCTTGCGCTTGGTTTCGACCACAACGTTTTTGGTACGCCCGTGGCTAAAGCTTTGCTTTACATTCCCCGGACGTGCGCCACCGCGCAGACCCAATGTTTTCTTGCCGTCACTATCGCTCATGAAGCTCGTCTATCCTTTCGGATGGCCGTTGCCACCCTCGTTTACGCGCACGCCTTTAAGTCGTCCGGCTTCCTCTACAACACGTTGCGTGAGTCCACCAGAGGCGAGCGCCCCATGTATCACAGTTTGGCGACCGAATGCCAAACCCAATTCATCGGCTGTCAACCAACCGATGTAATGGCCATAGTGTGGGGTGCTCAGCTTGGACTTACCGCGCCCTGACCCGTCTACGGCCTGTATCAATACTTCGGCCTCTTCGGTTTGCAACCAACCTTTGACCTTTTCGTAGCCGGCGACCGCCTTGCCTGCCTTGCGCTGGAGCGAGATCAAGTCCACCACCCGGCGCGCCAATTGTTGTTCGACTTCGTCGATCAACCCGTCTGGCAGCGTGACCGGCTGTTTCGCCGACCGAGCAAAGGCCTTTTTCTTTACCGCAAGCTCCAGCGCGGCACGGTCAGCCGAGACATAGATGCCCCGGCCCGGCAGTTTACCCAAAATATCTGGGTAAACCTGATTGTCCGGGCCGATCACAAAACGGATCAACCCGTGTTTTGGCTGCACGTCGCCCGTGGCGATGCACTTGCGTTCCGCACCGTCTGAACGGTCATTCGAGGCGCCACCGCGTCCCATGTGCAACCCCCGAGGCCCGCTTAGGCCTCGGCCTCCTCGGCGGTTTCGCCGTCTGTTTCTACGTCGTCCTCGTCCGCATCGGCTTCAAGCTCGGTCGGATCGACCCAGCCCAGCATGACACGGGCGGTCATGATCATAGCTTGGGCGTCTTCAAGGCTGACCTCAAAGGGCTCAAGCGCGCCATCGTCCTTAACACGCTCGCCGTTGACCGTGGTCCAACCGCCAGCCAGTTCCCAATCGGCACAGGTGGCGAAATCTTCCAAGGTCTTCACGTCGTCCTTGGCCAGCGCTTCTAACATTTGGGGGGTCAGACCCTCAAATTCAACCAGGCTGTCTTCGACACCGAGCGCACGGGCGTTATCAAGCGCCGCTTTGTTCTGCGCTTCAAGCACGTCGCGGGCGCGGGCCTGCAACTCGCCAGCGGTGTCTTCGTCCACACCGTCGATGACCAGCAGCTCGTCGACTTCGACGTAGGCCACTTCTTCGAGGTTGGTGAAGCCTTCGGAGACCAGAAGCTGGGCAAAGAATTCGTCCAGATCGAGGTTGTCCATGAACAGCTTGGTGCGCAGTTCAAACTCGGCCTGACGGCGCTGGCTTTCCTGCTCTTCGGTCATGATGTCAATATCGAGGCCGGTCAACTGGCTGGCCAGACGCACGTTCTGCCCACGACGGCCAATCGCCAGCGACAGCTGCTCTTCGGGCACGACCACTTCGATCTTTCCGGCTTCTTCGTCCAGAACCACTTTCGAGACTTCAGCAGGCTGCAGCGCGTTCACAAGGAAGGTCGGCTGGTCTTCGTTCCACGGAATGATATCGATCTTCTCGCCCTGAAGCTCGTTCACGACGGCCTGCACGCGGCTACCGCGCATACCGACGCAGGCACCGACAGGGTCGATGGAGCCGTCATGCGAAATCACAGCGATCTTGGCGCGCGAACCGGGGTCGCGGGCGACGGCCTTGATCTCGATGATGCCATCATAGATTTCCGGCACTTCCATCTTGAACAGCTCGGCCATGAATTCAGGCGCGGTACGGCTCAGGAAAATCTGCGGGCCGCGCTGCTCGCGGCGCACGTCTTTGATGTAGACGCGGATACGGTCGTTCGGGCGATAGCTTTCGCGGCCAATCTTCTCGTTGCGGCGCAGGATCGCTTCGCCAGCGCCCACATCGACGATGACGTTGCCGTATTCTTCGCGCTTGACCAGACCGTTGATGATGGTACCGGCGCGGTCTTTGAATTCTTCGAACTGGCGGTCACGCTCAGCTTCGCGGACCTTCTGCAAAATCACCTGCTTGGCCGACTGCGCCGCGATGCGGCCCATCTCAACCGGGGGCACTTCTTCGACGTAGGTGTCGCCCACCTTGGGGTCGGCCATGTATTGCTTGGCCTGATCGACGGTGAACTCAGCCTGATAGTTCTCAAGCTCTTCGTCCTCGACCACGGTGCGAACGCGGGTGAAGGTCGCTTTGCCGGTCTTGCGGTCGATGTCGACCCGGATGTCCATCTCGGCGCCGTAGCGGGACTTGGCGGCACGGGCGAGGGATTCTTCCATCGCTTCGACGACCAGACCGGGGTCGATCATCTTTTCGCGCGCCACCGCCTCGGCGGTTTGCAACAGCTCAAGCTGGTTTGCAGATGTAATGGCCATTAGGTGTCTCCCTCAGCAGACTCTTCAGTCTCGATATCATCAAATTCGTTTTCGTCGATCGCACCAGACGCTTTGCGCTGGCGGAGCATTTCTTTGATCAGGTCGTCGGTCAGCACCAGCTTGGCATCGCTGAGCCAGTCGAACTGCAAGCCAATGGTGCCTTCTTCGACGTTGATCAGCACTTCGCCACCTTCAACGCCAGCCAGCTCACCCTTAAAGCGGCGGCGGCCATCGATCAATTCGGTGGTCTCAATCTTGGCCTCATAGCCCTCAAAGGCATCGAAATCCTTGAGCCGCGTCAGCGGGCGGTCGATGCCGGGGCTGGAAACCTCAAGCGCATATTCGTCCAAAATCGGGTCTTCAACATCCAAAACCGCGCCGATGGCCTGCGAAATCTTGGCGCATTCATCCACTTCGATCCCGCCATCAGGCCGGTCGGCCATGACTTGCAGGATGGTGGACTTGCCCGACATCAGGCGGACGCGCACCAGTTCAAAGCCCATGTCCTCGATCACCGGGGTGATGATCTCGGCCAGACGGCGGTCAATGGCAGCTTTGGCAATCAGGTCATTCGACATGAGACATCCAATTTAAATCAGGCAGTTTCGTTCAGGCATAAAAAAACGGGCGCGCGGCCCGTGTTCAAGATCGGTGGAGCCTTCGGTTTGGACCCGAAAGCGCCGCTGTTGAAAGGGGATATAGGCCGGAAAGCCTGAAACTGCAACCCCTCTCAGCCGAACCACCACCGCTCGGGCGCGCGCAGGTTGTCCATCGGCGCTTGGCGTCCGGGGTTCGGCGGTTGGCGCAGATCGCCCGACAATGCGCTGACCTCACCGGCGCTGTCGGTCTGAAGCGTCACATCGCCCCGATCGCGATAGCGGGGCCGCGCGGGTAAATCCGCTGCATCAACAAGCCTTTCGCTCAATGCCTGCGCGCGCACGTCCCGCGCGGGGATCGAGACAAGCTCGACCGTATCGAACCAACCGGCAGTGCCGTCCTTGTAATGGCTCTCCACCCGCTCGGCCAAAACCTGACGCCCGGCGGAAAAGCGCCGCAGACTGTAAAGCCCAGTGCCGATCCCGGCCTCGGGGGCGTGGGCGGGCCGGATCACATAGCGCGGTTCGGACAGCAACAGCGGCAGACCGGGATTCGCTTGGGGCAGGGTGATCTGCACATGCAGGGCACCCTGCGCGGAAATTTCAGTTTGAGGCAGTACTCTTTGCAGACTGGCCACAACATCGCGGGCAGTCAGCGGGCTGCCGTCGTGAAACCGCACATCGGGCCGGAGATCAAACCGCCACTGTCGCGCACCCTCGCTCGCTTGCCAGCCGGTCGCCAACTCACCCTTGAGGATGCCGTTGCCCGCCACTTCGGTCAGCGTGTCAAAGATCATGCCCTGCCGCGCGACCTGCATGAACAGCCCGTCGCCGTGGACCCAAGTATCATCTCGGGTGGCACCGGAAAGCGCCAGCCGCAGACGGCCCCCGCGCCGGGGTGGCTCTCCGGCGCTGGCACCTGTCGCGGCCAGCAAAGCCGCAGCCGCACCGGTGGTGAAAAGCGCCCGGCGATCCAGCAGAGAGTTGCGCCCGCGCGTCACTGGCCAATCCTATCCATGGTCCGTACCAATTCGGCGCTGATCCCCGGCTCTGACAGGGCGTGACCCGCGTTGCGGATCATCCGCAGATCGGCATTGGGCCAGCGTTCGGCCAGCGCATAGGCGCCCGAAGGCGGGCAGATCATGTCGTAACGCCCCTGCACGATCACCCCCGGGATATGCGCGATGCGGCCCATATGTTCGAGGATCTGACCGTCGAACTCCAAAAATCCATTGTTGGTGAAATAATGGTTCTCCAACCGCGAGAACGCCCGCGCATAGGCCGAAGGACCGCCATGCGAAACGCCATCGGAATGAACCGAGGCCAGCGCATTCTCCCAAGCCGCCCATGCGCGGCCATAGTCCTGCTCGACCCGCAGATCACCGGAAAATAGCCGCCGGTGATACGCCGCAATCAGATCGTCACGCTCGTCTTCGGGAATCAGATCGACGAACCGCGCCCAAAGTTCGGGCCAGAACCGCCCGGCCCCGCCGCCGTAGAACCAATCAAGCTCGGCCTGCGTCATCAGGAACACGCCGCGCAGGATCAGATGGCGCACGGCCTCTGGATGCGCTTGGGCATAGATCAGCGCCAGCGTCGCGCCCCAAGAGCCGCCAAAAACCATCCATTTGTCGATGCCGAGTGTGCTGCGAATCAGCTCGATATCCGCGACCAAATGCCATGTCGTGTTGTCCGTGACCGACGCATGCGGGGTGGAGCGCCCACAGCCGCGCTGGTCGAACAGTACCACCCGGTAAACCTTGGGATCGAAATAACGCCGCATCGCCGGGCTACAGCCGCCGCCGGGGCCGCCATGGAACACGACAACGGGGATACCATCGGGGTTGCCGCATTGTTCGACATAGACCTGATGCCCCTGCCCCACAGACAACATCCGCTGGTCGAAAGGCTCAACCGGCGGATAAAGATGCGCTGCGTCGCGTTTTTGGTCGGGATACTTGTCCATTGCCGCCCTATATAGTCATTGAACCCAAAAGAGCACAGGGAGATCAGAATGCAAGCGGATCAATCAACCATCGACCCCGCCGAGATCGCCAAATTCGAGGCGATGGCCGCCGAATGGTGGGATCTGAACGGCAAGTTCAAGCCGCTGCATATGCTGAACCCCTGCCGGTTGGATTACATCACCAGCCAGATCGCGGGCGAGTTTGACCGCGATCTGACTGCCGAGGCGCCGTTTAAGGGTCTGCGCATTCTCGACATCGGGTGCGGCGGTGGATTGCTGTCGGAACCGATGGCGCGGCTGGGGGCCGAGGTGGTCGGCGCGGATGCGGCGGCGGGCAACATCCCCGTCGCGCAAATCCACGCGCAGCAGTCGGGGCTGGAGATTGATTA
Organism: Sulfitobacter sp. D7; assembly: GCF_003611275.1. Classification (NCBI taxonomy): domain Bacteria; kingdom Pseudomonadati; phylum Pseudomonadota; class Alphaproteobacteria; order Rhodobacterales; family Roseobacteraceae; genus Sulfitobacter; species Sulfitobacter sp. D7. The sequence continues at coordinate 79,507 of NZ_CP020694.1, forward strand.
TCGCCACACCACCGCCGAAGCGATGGCCGAGGCGGGTGAGAAATTCGATGTGGTGCTGAATATGGAGGTCGTCGAACACGTCGCCTCCCCCATCGACTACCTGATCGCCTGCCGCCGCCTGCTGAAACCCGGCGGGCTGCACATCTGTTCGACTCTGAACCGCAATCCTAAGTCCTTTATGATGGCGATTGTGGGCGCAGAGCATGTGATGCGCTGGCTGCCCAAGGGCACGCATGACTGGAACAAGTTCATCACGCCGGATGAACTTTTTGACCTGCTGAACCGCGCCGGATTGGAGCCTGTGGACCGCAAGGGTTTCGTCTTCAACCCCGTCGCATGGTCTTGGCGTCTGTCGGATCGGGATCTGAGCGTGAACTACGTCACCGCAAGCCTTAATCCGGGCCTCAACCCTGGCTCAACTGACGCCTGAGCGCGCGCAGGATCGGCAGCGTGGCGCGGACCTGCTCTTCGCCCAGATCATCCACCACGTTGGAAATCATCGGCGTGATCGCGTTCACCGCTGCATCCCGTGCCTGCCGCCCGGCAGGGCTGATCGCGACCATCTTGCGCCGCGCGTCATCCCAATCGGGGCGGATATGGACGTAACCGGCCCATTCCAGCTTGCTCAGCGTGTTGGTCATCGCCCCGCGGGTGACGTTGAAAGTCTCGGCCAATTGCGCGGGCGAGCGTTCGCCGCCGTGCCACGACAGAGAGTTCAGCACCGAAAAATGCGAGATCTCCATCCCGCGCGGCAGAACCCGCGTGAGGCGGCTGCGCACCTGTTGATCGGCGGCCAGCAATTCACCGAACAGCATGATCGCAAGTGTGTTTTTATCGTCGGTCATCTTAGGTCCGGTCAGGGCGCGGCAAAGGGGCGGCGGTTGGCAAGGCTGGGCACTTTGGCGCGGGCCTTGTTACATTCTTCCATGTCCATGTCACAAAAGTAAACGCCGGGGGCCGTCCCGGCATCCAGCACAACCTCCCCCCAAGGGGCCACGACCAGCGAATGCCCATAGGTATCGCGGGTTTTGTGTCCGGCACTGGCGTGCGTGCCGGTCTGCGCCGGGGCCAACACATAGCAGCCATTCTCAATCGCCCGCGCCCGCAGCAGGCTGTGCCAATGCGCGGCCCCCGTCACCGGAGAGAAGGCCGCAGGCATCGTGAGGATACGCGCCCCCGCCTCTGCAAGCGCTTGATAAAGCGACGGAAAGCGCATGTCATAGCAAACCGACATGCCGATCTTGCCAAAAGCCGTCTCGGCCACCACGGCCTTGTCACCGGGGCGATAGCCTGCGGATTCGCGGTAGGTCTCGGTCGCGCTGATATCCACGTCGAACATATGGATCTTGTCGTAACGGGCCACGATCTCTCCCTGCGGGGAGATCAGGAAAGACCGATTGGCAAAACGCCCATCGCCGCCCCGCGTCTTGAGCGCGAGTGAGCCAATCAGCAGCCAAATGCCCGCCTTCGCCGCCTCTTCGCGCAGGGCGGCGAGGGTGGCATCGTCTTCTTCATAGGCAAGCACGGTTTGCTGGTGGCGCCGGCTGGTGCTGACGCAATTCGTCACCTCAGGCGTCAGGACAAACGTTGCCCCGCCCGCCACCGCCTCGCGCAACAAGGCGCGGGTTTCGATCAGATTGGCGGCCGGATCGTCCGAGACGTTGAGTTGCAGCAGCGCGATTTTCATCTGTCTTGCAGCAGCGCGTCGAGTTTGCCCGCACGGTCCAGCGCATAAAGTTCATCACAGCCGCCCACATGCACGTCCCCGATAAAGATCTGCGGCACGGTGCGGGCCCCGCCTGCACGCTGGATCATCTCTTGCTTGCGCTCTGGCTCTGACAGCACATCGACCTCATCAAAGGCCGCTCCCTTCTGGGTCAGCAGGCGTTTGGCGGAATGACAAAAACCGCAGAGCGGCGACGTATAGATTTCGACAGGTTGCATAGGATCACCCTTTGAACAGTTAACGTTGCACAGTGATCTAGGTCTCTTTGGCCACGCGCGCCAGTGCCAGCACGAAAACGGGGCCGGAACCGGCGGCAAGACATGCCTCTGTGCAGGCGGTCAGTGTAGCGCCAGAGGTGAACACATCGTCCACCAAAATCACCGGTCGCATGATGATACGGTGTCGCCGCCGCGGATGAACTGCGATCGCTTCCTGCAGGACGCTGTACCGTTCCGCCCGACCCAACCCATCCAGCGACGGCGTGTGCCGGACGCGCTGCAACAGATCGGGACACCAACTGCGGCCGGTTTCAGCCGACAGGGCTTTGGCCAGCAAGGCGGATTGGTTGTAGCGCCGTTTCAGCAAACGCCGCCAATGCAGCGGAACCGGCGCGATCAGAGCCGTATCAGGCAAGAGGCCCTGCGCCGCCTGCGCCATCCACCGCGCGCCCGGGCGCGCGATCTCTTGGCGGTCACCGTGTTTCAGCGCCAAGACCAGCCTGCGCCCCATATCGCGATAGAGCAGCGCCGTGCGGCCCTGTGCCCAAGGCCGCGGCGTGGCAAGACAAGCATCACAATGCGGTGAAGCCACATCACCGCCGCCCGGCAGCGGCACGCCGCAGGCGTCGCAGACCGTGCCACCGATAAAGCCCGTGTCGCGCCAACAGGTGCCGCAAAGCCCAAAATCTGCATCGACCAAACCGCCGCAGCCCAAACAGCGGGGCGGATAGATCAGTGATACTGCTGTTTGAAGTCCCCGTGGCGGCATTCTATGTGTTCCTCATGACAGCACAGCCCACACTGACCGACCCCAAGGCCCTCGCCCACCGCCGCGCCCGCGCGACGGTGCGGGGCATGTTCTTGCAACAGGCAGCCGCCGATGAGGTTCAGGATCGGGTGGGATTGGTTAAGAAAGCGTTTACCGCTCCAGCCATCGTGACCGCTTTCCCGCAGGTCTGGGCAGCCGCCTTCCCCGAGGCCCAGATTATCCCCGAGGCCGAAGTGCTGGCGCTGGAACCGCAGGCCCATGATCTGGTGATCCACGCCATGGGGCTGCATTGGGCGAATGACCCGATCGGCCAGCTGATCCAATGCCGCCGTGCGCTGCGGCCCGATGGGCTGTTGCACGCCGTGGCGCTTGGCGGGCAAACCCTGCATGAACTGCGCGCCTGCCTTGGCCAAGCTGAAGCCGAAGTGACCGGCGGCCTGTCGCCGCGCATCGCCCCGATGGGGGAACTGCGCGACCTTGGCGCGCTGTTGCAACGCGCCGGACTGGCGCTGCCGGTGGCCGATAGCCAACCGCTGACCGTGGAGTACGAAAACGCTTGGGCCCTGATGCGCGACCTGCGCGAGATGGGTGAGACCAACGCCCTGCAAGCCCGCCTGCGCCGCCCCACGGGCCGCGCGGTTCTGACCCGCGCGGCAGAGCTTTACGCCACCCACTTCACCGCCGCATCAGGCCGGGTTACCGCGACCTTCGATATGATCTTCCTCGCCGGGTGGGCACCGGATGAAAGCCAGCAGAAACCCCTGCGCCCCGGATCGGCCCAACAGCGGCTTGCAGATGCGCTGAATAGTCGCGAGGAGCCGCTCCCCGATTGACCCAATCTGCAAAGCGGCTATCTCTGCGCGGATCATATGCGAGGAAACCCCATGCAGGCAGCCCAGCCCCAATCCGCCCAACCAGACTCCGGCCAACCGGAACACGGCCCCAACGACCACCCCAAAGTCCCGCGTCCCAAGGTTGGCGTCCTGCTCGCCAACCTCGGCACGCCGGACGGCTATGACTATTGGTCGATGCGCCGCTACCTAAGCGAGTTCCTCTCGGACCGCCGGGTGATCGACTACAGCCCGTGGAAATGGCAGCCACTGTTGCAGACGGTGATCCTTTCCAAACGCCCCTTCACCAGCGGCGCGGCCTATAAATCCATCTGGAACGAGGCCGAGAACGAGAGCCCGCTGGCGACGATCACCAAGTCGCAGACTGCCAAGATCAAGGCGGCGCTGCAGGCGCGTTACGGTGACGATGTGATGGTCGATTACGCCATGCGCTACGGCAACCCATCGACCCGGTCCAAGGTCGAAGCGATGACCGCCGCAGGGTGCCAGAAGATCCTGTTTTTCCCGCTGTATCCGCAATATGCCGGGGCCACGACCGCAACGGCGAATGACGCTTTCTTTGCCGCGCTGGCCAAAGAGAAATGGCAGCCTGCGTCGCGCACCGTTGCCCCCTATTTCGACCGCCCCGACTATATCGAAGCGCTGGCCCAATCGGTTGAGCGTGCCTATGCCGCGAAGGACAAAAAGCCCAACCTGCTGGTCTGCTCCTACCACGGTCTGCCGCAGCGCTATCTGATGGAGGGCGACCCCTATCATTGCCAATGTCAGAAAACGACGCGCCTGCTGAAAGAGCGTCTGGGCTGGGGCGACAGCGAGATCATGACGACTTTCCAGTCGCAGTTCGGCCCCGAGGAATGGCTGCAACCCTATACGGTCGAAGAGGTCGCCCGACAGGCCAAGGCTGGCAAGAAAAGCATCGCCGTCTGCGCGCCTGCCTTCTCGGCCGACTGCATCGAAACGCTCGAAGAGATCAACGAAGAGATCAAGGAAAGCTTTGAAGAGGCCGGCGGCGAGGATTTCACCTATATCCCCTGCCTGAACGATGATGCCGCGCATATCGAGGCACTGACCACGATCATCAGTGAAAATCTGGCTGGCTGGGTCTAAGCCCGCCTTGGGGTCGCTGCGGCGGCCCCTTTTTCAAAGCCATACGCAGAATACAAAAAAGGCGGTGCATTGCACCGCCTTTTCCGTTTGATCGTCAGTTCCGATTAGTCGGAAGCAACAGCTGCGGCAACCAGTGCCAGCAGGATCAGGGGAACCAGGATGCCCGAGGACGAACCTGTTGTTTCTTCCACGATGACCGGTGCTTCGACGATCGGCTCGGCCAGCGAACCAGCAAAAGCAGTCGATGCAGCAGCGGACAGAGCAGCGGCGAGAACGAGTTTCTTCATAACATAACCTCCAGAATAGGCGTGCTGTATCATATACATACACGCACCCAAGACTTACCTCGTAATCTCGTTCTAAACAGTATCGGCAAAAGTTTGCAAACCCGGAATCAGCTATTGCATCAAGGAATCAGGGGGATGTCGTCAAATAAGCAACACCTGCGTGCCGACCTTTGTCATGGCAAAAAGTTCGGCGATATGTTCGTTATAGAGCCCAATGCAACCATTGGAAGACTTGCGGCCAATTTTTCTTGTGTCATGGGTTCCGTGGATACGGTAATACGTCCAGCTGAGGTACAGCGCATGGGTGCCCAGCGGGTTATCCGGGCCGGGCCCGACATAGGGCGGCCACTCGGGATTGCGCTTGAGCATGGAAGGCGTGGGACGCCAACTTGGCCCCTCGACCTTTTTGATGACACGGGTGCGGCCCCGGCGCGTGAGATCTTCGGTCAGCGGCACCGACGAGGGGTAGAGTTTGTAAACACTCTGGTCCTCGGACCAGTAATGCACCGCCCGGCTGTCGATATCGACCAGCACCGCGCCGTTGCGCGTGTTGCTGAAATAGGGGCGCCAATCCAACATCCGGAAGCTCGAGACATTGCGCTGGACCGATTCAGTCAGATCGCGCTCTGTCTCGGTCGTCGCGGAGGAGTTGAAAGAAGAGGTGCTTTGCGCCAGCGCCGGTGTGGCAAGCATCGCGGCGCTGCCAGCCAGAAAGCCACGGCGGCTCTTAATCGAAAAACGGTGAGCGGACATGGAGCGTCTCCAAACTGAAATTATGCTAATTAACGCCATATATATGGCTCGAAAGACGCAGTTTCAATTGAAACCGGCCCCATACGGCAGAGTCACGCCTATGTGCGTTTGAACTGCAACGCGCCCCGATGTAAGGCAGAAAAAATCTCATTGCGTGGAGCGCTCATATGATCCGTATCCTGTCCATCCTGCTGGCGCTGACGGTTGCGCTGTCTGCCTGTGCCCCGTCCAGCACGAGTGGCGGCAAAGCCGGCGGTTCCTACCGCATCAGCCGTTCCGACGCGGGTACAATCCAATTCCGTATGCTCGACTCGGTGAATGCGCTGCGCAGCTCGGCTGGGGTCACGCCTTTGGCGCTGGATGCCAAACTGAACGCCGCCGCCGCGACCCACTCGCGCGATATGTCGGTGCAAAACCGTCCATGGCACTTCGGCTCTGACGGGTCGTCGCCGATCGACCGTATCCAGCGCGTTGGCTATACCGGCGGTCTGGTCGGCGAAGTCATCTCGGAAACCTATGAGACCGAGCTTGAGACCCTCGCCGCCTGGATGGAGCAGCCAGACACCCGCCGCATCTTGATGGCACCCGATGGCCGTCAGATGGGTTTCTCTTGGTATCAGGAAAACGGCGGCAAGATCTGGTGGACGCTGGTCGTCGGCAACTGATCTTTCGCTGAACAAGCGGTTTATCCGGCCCCTGCGGGGGCCGGTTTCGTTTTAACCGACCCGGTGATCAGGGTGTGATCAGGATCGGCGTGCCATCGCGCACCATCGCATAGACATCTTCGATCTCTTTGTTGGTGACCGCGATACAGCCCCAAGTCCAATCGGTCTTTTCTTTCTGCCGCGGGTCTTTTTGCCCGTGAATAAAGATATCGCCGCCGGGGCTTTTGCCCATGGCGCGGGCGGTCTCGATATCCCGTGCGTTGGGGTAATCGATCCCGACGGAAAGATGAAAGCGGCTGTTCGGATTGCGACGGTCGATTCGGTACAGCCCTTCGGGCGTGCGCCCATCCCCCTCAAAGGTCTTGTGACCCACAGGAGCGAAGCCCAGCTTGATCGGATAGTCTTCCAACACGCGGTTATGATGCAACAGCATCATGCGACGTTGGCTTTTGTTCACAACCACATAGGTCACTTCGGGACCATTGTATCGTTTGAATTTACTGTTGCTGCACGCCCCAAGCGCCACCATAGCGGTGCCGCCAAGTATCATTGTCCTGCGCTTCATCACTGTGCCCTCAAAGCCCCGGCCATTCCGGCCCTTTTTACCTGAGCTACCACAATGAGGGATTAATTTCATTCAAAAAGAGGTGATGAGCCGAGCCAAATGCAGCCCTTTTGCCTAACCTTCCGGCAGTGTCAGGCAAGCAGAAAGCTCCACATGCGACGACCAGCGAAACTGGTCCACGACCTGCACCCAGTCCAGCCGATACCCTGCCGCCACCATATTTTGCACATCACGGGCAAAGCTGACCGGGTTGCAAGAAACATAGGCCACGCGCGGCACCCCGGCGCGGATGATCTCGGCCACCTGCGCCTCGGCCCCGGCGCGGGGCGGGTCCAGTACGACGGCGTCGATCTTGGCCAATTCATCCGGCAAGAGCGGACGGCGGAACAGATCGCGTGTCTCAACGGTGAGCGGTTTGGCCCCCTTGGCCCGTCGCCAGCCGCCCTCAAGCGCGGCGATCATCTCGGCATCGCCCTCAACCGCATGAACCCGCGCCTTTTGCGCCAGTGGCAAAGCGAAGGTCCCGCAGCCTGCGAACAGGTCCGCCACGGTCTCGGCCTCCCCCACGGCATCCACGACGGCGGCGCGCAGGGCCGCTTCGCCATGGCGGGTGGCTTGCAAAAACGCGCCCGGCGGGGGCGTGACCGCTGCGTTGCCAAAGCGCTGCGCGGGCGGCGCACGCATCGCGATCACCTCGCCATTCCAAGTCAGCCGTGCTAGCGCCAAAGCCTCACAGGTCTGCGCCAACTGTTGCCTCAGCGGCCCATCGAGCGGTTTGCCATTGGCAACCGACACGTCCAGCCCCTCTTCCGACAGCGTCACGGTCACGGCCAATTCGGCCTTGCGGCTGGTGCCGATCAGCGCCAGTTCCTCTGCAACCTTCAACCCCGGCAAAAGCGCGGGGTCGACCAACTGACAGCCCGGCACCTCGATCAACACGTCGGAAGCGCGGCCATGGAACCCCGCCATGGCGCCCTTTTTCGTGCGGCGCGCAGCAAAGGTGGCCCGGCGGCGCGATTGCGCGGGTGAGGTTTGGATGGGGCGAAATTCTGTCTCTAACCCATGCGCCGACAGCGCATTGCGCACCACATCAACCTTCCACGCAGCCACGAAATCATCTGCGGCATGCTGCAACTGGCAGCCCCCGCAGGATTTGAAATGGCGGCACGGCGGCGCGACCCGCTGTCCTGACGGCGTAACGATCCGCACGTCGCGCAGCTGTTGGCCCTCGACCTCACCGCTGACGGTTTCCCCCGGCAGGGTCATCGGAGCAAAGATCGGACCTTCGGCGATGCCGTCGCCGTGGTGGCCAAGGCGCAAGATGTGATGTTCTGTCATAGCCTGCCCATAGCGCGGCAAAGGCCACAGCGAAAGCCTATTCCGCCGCCCTCACATCCAGAAACCCGCCTGACTGACGATGCCAATAGCGTGCATAAAGCCCATCTTGGGCAAGCAGATCAGCATGGCTGCCGATCTCTGCGATGCGGCCTGCGTCCAACACCATGATGCGGTCCATCTCTGTCAGGGTCGATAGGCGGTGGGCGATGGCCAGCACGGTTTTGCCTTCCATCACGCGGTCTAGGGTCTGCTGGATGGCCGCCTCAACTTCGCTATCCAGCGCGCTTGTCGCCTCGTCCAGCACCAGTATGGGCGCGTCTTTCAGGATCGCTCGGGCCAAGGCGATGCGCTGACGCTGCCCACCCGAAAGCTTCACCCCACGCTCCCCCAGATGCGCGTCATAGCCGCGGCGGCCTTTGTGATCCTCGAGTTCCTGAATGAATTCATGCGCTTCGGCACGTTCGGCCGCCGCGATAACCTCGGCCTCGGTCGCATCGGGCCGCCCGTAAAGGATGTTGTCCCGTGCCGAACGGTTGAACATCGCGGTTTCTTGCGTGACCATGCCGATATTGCGCCGCAAGCTCTCTTGCGTGACTTCCGATGTATCCATTCCGTCAATCACGATCTTGCCCTGTTCCGGTTCATAGAGCCGTAAAAGCAGCGCAACGAGGGTCGATTTCCCTGCCCCCGAGGCACCAACGATCCCCAGCTTCTCGCCCGGTTTGATGGTCAGTGAAATTTGGTCGATCCCACCCGTCTGGCGGCCATAGGCAAAGCCGAGGTCGCGCAGTTCGATCTGCCCGGCCTCCACGACCAATTCCTGCGCATCAGGCCCATCATCCAACCGCACGCGCGGCGTCAGGGTGCGCATCCCGTCTTCGACCTCACCAATGTTGGAATAGATCGCCATCAGCGTGAAAGACACCCAGCCGGTCATCTGCGCGATACGGATCGCGATGGCACCCGAGGCCACGATATCCCCCTCGCTCGCCATGCCGCGCTGCCACAGCAGGATCGTGCCGCCCAACAGCAGAACCGGCAGAAGCCCGGCAAGGCTCATCAGCGCCAAACGGAACCCTGCGGCGAGATAGCCAAACTCCAGCGCCCGGGCCCGAAAGCTTTGCATCGCGGAAAGCGCTGCGCGGTCCTCGTGATCGGCATGGGCAAAGAGTTTCACCGTTTTGATATTGGTGATCGTATCCACCACCTGCCCCGACACCAACGCCCGCGCCCCGGCACGGCCCGCCGCCCGCTTGCGCACGCGCGGCAAGAACCAGTTGATCAGCGCCAGATACATGACCAGCCAGACCGAAAACCCAACCGCCACGCGCCAATCGATCGCCAGAAGCAGCGCCACCGACCCCACGAGGGAGGCGAGCGCAAAGGCCACCACGTTGATCACCTCAGCCGCCACGTCCGTCACCGCCCGCGCCGCCTGCATCTGCTTTTGCGCGATACGCCCGGCGAAGTCTTCGTCAAAGAAATTTACGTTCTGCCCCAGCGTCCAACGGTGCAAACGCGACAGCACCAGCGGGTTGACATTGGGCTGCACCATGATCGCGTTCGAGGCCGAGGACAGGCCGAACAGCACAGGCCGCGCCACCAGAAAGAACGCCACCGCGCCCAGTACTAACACCAGACTGCTGCCTTCGAAAAACCGCTCTGGGCCCGTGCTGACCGTGGCATCGATGACCTTGCCCAAAATCCACGCCGTGCCCGCCTCCATCGCGCCGGCGGCTGCCGACAGAAAGGCCGCGAGCCAGAGCACCGGCCAAGCGCCCGACAGGCACCAGCGCATGAAAGCCCCCAGCGTTTGCGGCGGCGGGCCATCGGCGGGGTGAAACGGATTGATCCAGTTCGAAATGCTCACGACTTGTCATCCAATGCGAGAAAACCGCCCGACTGACGGTGCCAGAAGGCTGCATATAGGCCAGCTTTCTGCAAAAGCGCGTCATGGGTGCCTTCTTCGACAATACGGCCCTGATCCAAAACCAGAATTCGGTCCATCTCGGCAATCGTGGACAGGCGGTGCGCGATGGCGATGACCGTCTTGCCCGCCATCATGTCATAGAGCGTTTCTTGAATGACCGCCTCCACCTCACTGTCGAGCGCGCTTGTCGCCTCATCCAGCAGCAAGATCGGCGCGTTCTTCAGGATGACCCGCGCCAGCGTGATACGCTGACGCTGCCCGCCGGAAAGCTTCACACCCCGTTCACCGACACGTGCCTCATAGCCCGCCCGCCCCTCCGGGTCAGTCAGATCAAGGATGAACTCATGCGCCTGCGCCTGTTTCGCAGCCGCGATCATCTCAGCCTCGGTTGCATCAGGGCGGCCATAAAGGATGTTTTCCCGCACCGAGCGGTGCAGCAGCGATGAATCCTGCTGCACGACACCGATATGCCGCCGCAGACTGTCTTGCCGCACCTGTGCGATGTCCTGCCCGTCGATCCGGATCTGACCTGTTTCGGCATCGTAGAACCGCAGCATCAGTTTCACGAGGGTCGATTTCCCTGCGCCAGAGCGGCCAACAAGGCCAATCTTCTCCCCCGGCTGCACGGTGATATCGATACCTTGGATCCCGCCGCTTTCGCGCCCGTAATGATGGCTTAGCCCTGCCATCTCGATCCGGCCTTCGGTCAGCTTCAAGGGGGGCGCATCGTGTCGGTCGGTCAGGGCGAGGGGCTGGGCAATGGTCTCCATCCCCTCGGCCACGACACCCAGTTCGCGGAAGAAACTCGACAGCGCCCACATGATCCAACTGGTCATTGAGTTAAGCCGCAGCGCCAGCGCGGCGGCAGCGGCCACGACGCCGACGCTCGCTTCGCCCGCCATCCAAAGCACCAGCGCCCAACCGACGATACCCACGATCAACATGCCGTTAAGAAGGGTCAGCACCACGTCCATGATGCTGAAAATCCGCATCTCGCCCTGAAAGGTACGCCGCGCCTCTTCGATGGCCTCTCCGGCAAAGTCGACCTCTAAATCATGATGCGCGAACATCTTGACCGAATGGATATTCGTATAGGCATCCACCACGCGCCCCGTCACCTGAGACCGCGCGTCCGACGCCGCCTTGGACGCAGGCCCGACCCGTTTGATCGTCCATGCCACCAAGCCAGCGTAGAGGATAAACCACCCCAAAAGCGGCACTAACAAGCGGATATCAGAGGTGGACAACAGGATCGCCGCGCCGATCATATAGGCCAGCGAATAAGAGATCGCGTCAAAAACCTGAAAGATCACCTCCCCCGCTGCCGGGGGTGTCTGCATGATCCGGTTGGCGATACGCCCGGCGAAATCATTCTCGAACCAGCCGACGGATTGCCGCAACACATGCCGATGCGCCCGCCAGCGGATCAGGGTGCCAAAGTTCGGCAGGATCGCATTGTTGAGAAGCATCACGTCGACCGCCTGCACCAAGGGCCGCAGGAACAGCACGGCAAGGGCCACGAGGGTCAGTTCGGTGCCATAGTCCTCCCACATCTGCGCGGGGTCGCTGCCGAGCAGGTCAACGATACGGCCCATATAGTAGATCAAACCGATCTCGATCGCTGCGACAAGGATCGCCATCACCCCGGCGAGGACAAAGACCATTTTAAACGGCTGCGCGTAGTCCCGCAAAAAGGGCCAAAGACCCTGCGGCGGATGATCCTTTTCCCGATAGGCAACATAGGGATCAACGAGGTTTTCGAAAAAGCGAAACATGGGGAGACCTTGGAAATAGACGTGCAAAATACGCGGCAATGCCCAATAGCAAAGCCGCAAAGGGGCAATGGTTATGCCAGCTTAGCTAAACCAGATCCCGCGGTACATCTCGCCCATCTCCCTTGTAATGCGGTTTGGATAGCCGAATTTCCGCGCGATGTCGACCTAGCTGGACTTTCGCAGCAACTCCGCGCGGGTCTGGGTGAAGCCGGAGTTGATCCAGATTTGCTCCAGCCGGGCAAGCTCTTGCCCTAAGGCCGGGCCTTTGAACGCTGGCATCAGGTCTTTGGCCATTACCGGAAAACGGGCAGTGGCGGCGTTCGAAATCGTCTCTAACACGGTGGTTTCGGGCATCTGTTCTGCCATAGCGCCGCGTAGCATTGCAGCGCCACGGGCGATCCCTGCCCCATGACGATAGGCAAGTTCGGCCAGCGGTGGCCCGGCAAAGCCTTGCTCTTGCAGCAACGTCAGGCGCTTGGCCTCTGCCTTGCTCAACCGCAGACGATCCGCCAAGGCTTCCCCGCCCAGCGCGGCCAGCCGAACCAGCCAGTCAGGCTCAAGCCCCAACATTTGTTCAAAATGAACCAGCATGGATAGCCAGCGGTCATCACTCCCCGGCAAAAGCACCGGCAAGGCACCGGTTTGCCGCATCAACGCCAAGGCGGGGGCGGGATCCGGCGCGCGGAGCAGCTTTTTGAACTCCTGCCCGACACGCTCTGCCGAAAGCGTTTCTAACCCATCCAAATTCGACGCGATGGCATCCAGCGCCTCCGGCTCCGGCCCCGCCTCCGGGTCGCCATACCACGCCATGAAGCGAAAATAGCGCAGGGTGCGCAGGTAATCCTCGCGGATACGCTGACCTGCATCCTCGATAAAACGCAGCCGTCGCGCGTACAGGTCAGGCAGGCCGCCCAACGGGTCAATCACACGGCCCTCGGGCGTGGCATAGAGCGCGTTCATCGTGAAATCACGGCGGCGGGCATCTTCGGCGATATCGGTGGAAAAGGCCACGACAGCCCGGCGGCCATCGGTTTCCACATCGCGCCGAAAGGTGGTGATCTCAAACGGTTTGCCGCCCGACACAAGCGTTACCGTGCCATGGTCGATCCCTGTCGGCACGGCCTTGACCCCGGCGGCCTTGGCCAGCGCCATCACCGCTTCAGGTGTCGCATCGGTGGAGAGGTCCACATCGCTGTCCGGCAGACCCAACAGCGCGTCGCGCACGCAACCGCCGACGAAATAGATACGGTGCCCACCATCCTGCACCACGCGGCAAACCCGCTGTGCGTCTGCGTCATGTAACCATCGCGTCGTGGTTGGAATCATGTGTTCATGCGGGTCGCCCATGCCCGCAACATACGCGCGGTCGCGCCCCAGATGTAATAGGGGCCATAGGGAACAGCGTAATAATACCGCCGCTGGCCCCGCCAACGCCGGGAATGCACAAGGTAGTTGCTGGGGTTCAGCACATGGTCGAGCGGTACGCGAAACACCTCTTCGACCTCGCCGGGTTCTGGCACCACGGTGAAATCGCGCGTCACATAGCCGATCACGGGGGTGACGCTAAAGCCGGTGACCGTCTCATGGGCCGGAAGAACACCCAAGACATCTACGATGTCGCTCGGCAGGCCGATCTCTTCGCGCGCTTCGCGCAGGGCGGCGGCGATGACATCCGCATCGCCGCCGTCTTGTTTACCCCCCGGAAAGGCAATCTGCCCGGGGTGATGTTTCAGCGCCGAAGACCGCTTGGTCAGGATCAGTTCCAGCCGCGTTCCGGTATCCACCACCGGGGCGAGCACACCCGCAGGCCGCAGACTGCGCCCCTCGGGCAGGGTGACCTCCGGGTTCAGATCGAAATCGGAGGATTCCACCCCAGTCTGGGCAAGCGCCTCGCGAAAGGATTGGAACCGGTCGCTCACCCTAGGCCTTGGCGTCGAAACCGACCGTGGCCGGATCAAGGTCATAATGCGCGCCGCAGAACTGGCAGTCGGCGGTCACTCGGCCATCATCGGTCGTCATCTTTTCGATGTCGCGGGCCGAGTAGATCGACAGGCTTTGACGCACGCGGTCTTCGGAACAGGTACAGCCGAAACGGACCGGTTGGGCATCATATACCCGCGGTTGTTCCTCGTGAAACAATCGCAACAGAAGATCGGTCGGCGGTACGCTGGGGCCGATCAGCTCCAGATCCTCAACCGTGCCGAGCAGGATGTTCACGCGGTTCCAATTCTCGGCCTCGTCGCCTTCGACCAAATCATCGGCCTTGAGGACCTCACCCGTCCCTTCGCCCGACGCCGATAGTGGCGAGGCTTTGGGCATATGTTGCAACATGATGCCACCAGCACGCCAATGCTCTGGCTCGCCCGGACCCGACGATTTGCCAAAGCTTAGCGAAAAGCGGGTCGGCAACTGCTCGGACTGGGCGAAATAGGCTTCCGCACAGGCAGCCAAAGACCCGCCAGCCAGTGGCGTGATGCCCTGATAGGGGGTCATGCCTTTGCCTTGGTCGATCATGATCGCGAAATAGCCTTCGCCGATCTGTTCAAACGGGGCGTCATCGGTCAGCCGATCCGCATCATAGCTGGCATAGGCGCGGATGCGCGCAGGCTCGCCTTCCTTTTCGGGGCCGTAGTAATCGGTCGCGATCATCCGAACGGCACCTTTGGATTGCACCTGTAGCGACAGTTTCCAACGCAGTTTGATCGTCTGACCGATCAATGCGGTCAACAACGCCATCTCGGCCACCAAGGCTTCGACCTGCGGCGGATAGTCGTGCTGCTTCAGGATGCCCTCCAACACGCCATCAAGCCGCGCCACGCGGCCGCGCATGTCGACATCATCAAGCTGAAAGGGCAGAACGGTATCGTCCCACGCGATTTTAGTTCCTTGGGTCATCGGGTTTCCTTATCGGGGGCCGCTTGGCATACCGCGTCTATATAGGCGCAGCAACCCATGGAAAAAGGGGCAGCAGATGATCCGACGTACAGGTGAGACACCACAGCCCGGCCAAAGCTACACACCGCGGCCCGGGGTCTATGCCATTCTCCCGCTGCAACGCCGTTTTCTGATGACGCTGGAAATGGCCCAAGACACCGAGGTGCAATTGCCCGGCGGCGGTATCGAAGTGGGAGAATCCCCGCTCCAAGCACTCCACCGCGAAGTGCTGGAGGAAACCGGCTGGCGCATTGCCCGCCCGCGCCGATTGGGCGCGTTCCGTCGCTTTACCTATATGAAGGATTACGACCTCTGGGCGCAAAAGTTCTGCCATATCTACGTCGCGCATCCCGTGCGCCAGATCGCCGCGCCGACAGAGCCGCATCACGCCACCTTGGTGCTATCGGCCAGCGAAGCATTGGCGACCCTCGCAAACGAAGGCGACCGCCTGTTTCTGCAACGCCACCTGCGCTAAACGTTGCCCTGATACTCCAGCAATATCCCTGAAACATCATCGGGGAAATCACGGCTGCCCGCGAATTCGGAAAGCTTCCAGACCAGCGCGCTGAGAAGCGCCGGACCGCTGAACCGGCGCAATTCACCCAGCATCCGCGCCAAACCCTCTTCGCCCAACATCTCTCCGCCCGGATCGGGGCATTCCGTCACCCCATCCGATAGGATCAATAACCTGTCCCCCGGCGCCATCTGAAGCTTATATTCCTCAAATCCCACCCCGGCGAGCAAGCCAACAGGAAAGCCCCCGGTGCCCGGCTGTTCGACCTGCCCATCGCCGCGCAGCAAAGCGGGATGCGGGTGCCCTGCCTGCGCAACTGTGACCTCCCCGGTGGTGAGGTCGGCAATCGCCAGCATCAGCGTAAAATAATGCTCCGTCTCCATCTCATGAAGAACAAGATCGTTAAGCTCTTCGATCACCTCCCCCGGGGGGCGCGCCGCATAGCTGCCCCCGGGCAATAGCGTGAGCGCAAGGTTCTGGTCCGGCGTCGACGCCGACAGATATCCGGCCAGCCGCGCCGTCATCAGGGCCGAGCTGATGCCATGGCCCGACACATCCAAACCGAAAAGCCCCACGACCCCCGGCCGCACAGGGAAATACCCCACCAAATCGCCGCCAACATGCCCGGCGGAGCGCAGCATCATCGACAGATTGCCCCCCTCCATGGCGCGATAGCGTTCGCGGAGCAGCGATTGCTGGAATTTCTTGGCCTCAATCAAATCCTTGTCGATCAGCGCATGCACCTGCCGAAGAACATCCAATGTTTCGGTGATCAGCTTGTTTTTCTGCGTCAACTCACGCTGCATGACCAGAAAACGCTCCCCTGCCATGACCCGTGCGCGCAGGTCCGGCGGACCGATTGGCCGGATCAACACATCATCCGCCCCCGCATCAAGGGCGCGGGTCACCACGCCACCTTCAGGCCTGTCGGTGAGCAAAATGAAATAGCCACGACGCTCTTCCGACAGGCTTCGGAAAGCCCGGCAGACGTCGAGCCCCGACAGCCCCGTCATCGCCCAACTGCAGAGCACAATATCAGGCAAACGGCGCTCGCAAAGGGTCAGAGCCACAGCACCCGACGCGGCAGAGATCACCTCATACCCCCATGCCCTCAGAGACGCCGAGAGAAAACCCCGATGGGTTTCATCCCCCTCAACCACCAAAATCAATGGCGACACAGCAGGCGTCGCCACCGCTTCAGAGAGGCTGGGGATATCCAATTTCATGCGACACGATCCTGACAGGCCTGCTGATCTAAACAGCGATGGCTTACCGAAACGTGAATTCTTCTGTAAATCCGCCGCGTCGGGCGCGCCTACAGCACGAACTGCGCCAAGGTCTCGTCGTTGGTGATATCCGTATAGGTAAAGCCGGATTGCCCCAGCTGTTCAAGGAAGGGCTTAAAATTCTCAGGTCGCCGCGTCTCGATCCCAATGAGGACAGAGCCGAAATTTCGCGCCGACTTCTTCAAATACTCAAACCGGCAGATGTCATCCTCCGGACCAAGCAGCATCAGAAACTCCTTCAACGCCCCCGGCCGCTGCGGCATGCGCAGAATAAAATATTTCTTCACGCCCGAATAGCGCTGCGCCCGCTCTTTGACCTCTGGCAAACGCTCGAAATCGAAATTGCCGCCCGAAGCCACACAGACCACCGTCTTGCCGACAATCTGATCGGCCACCTCGCCCAGCGCATCTATCGACAGCGCGCCTGCTGGCTCTAAAACGATGCCTTCGACATTCAACATCTCGTTGATCGTCACGCAAATCCGGTCCTCCGGCAGATGCACCACATCCGCCGGGTTCACCCCGCGCAAACGCTCAAAGGTCCGCGCGCCGATCTTGGCCACCGCAGCGCCATCCACAAAGTTATCAATCGGAGAGACATCAACCGGCGCCCCGGCCTCCAACGCCCGCGCAAGGCTCGGAGCCCCTGCGGGTTCGACGAATGTATAGTCGCAGGCGTCCCCAAAATAACTGACCACCCCCGAAGACAGCCCGCCGCCGCCTACGGGCAAGATCACCCGATCCGGCACCCGGCCCAATTGCGCGGCAATCTCCACAGCAACAGAAGCCTGCCCCTCAATCACGTCATCATCGTCAAAAGGCGACAGGAAATGCGCGCCCTCGTCCCGGCAAAAACTCTGTGCTGCCGCCAAGGTGGCATCGAAATAATCCCCCACCAGCCGGATCTCGACATTCTCACCCCCGAACATCCGGGTCTTTTGAACCTTCTGCTGCGGCGTGGTCACCGGCATGAAAATCACGCCGCGCACCCCGAAATGGCTGCAGGCAAAAGCCACCCCCTGCGCATGGTTCCCCGCCGAGGCACAGACAAACAGCCCCTGCCCCGGGATCACTTTGCGCATCGCATTGAACGCTCCGCGCAGCTTGTAAGAGCGCACCGGGCTTAAATCCTCGCGCTTCAGCCAGATATCCGCGCCAAAGCGGTCCGACAGATGCTCATTGCGGAGCAGCGGTGTCGCCGGGAACAATGCCCGCAGCGCCTCTGCCGCCGCCTGTGCTTTCTGTGCAAATTCATCCGCCATCTGTGCTCTCCTTGCTGCCATTCGTCGATAGGCGCGCAGCCTGCATAGGTCAACGCAGGCTTCAATCTTGCCCGCGCCCACGAAAACCGCTACCTCGCAGGGCGAACTTGAAAGGAACCCCGTCATGTCCGCGCCTAAGAAAGTCGTGCTTGCCTATTCCGGCGGCCTCGATACCTCGATCATCCTGAAATGGCTGCAAACCGAATATGGCTGCGAAGTGGTGACCTTCACCGCCGACCTCGGCCAAGGCGAAGAGCTGGAACCGGCCCGCAAAAAAGCCGAGATGATGGGCATCGCACCCGAGAACATCTACATCGAAGACGTGCGCGAAGAATTCGTTCGCGATTTCGTCTTCCCAATGTTCCGCGCCAATGCGGTTTATGAAGGCCTCTACCTACTGGGCACCTCCATCGCCCGCCCGCTGATCTCCAAACGCCTCGTGGAAATCGCCGAAGAAACCGGTGCCGATGCCGTGGCCCACGGTGCAACCGGCAAAGGCAACGATCAGGTCCGCTTTGAACTGGCCGCCTACGCGCTCAACCCCGACATCAAAGTCATCGCCCCTTGGCGCGAATGGGATCTGTCGAGCCGCACCAAACTCTTGGAATTCGCCGAAGCGCACCAAATTCCCGTCGCAAAAGACAAACGCGGCGAAGCCCCCTTCTCCGTCGATGCCAATCTGCTGCACACCTCTTCCGAAGGCAAAGTCCTCGAAGACCCCGCAATCGACGCGCCCGACTATGTCTACCAGCGCACGGTAAACCCCGAAGACGCGCCGAACACGCCCGAATATGTCGAAATCGGTTTTGAGCGCGGCGACGCCGTCAGCATCAATGGCGAAGCAATGTCTCCCGCCACGATCCTCACCAAACTCAATGAGCTTGGCGGCAAACACGGCTGCGGCCGTCTCGATCTGGTCGAAGGCCGCTTCGTCGGCATGAAATCCCGCGGCATCTATGAGACCCCCGGTGGCACCCTGCTGCTCGAAGCCCACCGCGGCATCGAATCTATCACCCTCGACCGCGGCGCCATGCACCTCAAAGACGAGCTGATGCCGAAATACGCCGAACTGATCTACAACGGCTTCTGGTACAGCCCCGAGCGCACCATGCTGCAAGCCGCCATCGACGCAAGCCAAGCCCATGTCACCGGCACCGTGCGTCTGAAACTCTACAAAGGCCACGTCCGCACCGTGGGTCGCTGGTCCGATCACAGCCTCTACTCCGAAGCCCATGTGACCTTCGAAGACGACGCCGGCGCCTACGATCAAAAAGACGCCGCAGGCTTTATCCAACTCAACGCCCTGCGGCTCAAACTCCTCGCCGCCCGCGACAAACGCACCAAAGGCTGAAACACGGGGGACCTAGACCCCCTTCATTCTTTCTTAAATACCCGCGGGGGTCCGGGGGCAGCGCCCCCCGGCGGCTGGCCCCAAACAAAAACGCAAAAGGCCCGGACGCTTCCGCCCGGGCCTTTCTACATCTATCAATGCCAAATCAATCGGCAGTGACGACTTTCATCACCAATTCGCCGTTTGGCTTGATCGGCCCATCTTCCTTGGCGCCCAGCGTGTATTCGAACACACCGGTCTTCATGCCGCCATCTTCGGAATGCACCATCAGCATCAGCATATCACCCGAAGCCACGTCCTCTTGCAGGATCGCGACCACGTCGGTGTTCTCCCCCGCACGCAGCGGCGCATAGCCCACAACAGGGCCGGGCTTCATGTCGGCATCGGTGCGGTGCACGACCAGCCAGCCATTCTCTCCTGCCATCACTTTATCGGCGCTAACGACGCCATTCGAAACATCTTGGCCCGACGCTTCGACCATTGCCATGGCATGAGCATCAGCCCATGCGCCACCGGCGATCATGGACAGGGCGACTACGGTGCTTGCAAATTTTTTCATCTGGTTTTCCCTCCGTTTGAAATAACGCCGTAGTCACGACAGCGACCCAAAATAAGTTTCGCAGATTTCAGAATTTTTTAAGACGTTCCGCAAATAGCTGCTCATAATAGGGTAAGGCGGCGGCCAGAACCTCAGCATTCGCCCCGTTCAGCAGGGGCAAATCCCCCTCGGGTCCGGCAAATCCGGTGCTTTGATGAATCGCCCCATACCAATGCGGGGCCCAAACCCCATCCTCGGGGCGTGGTCCGGCAGGCCAGCGCAGCATCGCAGGGTCGAAAGGCAGATCGATCGCGGCGCAGAGTTTGCGCAGCATCCCCTCCGGGTCCGCACGGATATCGCCACTGTCGATGACCAGCCCGCCCAAACGCTCAAACAGCATAAGCTGCCGGTCAAATCCAATGTCCGCCAAACGGGGCGCTTCACGTTTCGCGGCGTAGCTCGCGATCACCCGTGCGGGATGGCGGATCAGATGGATGTTCACACAATCCTCCGCCCAGTCCAGCGGAAACCCGTCAATCATATGCTGCGCCATATGTTTCATATAAAGATGCCGCGCACCGTCCTGCACAAACCCTAAGGGCACCCGCGCAGGGTCTTGGTCCTGTGCTGCCAGAACCGCGTCGCGCATCGGATGTTCCAACCCGGTCGCCTTCAGATAGGCCGCGTAGAAAGGCTCATCCATCGCGGTAAAGTCCTGCCGCGCCCCGAAACTATACATCATCGCGGTGCTTAGATTGCGTGGCCCTGACCACATCGCAATTCGCATGAAAGGTTTCCCCCATTGCCGTTGAACCCGGAACGCTAGAAAGAACGGGCCATCTCGCCAAGTGGTAAATTGCCTTCACCAGCGCGTGACTTCCCCTGCCCCGGCCTTGCGCTATCTCAGCCCCAGCGGCAACCCTACGCCAGAGGAGGACCATCATGTTCCGAAAATCAATGTTCAAACCCGCCATTCTGACCCTCGCCATCACCTTGGGCCTCGCGACGCAGAACCGTCCTGCCGCAGCAGCGCAAACCGAGGTGCTGACCGTCGCGGGCGGCTGTTTCTGGTGCGTCGAGGCGGATTTCGAATCCGTCAAAGGCGTGAAAGAAGCCGTCTCGGGCTTTGCCGGGGGGCGCACCCAGAACCCCACCTACAAACAGGTCACCGGCGGCAACACTGGCCACTATGAGGCCGTGCAAATCCAGTTCGACCCAGACGTGGTCAGCCGCAAAACGCTGCTGGATCTCTTTTTCCGCTCAATCGACCCGACGGATGCGGGCGGCCAATTCTGTGACCGAGGGGAAAGCTACCGCACCGCGATCTTTGCGGGCAGCCCCGCCCAGAAAAGCGCTGCAGAGGCGGCAAAGGCCGAGGCGCAGACCGCCCTCGGCGCCAAAGTCGTGACCCCAATCCTTGGCGATGCGCCGTTTTATCCGGCTGAGGATTACCACCAAGACTACTACAAAAGCAGCGAGCGGCTGGCCTTCAGCAGTGTCGGCGTGGCGGTCAAAAAATCAGTCGCCTACAAACGCTACCGCAACGGCTGTGGCCGGGATGCCCGTGTGAAACAGCTTTGGGGCAGCGCGGCACCCTTTGTGAAGTAACCGCGACACCGATCGCTTAGGTACGAAAATCGTGATCCCGGATCTCTTTCAGGTCGGGGATCACATCCGCGGTGCCATGGCGCATGACCATCAGCGCCCCGGCGCGCATCGCCAGATCAATCGCCTGCGGCATGGTCATCCCCCGGTCCAACCCCGCGACCAGATAGCCGGTAAAGGTATCCCCCGCCCCGGTCGTATCCACCGCCTCAACCCGATAGGCGGGGTAGCTTTCCACCAGATGCGCCTTGTTAGAGACCCATTCGCAGCCCCCGGCGCCCAGCGTCACCACGATGTCATCGACAGGTAGTTGCCGCAGCTCGCCCCCCGTCGCGGCCCGAAGCTGCGCCGCTTCGACCTCGTTCAATACCAACAGATCGATCTGGTCTAGGATCGCCGTCACCGCGGCTGCATCGAAAGGCGCGGCGGCATAGGCCAGCCGCAGGCCCAATGTTTTTGCGGTCCGAGCCGCGAACCGCTGGCCGTTGGTCTCATTCTGCATCAACAGCCAATCGCCAGAGGAGGCCTCACTCAGCGCCGCGCCGATCATCTCATCGGTGATTTCGTGGTTGGTGCCGGGGAAAATGACGATGTTGTTCTCGCCCTCAAGATCAACGGCGATATTGGCGTGGCCGGTGACCCCCTCCATCAAGGTGATATGCGCCGTCTCGACCCCGTATTCCAACAGCCGTTCCAGCGCCCAACCGCCATCGGCCCCAAGCGCGCCGACATGCATCACCCGCGTCCCGGCGCGGGCGGCGGCGACCGACATATTGGCCCCCTTACCGCCCAGCCCTTGCCGAAAATTGCGGGCCGAAATCGTCTCCCCCGGCCCCGGCAGATGGGGCAACAGATAGAAGTTATCCGCGTTGATAGAGCCGAGGTTCCAGATCATCAGCCCACCTTGCAGGCCGCGAGAATGGCCATGTTAAGAATGTCATTCGCCGTGGAGGTGGAGGAGCAGATCTGGATCGATTTGTCCAAGCCGGTGAGGATCGGCCCGATCACCGTGGCCCCCGCCATCTCTTGCATCAGCTTGACCGAGATGCTGGCCGAGTGCCGCGCTGGCACCACGAGGATATTGGCAGGCCCCGTCAGCCGCGAGAACGGGTAGTTCGCCTGACTGGCCGCGTTCAGAGCCACGTCGACGGTCATCTCGCCTTCGTATTCGAAATCGACGCCGCGCCGATCGAGCACTTCGGGCGCGAGGTGCATCTTTTCGGCGCGTTCCGAGACGGGGTAGCCAAAGGTCGAGAAGCTGACGAAGGCAACCCGCGGCTCCAGCCCCAGATGCCGCGCCACACGCGCGCCGCTTTCGGCGATATTGGCCAGATCGTTCTCATTGGGCCATTCATGAACCAACGTGTCCGCGATAAAGACGATGCGCCCCTTGTGCAGCAACGCCGTGATGCCTGCGGCTCCGGCTTCGGCATTTGCATCAAAGACGTGATTCAACCGTTCCAACACATGCGCCGACTTGCGGGTGGCCCCGGTCACCAGACCGTCGCCGTGCCCATGTGCCAGCATCAGGGCCGCAAAGACATGCCGGTCGCGAGAGGCAAGGCGGTGGATATCCTTGCGGTCGAAACCCTTGCGCTGCAGCCGACCATAAAGGAAATCTTTGTATGTTTCCAAATGCTGTGTATTGGCGGCGTTCACCACCTCCAACTCGCGCACCGCGTCGGCCATGCCCGCTTCTTCGAGCTTGGCACGCACGTCATCCTCGCGGCCCACGACCAGCGACTTGCCGAGACCCGCACGCTGGTACATCACTGCCGCGCGCAGCACCTTGGGATCATCACCCTCAGCAAAGATCATCCGCGCCTGATTGGCCCGAGCGCGGGCGTTGATGCCGCGCAGGATGCTCGCCGTCGGGTCCATCCGCGACTTCAGACCCAGTTCATAGGCATCCATATCGATGATCGGTCGTCGGGCGGCCCCTGTGTCCATCCCCGCTTTGGCCACGGCAGGCGGAATGCGGTGGATCAAACGCGGATCAAAGGGCGTGGGGATGATATAGTCGCGACCAAAGCTCAGCGTGCGGCCATAGGCCAGCGCCACTTCATCGGGCACATCCTCACGCGCCAGTTGCGCCAACGCATGGGCGCAGGCGATCTTCATCTCATCGTTGATGGCGCGTGCGTGAATATCCAGCGCACCGCGAAAGAGATAGGGAAAGCCCAGCACGTTGTTAACTTGGTTCGGATAATCCGACCGCCCGGTGGCGACGATGGCGTCCATACGGACCTCATGCGCCTCTTCGGGGGTGATCTCTGGATCCGGGTTCGCCATGGCGAAGATCACCGGGTTATCGGCCATGGAGGCGACCATTGTAGGCGTCACCGCGCCCTTGACCGAAACCCCAAGGAACACATCCGCCCCCTTCATCGCCTCTTCAAGCGTGCGCAGCTCGGTATTGGCGGCATGGGCCGATTTCCACTGGTTCATGCCCTCGGTACGACCCTGATAGATCACACCCTTGGTGTCGCACATGATGCAATTGTCATGCCGCGCGCCCATCGATTTGAGCAGTTCCAGACAGGCGATGCCCGCCGCCCCCGCACCGTTGAGCACGATGCGCACGTCTTCGATCTTTTTGCTCGACAGATGCAGCGCGTTGATCAGGCCCGCGGCACAGATCACCGCCGTGCCGTGCTGGTCGTCATGGAAGACGGGGATGTCCATCTCTTCCTTCAGACGCTGTTCGATGATGAAACACTCAGGCGCCTTGATGTCTTCGAGGTTGATGCCGCCAAAAGTTGGGCCCATCAGCTTGCAGGCGTTGATGAAAGCCTCGGTATCCTCTGTATCAAGCTCGATATCGATCGAGTTCACATCGGCAAAGCGTTTGAACAGAACCGCCTTGCCCTCCATCACTGGCTTGGACGCCAGCGCGCCGAGGTTCCCCAAGCCCAGCACCGCCGTCCCGTTTGAGATCACCGCCACCAGATTGCCCTTGTTGGTGTAGTCATAGGCCGTCTCGGGGTTTTCCGCGATCGCCTCGCAGGGCACCGCCACGCCGGGGGAATAGGCGAGGCTGAGGTCCCGCTGGGTGGTCATCGGCACCGTGGCCGAGATCTCGAATTTGCCGGGCGTCGGCTCAAGGTGAAAGGCAAGCGCCTCTTCAGAGGTGATACGGTTCTTTCTGGTCACGATATGGCCCTTCCCTTGCTTTGGAATCTTCTTAGCCACGATCGGACGCCTGCACAACGCAAGCGCCGCGTCAGAGCAAAATTGCCCGATAAAGGCCGCCCATCACGCCTGCACCCCCTTTCCCTGCTTCGGGGGGTTTTGTAGGGTCCGCGCTGCAATAGGGGGCCGCCGTGCAGACAGAAAAAGTAACGCCAATGATGGCGCAATATCTTGAGCTTAAAGCGGACCACGCGGATGCGCTGCTGTTCTACCGCATGGGCGATTTTTACGAGATGTTTTTCGACGATGCCGTGGCCGCTGCCGAAGCGCTGGACATCGCGCTGACCAAACGCGGCAAGCATCAGGGCAAGGACATCGCCATGTGTGGCGTGCCGGTCCATGCTGCCGAAGGCTATCTGTTGACGCTGATCCGCAAGGGCTTTCGCGTGGCGGTCTGCGAGCAGATGGAAAGCCCCGCCGAGGCCAAGAAACGCGGCTATAAGTCAGTCGTGAAACGCGATGTGGTGCGGCTGGTGACACCCGGCACCCTGACCGAAGAGAGCCTGCTGGAAGCCCGCCGTCACAACTACCTCGCGGCCTTTGCCGAGGTCCGTGACGCCTGCGCGATGGCATGGGTCGATATATCGACCGGCGCATTCCACGTGATGCCCTTGGCGCAGGTTCGTCTGGGGCCGGAACTGGCCCGCCTCTCGCCGTCTGAATTGATCGTCTCTGAGGCGAAAGAGAGTGAATTGCACGAAGTCGTCTCTGATTTCGGGATCGCGTTGACGGGCTTGGCCCGCTCGGCCTTTGACAGCACCAGCGCGGAAAAGCGGGTCTGCGACCTGTTTGATATCGCGACGCTTGAGGCATTCGGCAGCTTCACACGCGCGGAAGTGTCGGCCATGGGAGCGGTAATAGAATACCTAACAATCACGCAACGCGGCAAGCTGCCCCTGCTCCGCCCCCCGCAGAAAGAGGCCGAAGCGCGTACCGTACAGATCGACGCGGCAACCCGGCGCAATCTGGAACTGACGCATTCTCTGAATGGCGGACGCGGCGGGTCTTTGCTGTCGATCATGGACAATACCGTCACTGCCGGGGGCGCGCGCCTGCTGGAACGGCGGATCTCAAGCCCCTCGCGGGTCGTTGACGTGGTGTCCGCCCGCGCCGATGCGGTCAGCTTTGCCCATGAGAATGCCCGTCTTGCCGAAGACATGCGCCGTCGGCTGCGCAATGTTCCGGACCTCGACCGCGCATTGTCGCGACTTTCGCTTGACCGGGGCGGCCCGCGTGAACTTGCCGCGATCCGCAACGGGTTGATCGAAGCCGAGGCTTTACACCAGAGCCTAACACAACAGGAACTGCCAGATCTGCTGCGCGAGGCCGCCGAAGGTTTGCAGGGTCATGGCGACCTCATCGACCTGCTGGATCAAGCCTTAGTCGCCGAACCGCCGCTGATGGTGCGGGATGGCGGCTTCATCGCGCCCGGTCACGATGGAGACCTCGACGCCGCGCGCGAGTTGCGCGACGAAGGGCGCGGCGTAATCGCGGGCATGCAGCAGCAATTTGTTTCTGACACGGGGATTTCCTCGCTCAAGATCAAGCATAACAATGTCTTGGGCTATTTCGTCGAATGCACCGCGACCCATGCGGAAAAAATGCTCTCTCCGCCGCTGTCAGAGACCTTTATCCACCGTCAGACAACGGCGAACCAAGTGCGGTTCACCACCGTCGAACTGTCTGAGTTGGAGACGAAAATCCTCAACGCTGGCAACCATGCGCAGGAGATCGAAAAACGGCTCTACGAAAGCCTTCGGAGTGCCATTTTGGAACATGCAGCAGAGATTGGCCAAACCTCTGCCGGGCTGGCCGAGGTCGACCTTGCGACAGGTCTGGCCGATCTTGCGCGGAGCGAGAATTGGACCCGCCCGCGCGTTGATATGTCTCGGGCATTCGACATCAAAGGCGGGCGGCATCCGGTGGTTGAGCGCGCTTTGACCCAACAATCGGGCGAGCCTTTCATCGCCAATGACTGCGACCTTAGTGCCGAGGGCGAAGCCGCGAACATCTGGCTGCTGACCGGCCCGAACATGGCCGGTAAATCGACCTTCCTGCGGCAGAACGCCCTGATTGCGCTGATGGCGCAAATGGGCAGTTTCGTGCCCGCAAGCTCGGCCCATATCGGCGTTATCAGCCAGCTTTTCAGCCGCGTCGGCGCGTCGGACGATCTGGCGCGCGGGCGCTCGACCTTCATGGTGGAGATGGTCGAAACCGCCGCGATCCTGAACCAAGCGGATGACCGCGCCTTGGTCATCCTTGATGAAATTGGCCGCGGCACGGCCACTTATGATGGCCTCTCTATCGCTTGGGCGACGCTGGAACATCTGCACGACGTTAACCGGACACGGGCGCTGTTTGCCACGCACTATCATGAAATGACGGCGCTGGCGGGCAAGCTGCCGGGTGTCGACAATGCCACGGTAGCGGTCAAGGAATGGGAGGGCGAGGTCGTCTTTCTCCATGAGGTGCGCAAAGGCGCGGCAGACCGGTCTTACGGGGTGCAGGTCGCGCAACTGGCGGGCCTGCCTGCGCCGGTGATCGCACGCGCCCGCGTGGTGCTGGAGGCGCTGGAAAAAGGCGAGCGCGAAGGCGGCGCGACGCAAAAGACCCTGATCGACGATCTGCCGCTGTTCGCCGTCAGCCCGACTCCTCAGCCGAAGCCCGCGACGACATCGGCTGTCGAGGAAAGGCTGAAAGAGATCATCCCCGATGAACTCTCCCCCCGTGAAGCGCTTGAGCTGATCTACAAACTGAAAGAGGCGGCCAAATCCTGACCGCCTCTTTCAAAGATATCTGACTGGGCTTAGCTCGCCGGGGTCGAAGACACCCCAACCTGTGCGGGGCGCAGCAGACGGTCGTGCAGCATGAAGCCTTCGGCGGCGACCTGAATGATCTCGCCCGCGACGGTGCCGGGCACCGGGGCTTCGAACATCGCTTCGTGATGCTTGGGGTCGAACTTGTCGCCCACTTCGGGTGCGATCACTTCGATGCCGTGCTTTTTAAAGACGTTCAGCAACTCGCGCATCGTCAGCTCCACACCTTCCAGCAGCGGGCCAAAAGCCTCTTTCTGCTCTTCGGTGGTGGTTTCCAGCGCACGCTTCATGTTGTCGTAGACCGGCAGCATGTCACGGGCGAGCTTGGAGCCACCGTAGTTCTCGGCCTCGCGCCGATCCTTGTCGGAGCGTTTGCGCGCGTTCTCGGCATCGGCCAGCGCGCGCATGAAACGGTCGCGGTATTGGTCACGCTCGGCGCGCAACTCTTCCACCGCAAGGGCTTCTTCGTCGATCTCGGCCATGTCTTCGGCGTATTCTTCAGCTTCGGCGCTGTCGATCTCGTCCAAAAAGTCGTTTTCTTTCGGCTCTGCCATGTTCCACCTCTAGTTCCGGTCGGAAATCAGCTTTCCCACCAGTTGTGCCGTGTAGTTCACAATCGGCACGATACGTCCATAATTTAAGCGTGTCGGGCCAATGACACCCACGGCGCCGATCACCTTACGATCAGCGTTCATATAAGGGGAAACGACCAGAGAGGAACCCGAAAGTGAGAAAAGTTTGTTTTCGGAGCCGATAAAAATGCGTACACCGTCCCCGTCTTCGGCCAGTTCGAGGAATTCGGCGATGTCTCGCTTGCGCTCAAGGTCATCAAAGAGGCTGCGGATACGGTCGAGGTCTTCGGCTTCCCCCTCTCCGCTCAGCAGATTCGACCGGCCCCGGACAATCAAGCGTTCGGAATGCTCCCCTTCTGCGTCCCAGAGCACGGCACCGCTCTCGACCAGTTGCTGGGCCAAGACGTCAATCTCCTGACGGCGTTTGGCGATCTCTTGTTTGATGCTGCGTTGCAATTCGCTGAGGGTCTTGCCCTCAACGAAAGCATTCAGAAAATTCGCCGCCTCGCGCATCGAACTGGGCGTTTGCCCCGGCGGAGGCGTGAAAAGCCGGTTTTCCACATGGCCATCGGAAAAGACGAGCACAACCAAGGCCCTATCAGGTGACAGAGAGACGAATTCGATATGCTTTATCGGCGCTTCGTGCTTCGGCGTCAGCACAAGGGAGGCGCCATGCGTTACCCCCGACAAGGCAGAGCCAATCCGGTCCAAAAGCCCGCCCACATCGGACGAGTTATTGCCCAGCGTCGCGTCGATCTTTTCGCGGTCCAACTCTGTCGGGTCGCCGATCTCAATCATGCCATCGACGAACATCCGCAGCCCCAATTGGGTTGGAATCCGCCCGGCCGAGACATGCGGGCTGTCGAGCAGCCCCATGTATTCGAGATCCTGCATCACATTGCGGATCGTCGCTGCCGAAACCTTTTCACTGAAGTCGCGCGTCAGCGTGCGCGACCCGACGGGATCGCCACTTTCCAGATAGCCTTCGACCACCCGGCGAAACACTTCGCGGGACCGGTCGTTCATGTCTTTCAGCAATTCAGGCGTGTTTTTCATCGGTGCTCGCTCTCTTCCCCAATAAAGGTACAAGCCGGGCAAACGTCAATCGGGGTTGCATCAAAGCCTTGTGGGGCGGTATCCCCGGGCAACATCAAAAAGGATATGTCATGCGTCCCTCTGGCCGGAAACTCGATGAAATGCGCGCCGTCTCGATCGAGACAGGTTTCACCAAACACGCCGAAGGGTCGGCCCTGATCAAGATGGGCGACACCCATGTGCTGTGCACCGCCACGATCGAAGACCGCGTGCCGCCGTTTATCAAAGGCTCCGGTCTGGGTTGGGTCACCGCCGAATACGGCATGCTGCCCCGCGCTACCAATACACGAATGCGCCGTGAGGCCGCGTCGGGCAAGCAAGGGGGCCGCACGGTCGAGATCCAGCGCCTGATCGGTCGTGCCCTGCGCGCCGGTGTCGACCGCTCCGCTCTGGGAGAGCGTCAGATCACTGTCGATTGTGACGTGCTTCAGGCCGATGGCGGCACCCGCTGCGCGTCGATCACCGGCGGTTGGATTGCCCTGCGGTTGGCCGTGAACAAACTGATGAAAGCGGGCGATGTCGTCTCTGATCCGCTGGTTGATCCGGTCGCCGCGGTAAGCTGTGGCATCTATGCAGGACAGCCGGTGCTTGACCTCGACTATCCCGAAGACTCTGAGGCCGGCGTTGACGGTAACTTCATCATGACCGGGTCCGGCAAGCTGATCGAAGTCCAGATGAGCGCCGAAGGCTCTACCTATACGCGCGACCAGATGAACCAGCTGATGGATCTGGCCGAAAAAGGCGTCGGCGAACTGGCCGCGATTCAGAAATCGGTCACCGCATGACACGCAAGTTCACCGAAAGCCGGATCCTGATCGCCACCCATAACGCGGGCAAACTGGACGAAATGCGCCAGCTTTTCGCGCCCCACGGGGTAGAGGTCGTCGGCGCGGCAGAGATGAGCCTGCCCGAGCCCGCGGAGACCGAGACCACATTCGTTGGCAACGCCCGGATCAAGGCACATGCGGCGGCTAAGGCCACCGGCATGCCCGCCTTGGCCGACGATTCCGGCATTGAGGTCGAAGCGCTGGCCAACGCCCCCGGTGTCTATACTGCCGACTGGGCAGAGACCGAGAATGGCCGCGATTTCATCATGGCCATGACCAAAACGCGCGACCTGCTGGAGGAAAAAAACGCCCCCTACCCGCGCCGCGCCCGCTTTTGCGCGACGCTGGTGCTGGCTTGGCCCGATGGCCACGACGAAGTCTTTGCGGGTAAGGTAAATGGCTCGCTGGTTTGGCCCATGCGGGGTGAACAAGGGCATGGCTATGACCCGATGTTCCAACCCGATGGGCATGACATCACATTCGCCGAGATGGACGCGGAACAGAAAAACAGCATCAGCCACCGCGCCGATGCTTTTGCGAAATTGATTGCGGGCTGTTTTGGCTGAAGATTGGCAACAGGGCGGCTTCGGCCTCTATATCCACTGGCCATTTTGCGAGGCAAAGTGCCCCTATTGTGACTTCAACAGCCATGTCAGCCGCCGGATCGACCAAACCGCCTGGCGTGATGCCTATCTGGCAGAGCTCCAGAGAGCGGCGGATGAGACACCGGGCCGCGTCCTCAACGCAGTCTTTTTCGGGGGCGGCACACCCAGCCTGATGGACCCGGATGTCGTGGCCGATATCATTGCCGCGATCCGGCGGCACTGGCCCACCGCAAATGATCTGGAGATCACGCTCGAAGCCAACCCCGGTTCTGTCGAAGCAGGCCGTTTCGCCGCCTACCGACAAGCCGGCGTTTCACGTGTCTCTATGGGAATTCAGGCGCTCAACGATTCAGATCTCAAGCGTTTGGGCCGCCTGCACTCTACTAAAGAGGCGTTGACGGCTTTCGACATCGCCCGCAATACGTTCGAACGGGTCAGTTTCGATCTTATCTATGGCCGTCAGGATCAGACCGCGGCCCAATGGGAAGCCGAGCTAAAGCAGGCTCTATCGCTTGCGATAGACCATATTTCGCTCTACCAACTGACCATCGAACAAGGCACCGCTTTCGATGACCGCTACGCCCGTGGCAAGCTGCGCGGCCTGCCCGACGAAGACTTGGGCGCGGATATGTTCACTCTGACACACGACATTTGCAACGATATGGGCATGCCCGCCTATGAGGTCTCAAATCACGCACGCGATGGCGCCCAATCGCGTCACAACCTGATCTACTGGCGCTATGGCGATTACATCGGTATCGGCCCCGGCGCGCACGGACGGCTGACGCTTGGCGGACAAAAACTAGCAACCGTCGCCTACAGCAATCCGCAACGGTGGCTTGATGGGGTCGCAAAAGGCGAAGCGGAGAAACCCCGCGCCGCCATCAGCCGAAGCGAACAGGCGACCGAGTTTCTCCTTATGGGTCTACGCCTGAAAGAAGGCGTCGATCTGGTTCGCTACGCCGATATCGCCGGGCATGAAATCGACGAAAAGGCGGTCGATCACCTGCAAGATATTGGCATGGCAAAGCGCGAAGGAGGCAGATTAACCGTGTCCGATCAAGGCGTTATAGTTCTAAACGCCGTGATCGAAACGCTTTTGCCCTAAGACCCGCCCAGCAGGCGGCAGATCTCGTCCAACTGGTCAAGCGTGGTATAGTGCAACGTCACCTTACCCGCTTCTTGGCCCGGTTTATGGTCCAAACTAACCTTCATACCAAGGTTAGCTGACAGGTCGCCTTCAAGCGCCTGAGTATCGGCGTCTTTCTCTGAGCGCTGCGAGAGGCGCTCTTTATTTACCATATTACCGCGCTCGCCAGCCTGATCTCTCTTGACCAACGCTTCGGTTGCGCGCACGGAAAGGCCACCCTTGATGACCTGCTGGGCCAATTTCATCGGGTCCTTTGCCGGGATCAGCGCCCGCGCGTGCCCCGCGCTCAATTCATTCTGACGCACCATTTCCTGCACCGGATCTGGCAGGTTCAACAGACGCAAAAGGTTCGCAATATGGCTCCGGCTCTTGCCAAGCGCCTCTGCCATCTTCTCCTGCGTGTGCCCGAATTTATCCATCAGCTGACGATAACCCGCCGCTTCCTCGACCGAGTTCAGGTCGGCCCGCTGGATGTTTTCGATGATCGCAACTTCGAGCACTTCAACATCGGTGAACTCGCGCACAATAACCGGAAGGCTATGTATCTTCGCGATTTGCGAAGCCCGCCAGCGCCGCTCACCAGCGACGATCTCGAAGTTGCCATTGTCCAGCGCACGCACGATTAGGGGCTGAATGACCCCCTTTTCCTTGATAGATGCGGCGAGATCGTCCAGATGCTCTTGCTCAAACCGTTTACGCGGCTGATCTGGGTTCGGCTTGATCCGCTCAATCGGAACGAACTGCTCCGCCGCCGCGGCCCCCTTGGCGGCCACGCTCTCTGTCTCAGCTACATCCGCCATCAGTGCCGAAAGCCCCCGGCCAAGGCCCCGTTTACGCTCTTGTTTATCTGCCATACTGCCACCTTATTAACCATTGTTTCTCGTTAGCTCTGCCGCCAAATCGCGGTAGGCTTGGGCCCCTTTCGAAGTAGGATCGTAACTCAAAACGGGCATCGCAAAACTTGGCGCTTCGCTTACCCGAACATTCCGCGGGATGACGGTCTGGAACACGAGATCTCCAAGGTTTGAACGCGCATCACTTTCAACCTGCTGCGACAGGTTATTCCGCCTATCATACATCGTAAGAAGCACGCCCTCGATCCTCAGATCTTTATTCCCGCTCTGCCGCACTTCGCGGATCGTAAGCATAAGCTGGGAAAGACCCTCCAGCGCAAAAAACTCGCTCTGAAGCGGCACGAGAACAGAATGCGCCGCGATCATTGCGTTTACTGTCAGTAGGTTGAGAGATGGCGGGCAGTCGATCAGAATATAGTCGAACTCAAACTGATCCATTGCCGGTTGCCGCAGCGCATCGTGAAGTAGGAAGCTCCTTTTCTCATTCGAGAAAAGCTCAATATCCGCAGAACTGAGGTCCACCGTCGCGGGAACGATAAGTAATCCGTCCGTTTCAGTGCGCTGGATGACATCCTGCGGCAAGCTGTCGTCAAGCAAAAGATCATAGGTCGTGAACTCTCGATCCTCTACTTCGATCCCAAGCCCGGTAGAGGCGTTCCCCTGCGGGTCAAGATCGACAACGAGGATTCGCTTGCCCGCCTCTGCAAGCGCTGCCGCGAGGTTGATCGTGGTTGTGGTCTTGCCAACGCCGCCCTTTTGGTTCGCAATAGCAACAATTTTCGGTCCAGCCGGACGAGATAGGTCAGACACGAGTGATATCCTTAATCTTCAAAATAGCGGCAGTCGGATTGGTTTTGCTCTCTACGGCTTCGAGCGCGTAGGCCCAGACTTGCTTAGCATCACTGTCTTCACTTCGCCAATTCTGTCCCTTGGGAAAGAGCGCGGTACCGTCAGAATTCAGATGAAGTTCAGTGAAGTCCAGAAGCTGCGTCAAATCAGCAAGAGCCCGTGCCGACAATATATCGGCTCCAAGGCCATCCAACTGTTCGATTCTCTCGGTTTTGACTAAAGCGGTCAGGCCAAGTTCCCGTATTGCGGTACGGAGAAACGCGCATTTTCGTTGATCACTCTCGACCATGGTCACTTGAAAATTCTGCGCTTCTTGATTGAGAATCGCAACCACGATTCCCGGAAACCCTCCGCCGCTGCCAAGATCAACCCAATGGCCCTCGCCCTCAGCAAGTTCGAAAACCTGTACGGAATCGAGGATATGACGTTGCCAGAGATCATCCAAGCTGTTTTTGGAAACCAAATTGATCTTCGGATTCCATTTTCGCACTAGCTCAGCGAAAGCTGCCAGCTTGTCAAATGTTTCACGTGAAACATTCAGGGCGTTCTCTATCGTCATGCAGACCTCTTACCCGTTCCTCTTTTCACCCGCGCGAGTATTAAGGTTAGGGCAGCTGGCGTCATCCCGTCGATACGGGCCGCCTGTGCCATCGTCTCCGGCCGGGCCGCCGCGATCTTCGACTTCAATTCATTGGAGAGCCCAGCAAGCTCGTCGAACATGAAATCAGGCGGGATCCGAAGGCCCTCGTCCTTTTTGAGAAGATCGATCTCTTTCTGCTGACGGGAAATATAAGTCGCGTAAAGCGCATCGCGCTCGATCTGGCGTCGTACCTCTTTTGGGGCTATCTCTAAGCTACTATCGAGCGACAGAAGATCCTCGAACTTAACGTCAGGAAACGCGAGGACCTGAAAACCATTCCGTTTAGTACCGTCTTGATTGACGGCAATACCACCTGCCAGGAGTTCCTTCGGGGTCCAATCTTTTGCCTGCAATTGCTCCTTAAAGGCCTCCAAAGAAGCCAGCTTACGCTGAAAGAGCTTACCGCGAGCTTCCGATACGCAGCCGAGCTCGATTGCCAGGGGCGTCAGGCGCTGGTCAGCGTTGTCTGCGCGTAGGGACAGCCGGAACTCCGCCCGGGACGTAAACATGCGATATGGCTCACTCACACCTCGGGTCGTCAGGTCATCAATCATGACGCCGATATAGCTCTCAGCACGTCCAAATGCCACAGCGTCCCTACCCTGCGACATCAAAGCAGCATTTAGTCCTGCGACGAGACCCTGAGCAGCGGCTTCCTCATAACCCGTGGTGCCATTGATTTGACCCGCCAAATAGAGGCCCGGCACGGTACGCACGTCGAGGGTCGAAGACAGAGCACGGGGGTCTATGTAATCATACTCAATGGCATAGCCGGGCTGGAGGATTATTGCATTTTCGAGCCCGACCATACTCCGTACGTAGGCCTCTTGCACGTCTTCCGGCAGGGACGTTGAAATTCCGTTCGGGTATACAGTGTGGTCGTCTACGCCCTCAGGCTCCAAGAAAACCTGATGCGAGTCTTTATCCGCAAATCGAACCACCTTGTCTTCAATAGATGGGCAGTACCGCGGGCCCACACCATCGATATGCCCTCCGTACATGGCGGACCTATCTAGGTTCTCGCGAATGATCTGATGAGTTTTCCGGTTGGTGTGCGTTATCCCGCAGGCAACCTGCGGTGCAGATACTTCTCTGGAGAGGAATGAAAATACGACAGGCTCCTCGTCGCCTGGCTGTTTTTCTAAAATATCCCAGTTAATGGTCCGGCCATCCAAGCGCGGCGGCGTCCCTGTCTTCAACCGTCCCATAGGAAGGCCAAAGGAACCGATCCGTTCAGCGAGCCGAACGGAGGCTTTGTCGCCCATTCGTCCACCCTGGTGCGATACGTCGCCGATGTGAATGACGCCCCGCAAAAAGGTTCCAGTGGTCAGCACCACAGAGGTCGCTCGGATAGTAGCGCCGTCGGCCAGTACCACCCCGGCCACCGTGTCGCCATCCATCGCGAAATCCACGACTTCGCCTTCGACAATATCGAGGTTTTCTTGGCCTTCAATCTCTTTGAGCATCTCGGTACGGTAGATTTTGCGGTCTGCCTGGGCTCGCGGGCCTTGCACCGCGGGGCCTTTGCGACGGTTCAGCAGACGGAACTGAATGCCAGCTTTATCTGCCACCCGACCCATAACGCCGTCCATCGCATCAATCTCGCGGACGAGGTGACCTTTACCCAATCCACCAATCGCAGG
Source organism: Sulfitobacter sp. D7 (assembly GCF_003611275.1). Classification (NCBI taxonomy): domain Bacteria; kingdom Pseudomonadati; phylum Pseudomonadota; class Alphaproteobacteria; order Rhodobacterales; family Roseobacteraceae; genus Sulfitobacter; species Sulfitobacter sp. D7. Next base: position 115,224 of record NZ_CP020694.1, read on the forward strand.
ATTGCACGACATCACACCGATGCCGCTCCGGTCCATCGTCACAAGAGCGGTATGAGCTCCGAGGCGCGCCGAAGCGTGAGCCGCTTCCGCGCCCGCATGGCCGCCGCCGATCACGATCACATCAAAATGTTTCACGTGAAACACTCCATCATTTACCTACGCAAAAGCTGGTGAAGATTTCATCCAGCAGGTTTTCGACATCTATCCGGCCTACTAAAGCTTCGAGCGCGCGTATAGCGAATCGCAATTCCGCCGCGGCTAAATCATAAAAGTCGGGTCCTCGCTGGAGGATAACATCTACCTCAGCCAAACACGAGACGGCTTGCTCCAGAGCGACACGATGTCGCTCATGCGTCGCTAGTCCGATGCGGGCGCTCTTCGTCGAAAGGGTCGTTTGGACCCGGGCAATAAGCTCAGAGATGCCCTGCCCGGTTTTTCCAGATATCCCGCTTTCCCCGATACCTGTGAGATCCGCCTTTGGTCGGACCACAATATCATCAGGCTCCGGAGCGATCATCAAAGTCTCATCCGGGGCGGCAAGGAAGACCCGCAAGTCGGCGGCTTTCGCGCGTTCGATAGCCCGCTCGATTCCGATGGCCTCAATCTTATCATCGCTATCGCGCAGACCCGCCGTATCCAACAGCGTCACTGGCAGACCGCCGAGGTCCATCCTTACCTCGATAACGTCGCGAGTCGTGCCAGCGATTTCGGATGTAATCGCTGCGTCACGGCCTGCGAGAGCATTTAGCAGGGTCGATTTACCGGCGTTCGGTGCGCCGATGATGGCAACTTCAAAGCCATTGCGGACGCGCTCTGCAACATAGGTGCCCCGCGCTTCGGCCTGCAACTCTTTCCCGACTTTGGTTAGCAGCGCGTCGACCTCTGGGGTGACATCAACGGGCACCTCTTCGTCTGCGAAGTCGATCGTCGCTTCAAGCAAGGCCGCAGCCCGGATCAGGTCTTTCCGCCAGTCTTCGACCCGCGCGCCAAGGTGCCCGGAGAGAACGCGGAGAGCTTGCTTTCTTTGTGCCTCGGTTTCGGCTTCGATGAGATCTGCCAGACCTTCGACCTGTGCGAGGTCCAGCTTTTCATTTTCTAGGGCGCGACGGGTGAATTCACCTGCCTCAGCCATTCGTGTTTCCGGGAATGTCGAGAGCAGTGAGAGCATAGCGCGCACGACAGCGATCGAACCGTGAACTTGCAGCTCGACAACATCTTCGCCGGTGAAGGAATTCGGCCCGGGAAAGCTGAGGAGCAAGGCTTGGTCGATGACCTCCCCCTCGGCGCCCCGAAGATTGCGCAGCACGCTTTCGCGCCCCTCAGGGCGTTGGCCGGTGATCTTCTCTGCGATCGCAAAGGCCTGCGGGCCGGAAATGCGGATCACCGCAACTCCGGCACGGCCCGGCGCTGACGCTTGGGCGAATATCGTGTCCATATTTCACTAACCTATTGTTATTAATCAATAACTCAGGTGTTCATGGAGTCGAAGAAGTCAGAATTCGACTTGGTCTGCTTGAGCTTGCCGAGCAGGAACTCGATGGCGTCAGTGGTGCCCATCGGGTTGAGAATGCGGCGCAGGACAAAGGTCTTTTGCAGGTCCACTTTATCGACCAGCAGATCCTCTTTCCGGGTGCCGGACTTGAGGATGTCGATCGCCGGGAAGACGCGCTTGTCGGCGATCTTGCGGTCCAGCACGATTTCAGAGTTGCCGGTGCCTTTGAACTCTTCAAAGATCACCTCATCCATGCGGCTGCCGGTGTCGATCAGCGCTGTGGCGATGATGGTGAGCGATCCGCCCTCTTCGATGTTCCGCGCAGCGCCGAAGAAACGTTTGGGGCGTTGCAGGGCGTTTGCGTCGACACCACCGGTCAGAACCTTACCCGAAGATGGCACCACGGTGTTGAACGCGCGGCCCAGACGGGTGATCGAATCGAGCAAGATCACAACGTCGCGCTTGTGTTCAACAAGACGCTTGGCTTTCTCGATCACCATCTCGGACACGGCCACGTGGCGCGTTGCAGGTTCATCGAAAGTGGAGGATACGACCTCCCCCTTCACCGAACGCTGCATGTCGGTGACTTCCTCGGGCCGTTCGTCGATCAGCAAGACGATCAGATAGCACTCTGGGTGGTTTTTTTCGATGCTATTGGCGATGTTCTGCAGCAGCACGGTCTTACCGGTGCGCGGCGGGGCGACGATCAGCGAACGCTGGCCCTTGCCGATGGGCGAAACCAGATCGATGATCCGTGCGGAGCGGTCCTTGATGGTGGGGTCATCGACCTCCATCGTCAGACGCTCGTCAGGGTAGAGCGGCGTCAGGTTCTCAAAAGCAACCTTGTGGCGGGCCTTCTCGGGCGCCTCGAAGTTGATCTTGGTCACTTCGGTCAGCGCGAAATAGCGTTCGGTGTCGTCAGGCGCTTTGATCAGCCCTTCAATGGTGTCCCCGGTGCGCAGCGACCATTTGCGGATCATGTCGGGCGAGACATAGATGTCATCGGGGCCCGGCAGGTAGTTCGCTTCGGGCGAGCGCAGGAAACCGAATCCGTCTTGCAACACTTCCAGCACGCCGTCGCCTGAGATCTCCCAGCCCTCATCCGCGCGTTCGCGGAGAATTTGGAACATCATCTCGCCTTTACGCATGGTCGAGGCGTTTTCGATCTCCAGCTCTTCGGCCATGGCGAGCAGGTTTTTCGGCGTCTGCGCCTTGAGATCAGCGAGGTTCAGCGTTTCGGTTGTCATGGAGCATCCTGTTCAGCCGCAGCAGAATGCGGGCTGGTCGATCATTTGAATGTGGCAAGCAGAAACCGCCCCGGACGGGACAGTGGCGCAGATATAGGCAACGGGGCTGCTTGAGTCAATTGCTTCAGAATTTCACAACGACCGAGAAGACGATCACGATCATCAAAAGCGTCGGCACCTCGTTCAAAAGGCGGAACTGACGGCCTGTCACTGTGCTGTCGCCGCTTTCGACGGATTTGACCTGTTTTTTTAGCCAAACGTGGAAAATCGTCATGGCGACGACGCTAGCACCCTTGGTCCAAGGCCAGATCATCGTCCAATCCACGATTCCGGGCGTCAGAACGAGGGCGAGGCCGAAACCCCATGTCGCCATCATCGCGGGGCGCATGATGAACTGAGCGAGCTTAAATTCCATCATCGAGAAGGTCTCATGCATCCGACCTGCCGAGCCTGCCTGTTCGACATGATGCACGAAGAGCCGCGGCAGATAGAACAGCGCGGCCATCCAACTGATGACGGACACGATATGGAGCGCTTTGATCCACGGATAAGCGAGGCTGAGAAGATCGAACATGGGGACGGCTCCGGTGTGCGTGCTTCTTTCTTAATAAATAAGAAAAGAGAAAAGATGTAGTTGATTGTAGGGAACCGGATTCCTGTGGATTAATGATTTATACCGCCGCTTATCAACAGGTGAATAAACTTCACGGCCACCTGTGGATAAACCCGCCCCGATTCGCGAATGTTGAACTTTCTCAGGATCTTGCCAGCGTATTTTCCGGGGGACAAAATGTATCAAAGCGGGGATAACCGGTGAAGTGCCGTGGTTATACGCACAAGCGGCTTATCCCTATCCATCGGGGTGGGAATCGGCGACAAAAACCGCGACTCGGGGCGAGATCTGCGGGCTTGTGCTGTCAACTTTTATCTCGCAGAACAAATCCTCAAGATTTGCGCCAGATCATCACAGGGTTATCCACATGCCGCAGAAAATCGTCCTCGCCTCCGGCTCGGAGATCCGCGCGAAACTCTTGGCGCAGGCTGCGATCCCGCATGAGGTGATCCCGGCGCGGGTCGACGAAGAGATGATCACCGCTGCCCTGTGTGCAGAGGCGGCGAAACCGCGCGACATTGCCGATACATTGGCCGAGATGAAGGCCCGCAAGGTGAGCGAAAAACACCCCGGCGCGCTGGTATTGGGCTGCGATCAGGTCTTGGAGCATCGCGGAGAGATGTTGCACAAGCCGCGTAATCGGGATGAGGCCATCGCGCAGCTTCACCAATTGCGCGGGGATCGGCATTCGCTGCTCTCTGCCGCCGTGCTCTACGAAGATGGTGAACCGCTGTGGCGGCATGTCGGCCAAGTGCGGCTGCGGATGCGTGACGCCAGTGACACCTATATTAAGGACTACGTCGAACGGAACTGGGACAGCATCCGCCACGCGGTGGGCTGCTATAAGCTGGAAGAAGAAGGTGTGCGGCTATTCAGCCAGATTGAGGGGGATTACTTTCACGTCCTCGGTATGCCATTTCTTGAACTGCTGAATTACCTGACGCTGCGCGGAGACCTCACGACATGAGCCTGTCCAAAATCCCCCTTGCCGGTGTGATCGGATCGCCCATCGCGCATTCCAAATCCCCGCAACTGCACCGCCATTGGCTAGAGACCTACGGCATCGCGGGTCATTATGTACCGCTTGATGTGGCGCCCGATGATCTGGAGCAGGTTTTGCGGACACTGCCCAAGATGGGTTTCGTCGGGGTAAACCTGACGATCCCCCATAAGGAGGCGGTGATGAAGATCGCGGATCTCATCACCGACCGCGCCACATTGATTGGTGCTGCCAATACGCTGATTTTTCGTCCCGATGGCAAAATTCATGCGGATAATACGGATGGCTATGGGTTCATCGAAAACCTCAAAGCCGGTGCGCCCGATTGGGATCCAAAATCCGGACCAGCGGCGATCTTGGGTGCAGGCGGCGCGGCGCGCGCTGTGGTCTCGTCGCTTTTGGACGCTGGGGTGCCTGAGATCTGCCTGTCGAACCGCACCAGCGTGCGGGCAGAGCAGTTGCAGCGCGATTTTGGCAGCAGGGTCAAAGTCGTCGATTGGATGCAGGCAGGCAATATGATTGATCATGCCGCCTTGGTGGTGAACACCACATCGCTTGGTATGATTGGCAAGGGTGCTTTGCGTGTGCCGCTTGATGGGCTGCGCCCCGGCACCGTGGTGACGGACCTCGTTTATGCGCCGCTGCGGACACATCTGCTGGAAACGGCCGAGGAAATGGGCTGTGTCACGGTCGACGGCCTTGGCATGTTATTGCATCAGGCGGTGCCCGCGTTTGAGCGTTGGTTCGGCCAGCGGCCAGAGGTTGACCGCGCCACGCGCACGGCGGTGCTGCGCTGATGTTTCACCTCGGGCTGACCGGGTCGATCGGCATGGGCAAATCGACTACGGCAAAGATGTTTGCCGAGGAAGGCTGCGCCGTGTGGGATGCCGATGCAGCGGTGCACCGGCTTTATGCAAAGGGGGGCGCGGCGGTCGCGCCCATGCAGGCGGCGTTTCCGACGGCGATAGAGGCTGGCGCGGTTTCTCGCGCCGCATTGAAAGAGATCATCGCCGCTGATCCCACCGCCCTGCCCCGGATCGAGTCCATCGTACATCCGCTGGTGGCCCAAGACCGGGCGACATTTCTGGCCGAAGCTCATAGCGACATTGCCGTGCTCGACATTCCGTTGCTGTTTGAAACCGGCGGCGACGCTGCGATGGACGCGGTGGTCTGCGTCACTATCCCCGACGCCGTCCAACGCGACCGCGTGCTTGCCCGTGGCACCATGACCGAAGCGCAATTCGATGCCATCCGCGCCAAGCAGATGCCCGCCAAAGAGAAGTGCGCCCGTTCAGACTATGTGATAGTGACCGACACGCCCGACCATGCCCGCGCGCAGGTGCGGGATGTGATCCGAGACATTAGGGAAAAGCTGCGTCATGCGTGAAATCGTGCTCGATACCGAAACCACCGGCTTTGACCCCGAAAGCGGCGACCGTATCGTCGAAATCGGTGCGGTCGAGCTGATGAACCATATGGCCACGGGCGAGACCTACCACCAATATATCAATCCTGAACGCGGAATGCCGGAAGAAGCCTTTCAGGTGCACGGGCTGGGAGATGATTTCCTGCGCGACAAACCTAAGTTTGCCCAGATCGGCAGTAAGCATCAAGGGAACCCCCTCTATTTTGGGCTGATTTGAGGTGCGATTATTGCGCGAGGCTGGCGATTTGACTGGCGCAATATGAGGGTTTTGAGATGAGTAAACGGCGGGTTGGGCGGGGTTCCAAATACTCGGATGAGTTCAAGCGGCGGTTGGTGGCAGAGAGCCAAGCCGATGGTGTCAGTGTGCCGATGGTTTCTCGCCGTCATGGCGTGCCGACAAGCCGGATTTATTCGTGGCGCAGCGATGACAGGTTTCAACCCGATGGGTCTGATGATGCCGGGTTCATGCCTGTTGAGATTTCAGGCGGCGATCACGATGCAGTACCGATGCTGCCGGAAGCGCGGCCTACAGCCAGCTCCCGGATAGAGATCACGCTGGAGAATGGGCGCAAGCTGAGCGTTAGCGACGGGGTTGATGCTGGCTTTGTGCTGGAACTGGCGCGGGGGCTGGCGGCATGATCCCTGTTCTGGCGGATGCGAAGATCTGGCTGGCGGCGGGTGTGACGGACATGCGGCGTGGGTTCAACGGTCTGGCGGCACAGACCGCGCAGGTTCTGGCGGGCGATCCCTATTCCGGCCATCTGTTTTTGTTCCGGGGACGGCGAGGTGATCAGATCAAGATGATCTGGTGGGACGGTCAGGGTGCATGCTTGTTCACCAAGCGCTTGGAGCGGGGTCGGTTTGTCTGGCCCACGGCCAGCGAGGGTAAAATCAACCTGAGCCGCGCGCAGTTGGCCATGCTGATGGAAGGCATAGACTGGCGCATGCCGCAGAAGACATGGCGGCCCGCGATGGTGGGCTGAGGCAATGTTTTATGGGCTTTCTTGCTGTTTTGGGATTCCCCCTGATGTCCGATTTTGCTATGGAATGGCATGCGTAAGACCCCTCCAAATCTGGCTGATCTGCCACCTGACGTGCAGGCCTTTGTAGCCGCACAAGCGGCGGAACTGGCCCGTAAGGATGCGGAGTTGTTGGGCCAATCGTTGAGCCATGCCTCCGCCCAAAAACGCCTCAAGGATGAGATGGAAGCCGCCCTTGCTGCCGAGCGCACCGCCCATGCGCGGGCCATCCAGAGCCGAGATACCCTCATTGCTGATCTGCGCTTGCAATTGCATGGTCACAAAAAGCACCGCTTTGGGTCAAAGTCGGAAAGCAGCGCGCAACTGGCGCTGGAACTGATCCTCGAAGAGTTGGAGATCGAGCAAGCCGCAGAGACTGAAGGTGATGGTGAGGGCCAGACGTCTTCCGAGGCAGACGTCCCAAAGCCGCCGCGCACCCCGCGCAAACGCAAGCCTTTCCCAAAGGGGCTTAAGCGGGTCAAGAAGACCATCACCCCCGGTGAGACCTGTGAAGACTGTGGTGGCCGCTTCAGGGAGCTGGGAACAGATGTTCTGGAAGAGTTGGAATATGTTCCAGGCCATTACATCGTCAATCAGATCAACCGCCCGCGTTTGGCCTGTAGCTGCTGTGACAAGGTGGTTCAGGCGGAGATGCCAAGCCGCCCCATCCCCAAGAGCTTTGTGGGTCCCGCGCTGATGGCGCATATCCTGTGCTGCAAATACGGCTATCACCTGCCGCTCTATCGCCAAAGCCAGATGTTTGAGAACGAAGGCATCGACCTGAGCGGATCGCTCATGGCCCTCTGGGTGGGCAAATGCACCAAGCTGCTTGAACGCGTGGCAGATGCCATCCGTGACCATGTGTTTGAGGCACAAGCCATCTTCATGGATGATACCACGGTCAAGCTGCTCCAGAAGGGCAAAGGGCGTGGCAAAAACAAGAGCAAAACCGCACGGCTATGGGTCTATGCCCGAGATGAGAGCGCCTGGTCCGGGGCCGCGCCACCCGCCGTGTGGTATCAGTTCTCCACCAACCGAGGTGCGGAACACCCGAGCGAACATCTCAAATCCTACACGGGCTACGCCCATGCGGACGCCTATGCAGGCTATAACGATGCCTACCGCACGGGGCGCATCAAGGAGATGGCCTGTATGGCCCATGTGCGACGGGAGTTTTATGCCCTGTATGAAAGCCTGAAGCTGCCTGTGGCGGGCGAAGCGGTCTTGCGCATTCGAAAGCTCTATGACGTTGAAACACAGGCACGGTTCCTACCACCCCATGAGCGCGTGGCCCTGCGTCAGGAACTCGCCAAGCCCATCTTTGATGATCTGGAGATCTGGCTCAAGGAGCAGTTGGGTAAAATCTCCGGCAAGACGCCACTGGCTAAGGCCATCCGATATGCCCTCGCGCGCCTGCCAAAGGCACGGCCTTATCTCGACAACGGCTTCTTGGAAATCGACAATAACACAGCCGAGCGGGCAGTGCGTCCTGTGGCCGTTGGAAGAAAGAACTACCTCTTCATGGGGTCAGAGGCAGGCGGCAAATCCGCAGCAATCGCCTATACTCTCATCGAGACCGCAAAGATGAACAACGTCAATCCCGAAGCCTGGCTCGCTTGGGTGCTCGAACGCATCCAGGATCATCCCGTCAATCGCATCCCCCTGTTGCTACCTTGGGCATCTCAGGGCATGATCAACGCGCAGAATGCTGAGGTCGGGGATCAACACGCCGCCTGATCAAACTTTTCATTGACGCCTATGGAGGTAAAATGGCTTGGGTTTACTTGTTCTTTGCGGGTCTTCTTGAATGTGGGTGGGTAATTGGTCTGAAATACACTCAAGGCTTCACGAAACTTCAGCCATCTGTCCTGACCGTGCTCGCAATGATCGCAAGCTTCTGGCTCTTGGCTGAAGCAATGAAAGACATTCCCGTAGGTACTGCATATGCCGTTTGGGCAGGTATTGGGGCTGTGGGCGTTGCTATTATTGGAATGACCATCTTGGGAGAGCAAAAAGACTTGGCTCGTGTCGCCTGTCTTCTCTTGATTGTTGCTGGGATTGTTGGGCTGAAACTGGTCGGAACCACGGCCAATCATTAGCGCCGAATGACAATCAACGAGCTGCTATGATCACAGTGCAGAGGGGCTTCCCTGGATGCTTACGATCGGCAAGTCATTCCTCGACTTTATTGGCACGTCCAAGCTGATCATTCACAACGCTGCCTTCGACATTAAATTCCTGAACGCCGAGCTGCGCTGGATGGGTCTGCCTCAAATCCCATGGGAGCAGGCGCTTGATACGTTGGAAATTGCGCGCAAACGCTTCCCCGGCTCGCCCGCGTCGCTTGATGCGCTCTGCCGTCGCTTCGGGATCGACAATACCTCGCGGACGCTGCACGGCGCCCTGCTCGACAGTGAGATTCTGGCCGAAGTCTATCTGGAATTGATCGGGGGGCGGCAGCCCGACTTTGCGCTGTCATCGGCGCCCGAACGGAAATCCGGTGAGCCTGACACGCGCTGGACCCCGAAACCGCGGCCCAATCCTCTGCCCTCGCGTCTGACAGAGGCCGAAGCCGCCGCCCATGCCGAATTTGTCGGCAAGCTGGGCGACGACGCGCTGTGGAAACAGCTTGGCTGACGCTTAGGCGTCGGCTTTTGGCGGGGTCTCGGCCTGACGGCGGGCAACTTCGTTGCGGTAGAGCGACAGGAAGTCGATGTTCTCAAGGTTCAGCGGCGGGAAGCCACCATCGCGGGTCACGTCGCTGACGATGCGGCGCAGGAAGGGGAAGATCATCCGCGGGCATTCGATCAGCAGATAGGGGTGCATCTGCTCTTCAGGCACGCTTTCGACTTGGAAAATGCCGACATAGTCGATTTCCAGCACGAAGAGCGTCGCGTCGCCGTTTTTCGCTTTCGAGGTGATGTTCAGCTTGATCGCGGTCTCATACTGGTTTTCCCCACCACGCTTTTTCGCGTCGAGGTTGACCTGAACCTGCACATCGGGCTGCACATCTGCAGGGGCGCCCTTTTGCGCCATGATGTTCTCAAACGACATGTCGCGGATGAACTGGCCCAGCACGCGCATCTGCGGCTGTTTCGGTTGCGCTGTTTCGTTTTCTGCCATTTTCTGTGTCCTGTTGTGGTGAATTTCTTAAATCTATCCGGACTTAGCAGGTCGGCACGGGCCGCTCAATCCTTAGTCCAGCCCGAGGGGCCCTTGGTCTGGCGCGGCTGTTCGGAGATCTCATGGAAATCGCCATCGATCACGTCACCGCGACCGCGCGGGTCGCGTCTGCCCTGCGGGCCGGGGCGCGGGCCCATGCCGCCCGGGGTGCCAAAGCTCTGGACCTTCACCCGGTCGCGGATCGCGCTGTAGGCCGCTTGCCGGAAGCGCGGGATCAGGAAAGCAAAGCCGACAGCATCGGTGAAAAAACCCGGCGTCAGCAGCAGCGCGCCGGAAAACAGGATCATCGCGCCATGCACCAAAGGCTCTGTCGGGTCGCGCAGGTCATTGAAGGAACTGCGCAATTGACCAAGCGCCAGCGCCCCTTGAGAGCGCACCAACCATGTGCCCAGAACGGCGGTCAGCACCACCACGGTCAGCGTCCAGCCAAGGCCGATGGCGCCACCGACTTGGATGAAAAGCGTGATCTCGATCAGAGGCACGGCGATAAATGCGATCAATAGCCACATGTGGCGGGGTCCTTTCGCTGGGGGCAGAGTGGACTTGCCCCGGTCGAACACCTACATAAGAGCTTAACTCGCATGTTTCCATGCCACCCCTGAATGAGGTTTCGATGAATTCTCCCCTGATACAGCTTCTGGTGCTTGCCGGTATCGCCGTATTCCTGATCCTGCGGCTGAAAAACGTGCTTGGCACCCGCGAGGGTTTTGAAAAGCCCCCGGTAACCGATCAAACGCCAAGCGCCCGCAGTGGCCCCGCGTTTGAGGTGATCGAAGGCGGCCCCGATCTCGATATCACCGACCACGTTCCCGAAGACAGCCCCTCGGGCAAGGCACTGGCCGAGATGAAACGGGTTGAGCCCTCGTTCGGCGTCAGCGATTTTCTGCAAGGCGCACGCGGTGCCTATGAGATGATCGTCATGGGCTACGAGCGTGGCGATCTGGCAGAAATTCAGCCGTTTCTGGCCGATGATGTCTATGAAAGCTTTGTTGACGGTGTCGCGGCGCGCGAGGATCAAGGTCTGACGATCGACGCCAACTTTATCGGCGTGCGTGAGATGGAATTGGTCGACGCCACGATGGACGAGACCACCAAAGAAGCCGAACTCACCATTCGCTTCGTGGGAGAGCTGACCTCTGAAGTACGCAACCGCGAAGGCGAGGTTGTCGAGGGCAGCAGCAACGAAATCAAACGCCAAAAAGATACATGGGTCTTCGCCCGTGTCATGGGCTCGGATGATCCGAATTGGCTGTTGGTTTCCACAGACGGGTAGTGCGTGCGCTTGGCGCACTTGCGCTGTTGGGCGGTGTGTCGATGAACACGCCGTCCGCAGCAGAGGTGCATTATACGGTGATGGATTTCGACCAGCTTGACGGCTGGGCCGAAGATGACCACGCCGCCGCCTTTGAGGTGTTCACTAGCACTTGCGGCGACATGAAAGATGTCGATTGGCGCGCGCTGTGCAAGCTGGCCAAAGATGGCCCCGACCCCCGGCAGTTTTTCGAATTGTTTTTCCGGCCCGTGTTGATGGAAGACGGAAAAGATGGGCTGTTCACAGGGTATTTCGAGCCTGAGTTGGACGGTGATCTCTACCCCTCTGCGCGGTTTCAGTACCCCATCTACGCCATGCCCCCCGAGGCCGAAGAGATCCGCCCCTGGCTTACCAGACGTGAGATCCTAGATGGCGACGTGATGCGGGACCGCGGATTGGAAATCGCTTGGGTCGATGACCCGGTTGAGCTTTTCTTTTTGCAAATTCAAGGCTCTGGACGTATCCGCCTGCCCGATGGCAGCTACCTGCGCGTGGGCTACCGCGGGGCGAATGGCCATGATTACCGCTCTGTCGGGGTCGAACTGGTGCGGCGCGGGGTCTATGAGGCGCATCAGGTCAGCGCCGATGTCATCAAGAATTGGGTACGCCGGAATCCCGAAGATGGCCGCGAATTGCTCTATCACAATCCATCCTATGTTTTCTTTCGAGAGGTCAGCCGGGTGCCTGCCGACAAGGGGCCGCTTGGGGCGATGAACCGTTCCATCACCACGCTGCGCAGCATCGCGGTGGACCCGTCGCATGTGCCGCTTGGCGCGCCGGTTTGGATCGAAAAAGACGGCAAGAAACCCATGCGGCGCTTGATGGTCGCGCAGGATACAGGCTCGGCCATCAAGGGCACGCAGCGTGCGGATGTGTTCTTTGGCACCGGCGACAAAGCAGGCCGCGAGGCAGGTCGCCTGCGCGACGCGGGGCGGATGATGGTCTTGATGCCGATCCAACGCGCCTATGCTTTCCTGCCGGAGAGCGCGATATGAAACGCCGCCGCCTGAACGAAGACGATCTTGCGCTTTGGCGCAGGGTCACGGAGCGGACAGAAAAGCTGGAGCTGAACAAGCTTTTCACGCAAGAGATCGACGCGCCCGCCCCTGCCCCGCCGCAGGTCCGTCGGGCCAAAATCGCGCTCCAAGGCAACAAGCCTCAGCCGACCATGAAGAAACGCAGCAATGACTTGCGCCCGACATTGTCAGAACAGATGAAAGCCGCCCCGGTTCAGATGGATCACAAAGCCTTCGGCAAGCTGAAGCGCGGCAAACTGCGCCCCGAAGGCCGGATTGATCTTCACGGCATGACGCTCGACCGCGCGCATCCGGCGCTGAATGGCTTCATCATGGACGCCCATGCCCGTGGCAAGCGGCTGGTCCTGGTCATCACCGGCAAGGGCAAGCGCCGTGACGAAGGCGGGCCGATCCCGGTGCGCGACGGCGTGCTGCGCCATCAGGTGCCGCAATGGCTGTCGATGCCACCGCTCAGCAGCCTTGTGCTTCAGATTGCGCAAGCTCATGTCAGCCACGGCGGCGGCGGTGCCTATTACGTCTATCTCCGGCGCAACCGTTAGGCGCGCAGCAGGGGTTTGTAGCGTCTGATCGCCCATGCGGCCAAACCAGCCGCCACCAGATAGTAAACCGCGATCGGCAACATCTGCTCCGGGAAATCGACGCCCAAGTCGATGAACAGACCCGTCACCCCCGGCCCGATGGCCGAGCCAAAGACCATCAGCGCCGCGGCGACTGCTTTAATCGACCCCACATGGCGGGTGCCGAAATACTCGGCCCAAAAGGCCGCCGGGGCGGTGGATTGCATGCCCTGCCCGAAGCCGAAAATCACCAAGCCGATCCCAGCCATCCACAGCGTATCGGCATAGGCCAGCACCGCGAATGACAGGGCAAAGGGCAGCATCATCACCGGCACCACGCGGCTGACGCCAAAGCGGTCAATCGCCCAACCCGAAAGGAAGGTCGAGGCTACCGCCGAGAGCGTGTAGACCGGCATGAGCGCCACGAATTCGACCAAGGCCCAGCCCTTCACTTGGGTCAGATGAACCTGCTGGAAAAACAGCGCGGTGCCCCATGCGGCGGGGCCGATGGCGAGGGGGATGATCATCCAGAACAGGCCCGAACGGAACATCTCTGCCCGCGTCCAATGCCGCCCCTCCATGCCCGCGCGCTGCGCCTGATCCGCCATGCTCTGCGGGGTGCGCTCTTGACGCAGCAGCATCAGGATCACCGGGATGGTCAGCAGCACCAGCCCGGCGGCCAGCACCCAAAGGCTGCGCCAATGAAAGCTGGCGAAAAGCGCCACAAAGATTACCGGAAGAAATGCCTGACCGGCCGCAAATCCCATAGAGGATAGCGAAAGCGCTTTGCCGCGCGATGCCTCAAACCAGCGGACCATGGCGACCTGCCCAAGCTGAGACATCATGCCCTGCCCGGTCAGCCGCAAGGCATAGATAACGAAGATCAGCGCGATCCAATTCGGCACCGCCGCCATCGCCAAACAGGCCCCAGCAAGCGCCACCATCACGCCAAAGGCCAGCGCCCGCACACGAAAACGATCCGTCAGCACCCCGGCCCAGACCATGGTGACTGCCGAAAGCGTCGTGCCGATGGTATAGATGCCGCCCCATTGCCCATCACTCAGGCCAAAGTCGCCCTTCACCGCCCCGGCAAAGAGCGAGATGAAATAGGTTTGCCCATAGGACGAGGTGAATGTCAGCAGGAAACCGGCCAGCAGAAACAACCAGTTGCGCCGCAAAAATGAGAGGTATTCCATGCCCCTTTCATCGCCGGGGCATGGAGGAAAGGAAAGCCCTAAAGAACGTAGCGGCTTAGATCGGTGGAGCGGGTCAGTTCGCCCAAGTTCTTTTCGACAAAGTCGGCATCAACCGTGATCTCTTGCCCCGACCGGTCGGGCGCATCAAAGGAGACCTCCTCGAACACCCGTTCCATCACCGTATAAAGCCGCCGCGCGCCGATGTTCTCGACCGAGGTGTTCACATCCGCCGCGATCTTGGCCAGTGCTGCGATGCCCTCTTCGGTGAAGGTGACGGTCAGATCTTCGGTTCCCATCAGGGCGGTGTATTGCCGCGTCAGCGCATTGTCGGTCTCGGTCAGGATGCGAACGAAATCACCCTCGGTCAGCGCCCGCAGTTCGACGCGGATCGGCAGACGGCCCTGAAGCTCGGGCAACAGGTCCGACGGTTTGGCGATGTGGAAGGCACCAGAAGCGATAAAGAGGATATGATCGGTCTTCACCGTGCCGTATTTCGTCGACACCACGGTGCCTTCGATCAGCGGCAGCAGATCGCGCTGCACCCCTTCACGTGAAACATCACCGCCCCGCGCATCGGAACGGGCGCAGACCTTGTCGATCTCATCCAAAAAGACAATGCCGTTCTGCTCGACCGCTTCGATGGCGGCGCGGTTCACGGCTTCATCGTCCAGCAATTTGTCGGCTTCTTCGCCGACCAGCACCTCATAGCTATCGGCCACGGCCATGCGTTTTTTGGTGGTGCGGCCCCCCATGGCTTTGCCAAACATATCGCCAAGGTTCATCATCCCCATGCCCTGTTGGCCGGGAATGTCCATCATTGGGAAGGGGCTGGAGGTATCGGAGACCTCAAGCTCGATCATCGTGTCGTCCAACTCACCACTGCGGAGCTTCTTGCGGAACATCTCGCGCGTGCCGTCGCGGGCGTCGGTGCCAGCGATGGCGTCGATCACGCGCTCTTCGGCGGCCTGCTCGGCCTTGGTTTTCACGTCTTCACGCATGAAATCGCGGGTCATGGCGATGGCGCTGTCCAAAAGATCTCGGATGATCTGCTCCACGTCGCGGCCGACATAGCCCACTTCGGTGAATTTCGTCGCTTCGATCTTGATAAATGGTGCACGGGCCAACTTGGCCAAACGGCGGCTGATCTCGGTCTTACCAACGCCGGTGGGGCCGATCATCAAGATGTTCTTGGGATAGACTTCGTCGCGCAGGTCATCGCTTAGCTGCTTGCGGCGCCACCGGTTGCGCAGGGCCACGGCAACGGCGCGTTTGGCGTCATTCTGGCCGATGATATAACGGTCCAGTTCGGATACGATCTCGCGGGGGGTCAGGTCGGTCATGCGGTGATTTTCTCCACGGTGAGTTTGCCGTTGGTGTAGACGCAGATGTCGGCGGCGATCGCCATGGCATCACGGGCAATGGTTTCGGCGTCGCGGTCGCTGTCCATCATGCCGCGCGCAGCGGCGAGGGCATAGTTCCCGCCCGACCCGATGGCCGCGACCTCATGTTCGGGCTCCAGCACATCGCCTGCGCCGGTGATGACCAGCAGGTCTTTCCCGTCGGTCACGATCAGCATCGCTTCGAGTTTTTGCAGGTATTTGTCGGTGCGCCAGTCCTTGGCCAATTCGACACTCGCGCGGGCCAATTGCCCCGGTGTCGCTTCGAGCTTGGCCTCCAACCGTTCCAGCAGGGTAAAGGCATCTGCCGTGGACCCCGCAAACCCCGCCACAACGTCATAGCCGCCGGGGCTGAGCTTGCGCACTTTGCGCGCGGTGCCTTTGATCACGGTCTGGCCAAGGCTGACCTGTCCATCACCGGCAATCACCACTTCGCCGCCTTTTTTGACGCCAATGATCGTGGTCCCGTGCCAACCGGGGAAATCGTCGTTCTGTGCCATGGGGCCTCCTGTCGCTTGGCGCTCTATATGGCCCCCGTGGCAGGGCAGGACAAGGGCAGCGCCGCTTGTGAGCGGTCGGGCGACGGGCTAGCCTTTAGCGATGCAGGATCAAGCCCAAGTTGATATCTACCTTGAACCCCCGCTACGGCAGAGCGCCGAAGCCGGGACGCATAACTTCATCGGAAAACTCGCGCGTGTCCTCGAAAATGCCCAACTTAGGGTCACATATCGGGATATCGGCGCGCTCGCCCGCGCGGCTGATGCGCTTTCATTAAGCCATATGGCCCCTGCCCCAACGTCCCGCGGTTTGGTCTTTCGGCGCTGCTACTACTACCCCTTTTGGCAGATCGAAGCGCGCCCTGAACGGTGGCTTTGGGATGTCGCCGTGGCCGAGTTTGATCCAAGCGGTGTCGATCCCAAGCAGGCGCAACGCTTCTACAGTTTCTGGCAAAAGCGCCTGTTCGGAGATGCGCCGCGACAGTCCAACCGTGATGGGCCGATCTACGTGCCGCTACAGGGCCGCTTGTTGCAGCGGCGGTCTTTTCAATCTTGCAGCCCACTTGAAATGCTGACCCTCACGCTTGCCTATAACACCGGCCCCGTCGTCGCGGCCCTGCACCCGAAAGAGGTCTATAGCCCCGAGGAGCTAACCGCGCTCGAAGCCCTCGCTGCGCGCCATCCAAGATTGACCCTAACGATGGGTGAGATGGTGCGGCATTTGCAAAGCTGTGCATTCGTCGTGACGCAGAATTCAGCAGCCGCCTTCTCTGGCTACTTCTTTCGCAAACCGGCGTTGTTCTTTGGCCAGATCGATTTCCACCATATCGGCGTGCGGGCGGATCTTGCGGATCTCAGCCACAGCTTTGCCGCCGTGGGGCAGACAGCCCCGGATTTCGCCGCCTATATCTGGTGGTTCTGGCAAGAGCATTGCATCAACGCAGGCCGCGCCGAGGCCGAAGAAAAGATCGTCGCCCGGTTCAAACGCTTTGGCTGGCCCCTTTGACTGGCTCCCGTGACCGCAAATGAAAAGGGCGCCCCGAAGGACGCCCGTTTTCGCAACTCAAATCTGGTAAGGTACTGACCTTAGATGGATTCTTCGATCCAGCTTTGCAGGGCCGCCTTGGGGCGTGCGCCAGCAAGGTTGGACACGACCTGCCCGTCTTTAAAGATGAACAGCGCCGGAATACCACGCACGCCGACCTGAGCGGGCGAGTTCGGGTTTTCGTCGACGTTGACTTTGACGATCTTCACGCGACCGTTCATCTCATCCGACAGCTCTTCCAGCGAAGGGCCGATCTGTTTGCACGGGCCGCACCATTCGGCCCAGAAATCGACCAGAACCGGAATGTCCGAATTTTTGACTTCGGCGTCGAAAGTGTCGTCGGTGACTGCGACGGTTGCCATGATGCTCTCCTGACAGGAATGGGTTGAGGCCTGAACCTATGAACGCGGGGCGGTGGCGTCAAGATATGGCAGGGCACGCAGCGCATTTGTCACGATATCGTTGGGTACCACCATAAGAGCGGGGCGGGCGGTCCACAGAATGGCGGTCTCGATCCGGCGATCGGGGTAGATTTGGCGCAGCATATGGGCATAGGCGCCCATCTGGCGCAACAGCCCGTCGGGGCAGGCGTCGGCGGTCTCGGGGACCACGCGGTTGGTCTTGAAATCGACGGCAAGGATATGGTCCTCGGCGATCACCAAGCGGTCGATCGTGCCGTGCAGACGCTGATGGCCCAAGCTGCCGGTCACGGGGACTTCGGCAAGGGTCGTCTCGGTGAACAGCGGGGCGAGGGTAGGGGTGCGCAGAACCACTTCGGCCTCACTTTCGGCGCGGGCAATCATTTCAGGTGGATGCGTGCGGGCCAAGCGGTCCAGAAATACCTGCCGCGCGTCCGGCCCCATGAGGGGCAGATGCTCCAGCAATTCATGGACCAAAGTGCCGTAGCTCAGCGCGGTATCCATATCAAAGCCGGCCTCACCCGCCAGCGCCTTGGCACCGCCAAGATCGGAGGGCGAGAGGGTCTTGTCCTCCCCCCGGGGGGACGGGGCGGAACGGGTGAAAATAGGGTCTAACACGGGCGTTGTGACGATTTTCTCTGGCGCCTCTACGATGTCGAGCGCATCCCAGTCGCCCTGTTGATAGCGCAGCGTGCCATCATCGCCCAAGGGTTCGGCCCGGAGCCGGGCCAAAGCGGCAGCGGTGATCTGGTACCAAGAGGATTCATCTTTCGACAATTCCCCCGCCGCCGCCACGATCAGCCATTTTTCGGCCCGCGTCATGGCCACATAAAAAAGCCGAAGCCGCTCTTGCAGCGCGGCCTCTTTCATCTCGTCCAACCGCGCGCGCATGGGCTGGGGCATGTCATCTGCCGGGGCTTTCCAGACGGGTGTGCCGTCGACGGTGATGATCTCATCCTTGATCGTCACATCGCGCCGCCCGGTGTCAGGCAGGATCACGATCGGCGCTTCCAGACCCTTTGCCCCATGCACCGTCATCACGCGGATCTGGTTCGAAGCACTGTCGATCTGGCGTTTAATCTCCAGATCATCGGTCTGCATCCATTGCAGAAATCCGGTCAGGCTGGGCACCGTGCCGCGCTCGTAAGAGAGCGCTTGGCTCAGCATCGCATTGATCCCATCCTCGGCCTCTGGCCCCAACCGCGCCAGCAGTTTGCGGCGGCCATCGTGGCGGGTGAGGATGCGTTCGATCAGGTCGTAGGGGCGCAGGTAATCGACCTGCCCGCGCAGGTCGCGCAGCACAGCGAGGGTGGCGGCGTGGGTCTCGGTCTGGCCGCGCAGGGCTTGCCAGAGGTGATCCTCTTTGCGGTAATGGGCGAGGGTGAAAAGGTCTTGCTCTGACCAGCCGAACAGCGGTGATTTCAACGCGGTGGCAAGGGATAGATCGTCGTCCGGTGTGGCGAGGAACGACAGGATCGCCGCCAGATCGCGCACCGCCAGTTCGGCCCCGACCTTGAGCCGGTCCGCCCCGGCGATGGGCAGTTCCGCCGCTTTGCAAGCGCGGATGATCTCCGAAAACAGGGCCGAGCGGCGCTGCACGAGGATTAGGAAATCCCCCGGTTGGATGCGCCGCCGCGCCAAGCCGCCCTTGCTGTCGTCGGGCAGGTAATGCGCCTCGGTGGTTAGCTCTTTGATCCGCCGCGCGATGCGTTCGGCCAGTTGCACGGTGTGATGCCGCGCGCTGCGGCGGTCAACGGGGTCGGTCCAGTCGCCTTCTTCATCGGGGCCTGCTTTCTCAATAAAGGGCCAAAGATCGACACGGCCGGGCAGGCGGTCCTTAAAGGCCATATGCCCGTCATTTGTGAACCCGGTTTGGATCTCCGGATCGAAAACCCCATCGACTGCCTGCAAAATCGCCGAGGAAGACCGGAAGGAATAGGCGAGGCTACGGCGCTGAAAGAACTGCCCCGCTTCGCCGATTTTCTGCTCAAAGGTCGCGCCTTTGCGGTCCAACTCTTCGGGGTCGGCCCCTTGGAAAGAGTAGATCGACTGCTTTTTGTCGCCCACGACGAAAAGCGTCCGGTCCACCTCATGACGTGCGCCAGCGCCTGAGTAAAATTCATCTGTCAGCCGTTCGATCACATCCCATTGCCGGGGCGAGGTGTCCTGCGCTTCGTCAACAAGGATATGGTCGATGCCACCGTCGATGCGAAACAGCACCCAAGCCGCCACCGCCTTGTCGGTCAACAAAGCGCGGGCTTTGAGGATCAGATCGTCAAAATCGAGCCAGCCGCGTTTTTGTTTCTCATCGGCATAACGCTCAAGGAAACGGGCCGCGAACCGGTGCAGCACATAGGACTTGCGCGCCGCCTTTAAGGCCAGCCGTGCTTCGCGGGCGTCTTCTACGCGCTGCATCAACTGCTCAAGCTGCGGCATCTGTTCGGCGATGATCTTTTGCGTCGGTTTGGTTGGAAAACTGCCGATTTTCGCGGTAAATGGCGCCTTGGCGCCGCTGCCGGTCAAAAGGGTATTTTCAAGCTGGGGCAGGGCAGAAAGATCGTAGCGGTCAATCTCTTGCAGCGCCGCGCCAGCCTTGCCGTCATTTCCGCCTTTGGCCAGCAGATGCGGGATGATCTCGGCCATCATCGCCGCTTCGCTGCCAAGAAAGACCGACGCCGCGATTTTCTCTTCGGTCAGGTCTTCGGGCTGGGCGAAAAGCGTTAGGATCTCGGCCCATGACCGGGGGTCGGTGAAAGCATCGCGCTGGCCCACGATGCTGCGGGTAAGGCTGGCGAAATCTTCGCCGGTGTAATGCCGCGCAATGTCGGCCACCAGCGGGGCGTCTTCGCTCTCGGCCATCTCATCGACGATCTCGGCCCGCAGCAGATCGGCGGCGCGGTCTTCGATCTCGGTGAATTGCGGGCTGACCTGCGCCTCCAACGGGAAGCGGCGCAGAAGGGCCGCGCAGAAAGAGTGGATGGTTTGGATTTTCAGCCCGCCCGGTGTCTCAATCGCGCGGGCGAAAAGGGTGCGGGCATTGCGCAGTTGCTCGGGCGTCAACTCTCCCTGCACGCCGAGATCGGCCAAAGCGCTGCGCAGAGTCTCATCTTTCAGCATCGCCCATTCGCCCAAACGTTTGAACAGACGGTTTTGCATCTCTGACGCGGCGGCCTTGGTATAGGTCAGGCAAAGGATGTGCTGCGGCTCCACATCGTCCAGCAACAACCGCGCCACGCGGTCGGTCAGCACGCGGGTCTTGCCAGAGCCTGCGTTGGCGGTGAGCCAAGTGGAGGCATCGGGCCGCGCCGCTTCGATCTGGGCGCGGGTGGCATCGTCAAAATCGCGCATCATTCCAAATCCTCTGGACGGACAGAGCTGGTGCCGTCCCATTCGCCGAAACGGGCCAGTTGGTCATAATTTCCCGCAAAGGCATCGCTTTGCACCATGCGGCGCGCGGTGAAACCCTGCCCCTCATCAAGGTAGCGTGAGAGTAGCGCATGCAGCCCGGCGAGCACCTCTTGAGGGTTCTCTTCTTCCAGCGGGGCAGGGACTTCGACGGGTTTCGACCCGAGCCCGATAAAGGCGGCATGGGCCACATGGGCCACGCCCACCTCGGGGAAACCGCCACGCTCGACCATCGCCGCTTCGATCAGCAGTTGTTTGTCGAACAGCCGCTGTTCCTTTTTGCCCGGCGGCGTCCCGGTCTTGTAGTCATAGAGCAGCACATCACCATCATCGGTCTGGTCGATCCGGTCCGCAAAGCCGCTGAGGGTAAAGCCGAGGTCGGCAAAGGTGTAGCTGCCGCGCGCGCCCTGCTCAAAAGCGACGGGGCTGGAAAATCCAGCGCGTTGGCTTTCACGGGCGATGAACCAATCCGCGATCCGGTCGATCCGCGCCAGCCACATAGCGCGAGCGGCGGGCCATGGGGCTTCCTCCTCCAGCACTTCGGCGGCCACTTGCATCAGCGTGTCACGGGTCAGCCGCGCGGGGTCGCGGGCCACCAGCTTCACGAAATCCTCCATGATGCGGTGCAAAACGATGCCCCGCACCGGCGCGTCGGGAGATTGCACCAGCGGGTTGATCGGACGCAATTTCAGGCTGTGCTTGGCGTAGACGGCATAGGGATCACGGATCAGCGTCTTGATCTCGGTCACCGACAGTTTGCGCGGCCGCGCGGCACGGGGCGGGCGCGGCGAGGGGCGCGGCGCGGGGGCCGTACGCTTCACCGCCTCAAGGCCGCGCACCTGATCCAGCCAATAGCCGCCGCGTTGTTGCATCGCCTTCCACGCCTCCGGCCCGCCGATATCGCCCAAGCCGCCCAGCAGGTTGCCCAACCGGTTCAGCCAGCGCGAGGGCACCATCTCTGCCTCATCCGACCGGATCGCGCGGGTGATCCAAACCTCGGGGCTGGCGATGGCCTGTTGGTAGTCATGCGCCGACAGGCCGATGCGCCGTTCGGGCAACAGCAGCCCGGCCTTTTCGCGCATCTGACGGTTGAGCCAAGGATCGGGCGGCGGCGCTTCGGGCCAAGTGCCTTCGTTCAGACCGCCGAGGATGACCAACTCGGCCCCCTGCACCCGCGCCTCCATCGTGCCCCAGATCATGATGTCGGGATGCGGGGTATCGGCCTCGCGCACCTCTTCTTGGGACAAAAGTGCGCCAAGCAGGTCGGCATAATCGGCGGCATTCATCGCGCCGCCATGGGCGGCGTGCTCCGTCAGGTTGGCCATCACCGCCGCAGCCGCGATGCCCGCACCCTGCTGCCAGAGCAGGTGATCGGGGTCGGCGGGTTGCCCGGCGGCGATCCTTTCGGCCAGCGCCAAATGCGCGGCGACGCAATCGGGCAGGGGCCGCTCTCCGGGGGTGTCGTGGCCGGGGAAAACCTCGCCCAGCCAAGCGACCCAATCGCGGAAACCGCTGGGGTCTTCCATCCGCTTCGCGGCCCGCTCTGCAATCTCGGTCAAGCTCTCGGCATCGGGATAGGGCAACCCGTGACGGCGGATCTCGGCCTCCAACCGCTGGGTATAGAGCTGGTGAAAGTTCCGCCCCGCACCGCTGTGTGTCAGCGGGTGTTTCAATAGGGTCAGCAGCGCCTCGGCATCCAGTTTCCGGACGAACAGCGCCGCCACATGGCGCAAGAACCGCCCCGGCGGAGAGAGTTGCAGCGGCATCCCGGCGCTGTCGTCGGGCAGGATGTTCCACCGATCAAGCGCCGCCGTGACCTGCCGGGTAAGCATCCGGTCGGGCGTGATCAACGCGGCTTTCACCCTGTCTTCGGCAGCTTGGCGCAGACGCAGCGCGATGGCCAAAGCCTCGACCCGCGGCGTGGGCGCTTCGATCAGAGTGAT
The DNA here is from genome assembly GCF_003611275.1 of Sulfitobacter sp. D7. NCBI lineage: Bacteria > Pseudomonadati > Pseudomonadota > Alphaproteobacteria > Rhodobacterales > Roseobacteraceae > Sulfitobacter > Sulfitobacter sp. D7. Next base: position 138,012 of record NZ_CP020694.1, read on the forward strand.
GTTGGCGGTGGCACCTTGCAGGTCTTCCAGTTTTGGCCCTTCGTTCAGCCAAGCATGGGTGACCGGCGCGGGCCGGAGCGAGAGCGACAGCAGCTTGTTGCGGGCCGTCGAAACCGGGGGCATCTCGCACCAAGGCGCGACCGCGCCGCGCGCAACGCCGAGCATGTTCATCAGCTTGCGAAACCGGTATTGCGGATGATCCTCGGCCAACAGCGCCTGATCCAATTCATTCCAAACGGCGGTTGGCATCTCGAAATCGAAACCCGGCAGGATGATCGCCCCTTGCGGCAGGCGGGCCACGGCCTCCATCAGCAGCGCGGTGGTCCCGCGCGACCCGGTAGAGCCGGCAAGGATCACCGGGTGCTGCGGTGGATTGTCCTGCCAGCGGGCGATGATCCGGGCGACGAGTTGACGCCGCCGCGCTTCGGCATCCGGGCGGGTGGTGGTCTGACCTAGATAGTCATGGGCGATGGCTAGGAACCGCTGCGCGCGCTCCCAATGGGCCGAGAGATGGCCAACGTCCAGCCCGGCCACCGTCTCGGGCGAAACCCCTTCGCCCTGCATTTCGTCGATCAGGCCCGCAAGACTGTCCGACAGCGCATAAAGCGACGCGCGCGGCGCGAGATCCGGCGCGGCATCCAGCAGGCGCGACACCAGTTGAATGAGTTCCAGCCGCCGTTGCAGCGGTGGCGTTGGGGCAGGCAGCGCAATGCCGGGGCCCAAGGCATCAAGGTCCGTAATCAGCCGAATGCGGGGCAGAAACCCCGCCGGCCCTGCGTCGAAATCATGGCGCAACCGGCGTGCCATTCGGTTGGTGTTGACCAGCAGTTCAACGCGGGCCATCGCCTCGGGGGGGCCATTCTCCAACCGGTCACAAAGCCCGCGCACCAACCCGCGTGGAAAGTCGACACCGGGGGCGAGGCCAAAGACTCGGGGGCTGTCTTGCGGTTCAAACATCGGCGCCCGCCAAAAGGCTTTCGGCAAGGGGAATGCCGCCGGGATGGCCCACATCGCACCAACGCCCAGTATAGGGCAGGCCAAACAACGTCTCGCGCTGAAGCATCATATCCCACAATAGGTTGAGCGAGAATTTCTCGGCTTCGATATCGGCCAGCAGATCGGTTTTGATGATCTGTATCCCGCCATAGACCTGCCCCGGCCCGCGTTGCAGGCGGCCATCCGGGGCGCGGGTAAAGTCGCCCGTGCCGCCATGGCCAAGGGTGTTTTCCAGCGGCACGGTCATCAATAGCGCTTCCATCCGCGCCGGATCCCACGCTGCTTGCAGCAACGCGAGCGGGTTCGGCCCGGCCCAAAGTGCGTCACTGTTCATGGTGAAAACCGGCCCCGCGCCCAGCAACGGCAGGGCATTGCGCAGCCCGCCGCCGGTGTCGAGGATCTCAGGCGTCTCGATCACGGTCTTAACATCCTGCGCCCGCAGATGGGCATCAAGCTGGTCGGGCAGATAGTGCAGGTTCGCCACGATCCGGGCGGGGGATATCCCGCGGGCGAGGTCCAGCGCATGGTCGATCAAGGGGCGACCTGCGACCGGCACCATGGGCTTGGGCTGGGTCTGGGTGAGATGTTTCATACGCGTGCCGAACCCGGCCGCGAACATCATGATGGCGTCGGGATAGTCGCGCATTGGCTTTTTAGATGCTCCAATAATTCGGGGGTCGGAGGGGGCAGCACGCCCGCGATAGAATCCGCCACCGCGGCAAGCGCGGGATGACGCAGGTTATGTTGCAGATGCTGCCACACACGGGGGATCAGATCGACGTAATGCGGTTTGCCATCGCGTAGGCAAAGGCGCGCAAAGATGCCCAGAATGCGCAGATTGCGCTGGGCACCAAGCAGCGCATAGGCGCGGCGAAAGGGGGCGGCTTCTTGTTCGGTCTGGGCAAGGTAATAGTCGATGATCTGTGCCTCCACCGCGCGGGGAACATCACGGCGGGCGTCTTGCAGGATTGAGACCAGATCATAGGCCGGATGGCCCAGCAGCGCGTCCTGGAAATCCAGCAACCCGACGCGCGCGGCACCTTCGCGCTGCGGCAGCCAAAGCAGATTTTCGGCGTGATAGTCGCGCAGGATCACGACCTTGGGGGCGTCATCCAGCGCAGCGACGAGGGGGCGGAAAGCCTGCGCAAAAGCGGCGCTTGCCACTTGCCTACCCACGGGTGCGTAAAAGTCAAATGCGGGGGCTGCCATATCGGTCAGCCAATCGGCATCGCAAAGCGGCAGTTCCGGCAAAGGGGCGCTGTGAAGTTTGACCAATACGTCTGCGGCGGCGCGGTAAAGCGGAAGTTCCCAAGCGGGATCGGCCGCCATCAGCCGGGCGAAAAGATCATCGCCAAGGTCTTCGATCAGCAGCAGCCCGTGGTCGCTGTCCTTGTGGTAAATCTGTGGCGCGCTGAGGCCGCAGGCCGTCAGATGCGCCGCGACATCAAGGAAGGGGCGCACGTCTTCGCCGCGTTCGGCTGGGGCATCCATCAAGATGGCCCTATCCCCATTCGCTTTGCGCAGCCGGTCATACCGCCGGTTGGAGGCGTCGCCCGCCAGCAGCTTTCGGGTGCCCCCGGCCCAGCCAGACGTTTGCAAAAAACCTTCGATCAATGCGGCGCGTTCGGTCATGTGCGCCACTCTGTCAACTTGGCGGCCCAACCGCTGCCGGACCATTCGGCTGTCAGCGCGCGGCTGTCTTCATGGGCCCCGGGGGAAAGGCTGATCCGTAATGCCCCGGCGGGGGCGAGCGGGCCCAGACGATCCGGCCATTCCACCAGACAGATCGCGTCATGAAAAGCGTCGATCAGCCCCAGCTCCTCAGTCTCATGGGTGGAGGTCAGACGGTAGAGATCGGCATGCCAGATCGCGCCGCTTGCCCCCTCATATGTTTGTACCAATGTGAAGGTGGGCGAGGGGATGTCCTCGGGGTAGTCGAGCAGTTCGGTGATCAGGGCGCGGGCGAAATGGGTCTTGCCCGCACCGACATCGCCGCTGAGCAATATGACATCGCCGGGTGACAGGCGGCGGGCCAATTGCTGGGCGCGCCGGGCGGTGTCATCGGGGCCGCTGAGCAGGAGGGAAAGGGTATCGTCGAACATGCCCCATGCTTAGCGTGCCGACACGCAGCCGCAAGATTAAAGCGGCGGGGAATGCCCTAGTTGGAGGGTTGTCGCCGGTCGCATGCCGAAGGCATGGCGCTGCGGTCCGGGCGGGCTGTTCCAACTGGGGTCGGGCGAAAGCGCAAAAGCGTCGCGCCGGAAGCGATGGCCGAAATCTCACAAGTGAGGGCCGCGCCGTGGAGCGGAGCGATGGGCATGTTCCAGCCCGCGCGGTCCCCTCTGCCCATGACAAACTCGGCCACGTCGGGCCAAAGCGGATTGGCTGCCGACATCTTTTGCCAGACGCGGATCGCGTCATTGATTGTAATCTCGGCAAAGCTTTTGTCGGGGTCTTGTTTCCATTGGTCGCGATAGGCGGCGTTGCAAAAGGTCAGCACGCCGGAGGCGGAGAAGACGGCGAAGCCATCTTCGAGCTTGTCCAGCAGGCTTTGGCTTTGCTCAAGCTCAGCGCGGAAATTGCGGGTCAGGGTGACTTCGGCGGTGATGTCTTCGATCAAGAATGCCGTGGCCCCGTCGGGGTGGGGCCGGCCACGGATACTGTAGGTTTGACCGTTCTCAAGCGACCATGTCTCTTGATAGCGCCCATCGGTTGCGGCGGCGATCACCTCGGCAATCTCCTGACGCCAATTCTTGTAGTTTTTTGGTTCCGGCATGCGGCGGCTTTCGCGCAGCTGATCGAAAAAGGACACCATCGTCGGTCGGGCGCTGAGAAAAGGGGCGGGCAGGGCGGTCAGGTCAACCAGGGCAGGGTTGAACAGGGCCAACTGCCCGTTGCGGTCAAAAATCGCCAGTCCGATGGACAGATGCGCAAAGGTCTTGGCAAGGGTTTGAACGAAGTTGCGCTGCGCCTCTTCGGCGGCGACCACGGCGTTGATGCAGGTGGCGTGGTAGACCTGCACATTGTCCTCTGTCGTGGTGGTCAGCGCGTACCAATCGGGTTTGTCCCCGTCGCCGCAGCGCAGGCATACGCGGTTGGGATGTTCGGGCGAGGGCGTGCTGAACAATGCGGCGCCGCCGCATTCAGGATCGGCCGGAGCCTTGCGTTTCAGGGCCCCGTAGGCCCGGTTGTGCCAGATGATGCGGCCTGCGGCATTGGTCTGCCATGCAGGGTTGGGGCTGGTTTCGCTGGCCCGGCGCAGCGCGGCGAGTTTTTGGAACGTCTCTTGCGTGATCTCTTCGGCCGCGCGGGTCTGAGGCAGGTGCAGCCAACATAGCGCGTCCCGCCATGTGATGCGAAGTTCCGAGGGGCTGTCGCCATCTTCTGCCGTGAGGGTCAGTTTGCCGGTGGCCCCGTGCCGGGCCGTGCGGGGGAATTCAGGAAACCGCGACAGCAGCGCTTCGCGGATGTCCTCCCACTGGTGGTGGCCGGGGGCGAGGGCAAAGCGGGTTAGTGCGCTGTCGGAGCCGTGGATCAACTCGCCGTCTTCGAAAAGCAGGCTCATATCGTCGATGCCGGGCGGTGCCGCAGCGGGGCGGCCCGCGTTTGTGCTAAGCCACCAAAGGGCGGCCAGAGCGGTGGCGAAAGCGGCAGCAAGCACGATGATAACGTCTGGCAATGCCATGACGGATAACCCTTTCGGCAAATGCGACGCCCTATCTTGAGAGCCAAAGGTTAACGGCGGGTTAACAAAAGCGCAGTTCCCCCTTTCAAGCCGTTAAGCGCTGGTTCTCGCCCATCACGGCATCATCGGGGCCAAGGTCCAGCAGGCGGCGCGGCCAGACAACTTCGACCACCGCACCGCTGCCTGCGGGCGGCAACCCGCGCAGCCAACCGCTGTCTGACCCATTGGCAAACCGCAGCCGCGCGCCGGACCGTTCGAGGAAAGTCTTGGCGATGAAAAGCCCCAGCCCCATGCCCTCATATTCGGGGCGCGCCGTCTCGTTTGCCGTGCCGCTACGGCGGCGCAGGAAGGGGTCGCCGATCCGCCCCAGATGCTGCGGCGGAAAGCCCGGCCCGTTGTCGATGATCCGCACCGAGATTTCCTCGGCGGACCATTCGGTTTCGATCCAAACCGTGCTCTCGGCAAAATCCACCGCGTTCTGCACCAGATTGCGCAGCCCGTGAATGATCTCGGGTTTGCGCGGGATGGTGGGGGGGCGCGCGTGATCTCGGGCCATCGGGTTGTCAGAGAACATCACCGTCTTGCCGCGCTCCAGATGTGGTTCGGCGGCCTCTTTCACCACGGCGGTGAGTTGCGCGCGTTGCATATGCAGATCGTCTTTCCCAATGCGGCCCATATCGCGCAGGATATCGCGACACCGGTCAGCCTGATCGCGGATCAACGCGGCGTCTTCGGCCAGATCGGGCCGGTCTTCGAGGTCACCCAGCAGTTCGGTGCTGGCCAGTTTGATGGTGGCTAGGGGCGTACCCAATTCATGGGCTGCAGCGGCCACAACACCGCTCAGGTCCGACAATTTCTGCTCCCGTGCCAGCACCATCTGCGTGGCTGAGAGCGCATCGGCCATGGAGTGGACCTCAGTCGTGACGCGCCGCGAATAGGCGCTGGTGAAAACGATGGCGATCAGCAGCGCCGCCCAATGGCCAAAGACAAAAATGCCGGGCTGGCGCAGCACATCGCCCGACTGGGTGACAAGCGGCAGATGCCACAGCGCCAGCACCGAAGCCGCGACAATCGCGGTAGCGCCCAAAACCAGTGTCGAACGCAGGCTGAGTGCGGTGGCCGAGATCGTTACCGGGGCCAGCAGAAGCAGCGCAAAGGGATTGTGCAGCCCCCCGGTCAGCCCCAGCAGGGCGGTTAGTTGCAGCAGGTCAAACAGGACCATGGCAAGGTTCTCGCGCTCGGACAGGCGTTTGTTCTGGGGAAAGACAAAGGCCGCGACGAGGTTGCCCACCACCGAGGCACCGATGGTCAGATAACATAGGCCAAAGGCCAGTTGCAGCCCTAGCGCCCATTGCGCCACGGTGACGGCGGTCAACTGTCCGGCGATGGCGAACCAGCGCAGCAGGATCATCGTGCGCAGGCGGATCCAACTGGCGCGGGTGCGCCCGTCGAGGGGCCGAATGTTTGCCTGCGTCATCTTAGCCCCATCACTTTATTGCGTCTTGCATCACCTGCGATCTAGCGTAGGTCTGCGGCGAAACACGATCAAGAGCGGCCATCGGCGCAAAGGACTGACATGAAACAGATGATTGCATTTGGTGCGGTTGGGGTTGCAGCGGTATTTCTGGCCGGGACGGCCTTTATGGTGCTGCGTGGCGAAGATGATCCCTATGCCTCTTGCCGGTCAAGCCAAGTGGCGGGGGGCGATATTGGCGGTCCGTTCGAATTGGTCAACGGCGCGGGCGAAACCGTGACCGATGCCGATGTCATCACCGAGCCTGCCTTGCTCTATTTCGGCTATACCTCTTGCCCCGATGTCTGCCCGCTGGACGTGGACCGCAACGCCGCCGCCACCGAAATTCTGGAGGAGCGCGGCCAAAGCATCACGCCTGTTTTCATCACCGTCGACCCGGCACGTGACACGCCCGAAGTGGTCGGCGACTTTGCTAAGGTGATGCACCCGCGTATGGTGGGGCTGACCGGCTCGCCTGAGCAAGTCAAAGCGGCCAGCCAAGCCTACCGCACCTACTACAAGGCCCACCCGGCAGATGAGAATGGCGAATACCTCGTCGATCACTCGACCTTCAGCTATCTGGTCATGCCCGAGGAAGGCGTCGTCGACTTTTTCCGCCGCGAGGTCCGGCCCGAGCAGATGGCCGACAGCATTGGTTGCTTCCTCGATCAAAGCTGAAATTGACCCGCCGCGATAGCCGCCCCATATTAGCCTTGGAGAGGGGACGTTGATGCAGGATATTTCCGACTTAGGCCCAGACCGCAGCTTGCTTTTGGTCGATGACGATGAGCCGTTTCTGCGCCGCTTGGCCAAGGCGATGGAGAAACGCGGCTTTGAGGTGGAAACCGCAGGCTCTGTCGCGGCGGGCAAGGCGATCGCCACCGCGCGTCCCCCGGCCTTTGCCGTGGTCGATCTACGCCTGCAGGATGGCAACGGTCTTGATGTGGTCGAAGTGCTGCGCGACAAACGTGCTGATGCAAGGGTCGTTGTGCTGACTGGCTATGGCGCGATTGCGACGGCGGTTGCTGCGGTCAAAAGCGGCGCGACAGATTACCTTTCAAAGCCCGCAGATGCCAATGATATCGTTAACGCATTGCTAGCCACCGGGGGCAACCTGCCCGAGCCGCCGGAAAACCCGATGAGCGCGGACCGCGTTCGGTGGGAGCATATCCAGCGAGTCTATGAGCTTTGTGATCGCAATGTTTCTGAAACCGCGCGGCGGCTGAACATGCACCGGCGCACCTTGCAGCGCATCTTGGCAAAACGCTCGCCGCGCTAAAGCTCGAACCGTTTCCAGATTTTATCGACGCGGGTGCCATCGGCCAGCGTACAACTGGGCAGGCGGCGGAAATCTTCGAAACCGCGGCTTTGGTAATAGGCAAGTCCGCCTAGGTTATCGGCACGGATGATCGCGTGAATATGGGCATAGCCCAGGTCACGGGCAGCTTGCTTGGTCTGTTCAAACAGTGCTGAGCCGATGCCGAAACCCGTCTCTCCTACCCGCACAAAGGTTGCGACATCCACGCCGCCCTTGGGCAGGTCGGGGTGTGGTTCAATGTACTGAAAGCCTTTCAGCGCGCCGCGCTCATCCTCGGCCAAGTGCCATGCACTGTCCGAGGCGGTCATCCAACCTTGCAGCTCGCGCGGGGTGACGGGGGTGACCATGGCGGTGGTGCCCCCCTTGGCGATGATCGCGTTCAGCAAGTCGGCCAAGGCGCGGGTATCAAGCGCCCCGGCACGGCGGACATGGATCACGCCATCTCGCGCAGCAGCGCCTCATGGCGTTGGGTAAACTCTGCTCGCACCTCAACCGGTGGGCGCAGCAGGATGCTCAGCCCCTCCATCAACGCCGCGTCGGGGCGGCCAAAAAAGCGCGTCGCCTCGGTTTCGGAAAAGCCTGCGATCTGGCTGGCCTCCATCCAAGCACTGACGCGATCCGCCTTTTTGATCTGTTGCTTGACGCGCGCCGGCAAGCTGGCAGGCAGGCCAAACCGGACATGCACGGCAGTGGTCAGCCGGTCATCCAAGGCGCGATAGTCCGGCCCCACAGCAGCCTTCACGGGCGAGATCATGTCCCCGATCACATATTCCGGTGCGTCATGAAGCAGCGCGGCCAAGCGCCATTTCGCAGGCGCACGGGGGGCGATCCGGGCAAATATCGTTTCCACCAATAGCGAATGTTCGGCCACCGAATAGGCATAGTCGCCCCGCGTCTGCCCGTTCCACCGCGCGACAAAGGCCAAGCCATGGGCGATGTCTTCGATCTCGACATCCACAGGGGTGGGGTCGAGCAGATCAAGCCGTCGACCCGACAGCATCCTTTGCCATGCACGTGGTTTCTGCGCCATCCGCCGGAGTCCTTACCTCGTGATCCTTGGGAACAAATCCCTGTCAAACCTGTTCATCCCACGAAGGAGATAATCATGAAACCCGTTTTTTCCGGTACGATACTTGCAGTTACCTTGGCCACCCTCGCTGGTGCCGCGCAGGCGGAAGAAGTCTGCATGCCCGCCAAGGAAATGAAGTCGGCTCTGATCGATTGGTACGGCGAAGAGCCTGTGCCGGGTCAGCGGGACGACAACAGCCAACTCTGGGCGTCGGATCAATCGGGCACATGGACCTTGGTCAAGACATTGGCCGACGGCAATGCCTGTGTGCTGGCCCAAGGCGATGACTGGATGGCGGGACTCTCGGGCGATAAGCAACTGGCCGCTCTTCAGCGTTGACCCTGCGGGGGTCATTCCCCATTCACATTGAGAATTCGCGGCGAAGGTGCTAACCGCCCTGCAACACTTCAAACAGGAGCGCCGCATGGCCCACGACTATATTGTTAAGGATATCAATCTGGCGGCCTACGGGCGCAAAGAGCTGGACATCGCCGAGACCGAGATGCCGGGCCTGATGGCGCTGCGCGATGAATACGGTGAGAGCAAACCGCTGAAAGGCTCGCGGATTGTCGGATCGTTGCACATGACCATCCAGACAGCCGTTTTGATCGAAACGCTGGTCGCGCTTGGCGCGGATGTGCGTTGGGCGTCTTGCAACATCTTCTCCACCCAAGACCACGCTGCTGCGGCGATTGCTGAATCAGGCGTTCCGGTCTTCGCGATCAAAGGCCAGTCACTGGTTGAGCATTGGGATTACCTCGACAAATCCTTCATGTTCCCCGACGGCCCGAACCTGATCCTCGACGATGGCGGCGATGCGACGCTCTATATCCTTTTGGGCGCACGGGTTGAAAACGGCGAAGACGATCTGATCGCCATTCCCAAATCTGAGGAAGAAGAAGCGATCTTTGCTCAGATCAAAAAGCGTATGGCGCAAAGCCCCGGCTGGTTCACCAAGATGCGCGACCAGATCAAAGGCGTTTCCGAAGAGACCACCACCGGCGTGCACCGTCTCTATGATCTGGTAAAGCAAGGCCAACTGCCCTTCCCCGCGATCAATGTGAACGACTCTGTCACCAAGTCGAAGTTCGATAACAAATACGGCTGTAAAGAGAGCCTCGTGGACGGTATCCGCCGCGCCACCGACACGATGATGGCCGGTAAGGTTGCTGTCGTCATGGGCTATGGCGATGTGGGCAAAGGCTCTGCCGCGTCGCTGAGCGGTGCTGGCGCGCGCGTCAAGGTCACCGAAGTCGATCCCATCTGCGCGTTGCAAGCAGCGATGGACGGTTTTGAAGTCGTGCTGCTGGAAGATGTCGTGGCAACTGCCGATATCTTCATCACCACCACCGGCAACAAAGACGTGATCCGCATCGAGCATATGCGGGAGATGAAGGACATGGCGATTGTTGGCAACATCGGCCACTTCGACAATGAAATCCAAGTTGCCGCGCTGAAGAACCACAAGTGGACCAACATCAAAGAACAGGTGGACATGATCGAGATGCCGAACGGCAATCGTCTGATCCTGCTCTCCGAAGGGCGTCTGCTGAACCTTGGCAATGCCACCGGGCACCCGTCCTTCGTGATGTCCGCCTCCTTTACCAACCAAGTGTTGGCGCAGATCGAACTGTGGGAGAACACCGACAAATACGGCAACGACGTTTATATCCTGCCCAAACATCTGGATGAGAAAGTCGCCCGTCTGCATCTCGACCGGATCGGCGTGAAGCTTTCGAAACTGAACCCCGAACAGGCCGCCTATATCGGTGTGACGCCTGAAGGCCCGTTCAAGCCCGAGCATTACCGCTACTAAATCGCAAAGAGTTCCCTCTTTGGTAAGGTTTCAACGCCGCCCCGCAGACCGTCGGGGCGGCGTTTTTGTATTAAAGTTTTGAAACTCCTCAGGAAATGCGGCCCATCGGCGGATTCAAGCACATATCTGCCGGTGGCAGATGACGGGCGGAACATAGTCACCCGGGCGGTGTTTCTTCCCCAGACCACTGAAAAGGAGTATCGAAAATGAAACGTACATTCCTGAAATCCACCGTCGCCGCCCTTGCACTGACTGCGGGCACCGCATTCGCTCAGACTGCCGACACCGAAGCCGGTGCAGCAGCAGAGGCCGAGGCCACAATCTCGGGTGAGAGCGTAAGCGACACCGCCAACGATTTGACCGCCACTGTTGAGAAACAGGCCGAGCAAACCGCTGAGATGTCGCGTGAGAATTCTGACGATTACGAGGGGACCAACGACCCCAACAAAACCGACGAGATTCTGACCGCCCCGACGGAGAGCGCGGAAATCGAAGGTGATACCGAAGTCGACAACGAAGCGGAGCTGACCGCCGAAACCGATGGCGTGACCCCGTCGACGGATGCCGAAGCCGATCTGGCCGGGAACGCAGATTCAGAGTCGAACTCGACCCTGAGCACCGACACCAGCGGCACTGTCACAACTGAGACAGACACCGATCTGGCAGCCGATGAAGACGCCGATATCGACAGCGAAATGACTGCCGAGATCGAAGGCGAAGCTGAGACCGATCTGGAAGAGAATGTCGCTTCGGACACCGAAGCGAACATGGAAACAGACGTCACACGCACCGACACCGGCATGAGCAATGCCTTCTCCGGTATGGTTGTGGGTGATCTGGTCGGCCTGACCGTCGTCGAAGCGGATGGCGACACCATCGGTGACATCGACTATGTGATCAAAACTGACGCTGGCTATGCCGCTGTCGTTGGTGTGGGTGGCTTCCTTGGCCTTGGCGAACACACCGTCGCCGTGCCGCTTGAGGAAATCTCCATGGCCGCCGAAAACGACCTGAAGCTGAGCTCTTGGACCAAAGCCGAGCTGGAAGCCCAGCCGGAAGTTGATGAAGATACAATCGAAGGTCTCGAAGACGACGTCCGTCTTGACGACGCATCCTAAGCGACCCGCGATATCGAACTCAGAGGCGCCCCATCGGGCGCCTCTTTGCGTATGGGGGCGTGGCTGCCGGGCGTGGTCGACGGGGGCAGTCAGCCGGGGTTGCGAAATAAATCTTTTGCAAAACAGGGTTATGGCCTTAGGCTCCGGTTTCAGGAACCCCTGAAGCCGAAGTTACTGTTGGAGAGATTTATGGGCAAGCGTGACGAATGGATCGCGAAATACGCCGAGGACCTGAAGAATAAATGCGGCATGGACCCGGATATGGACCTTTTGACCAAGGTGACCATCGGTTGCGGTCCGTCGATCTACAACGCCGACGCGCAAACGGTGTCTGCCGGTGATACGGCTGAATTGAACACCGTAAAGGACAACTTCCTTATCAAGAAACTCGGCCTGCCGGATGATGAGCACCTCATGGGCGGCATCCAGAAAGTGATTGAAACCTATGGCCGGTCAGAGCGGAACAAGTACCGCGCTGTGGTCTATTACATGCTGGTCAAACATTTCGGCAAAGAGTCCGTCTACGGCTAATCGTCGGAAAGACTTACCAAAACCTTACCTCGGACGCGCGCTTGGTTAAGCGCGCGTTTCGTTTTTGATGGGGCTTTGACACAGTAGAAAGTTGAGAAATTCAATGACTTCTGCTATCAGTCTTATATCGGCTTGATGCGCTGATAAGAGTTTAAAGAACATGTGTGGTGGTTTTGGGAGCACATGGGGTGAGAAGGGTTCTGGCGGGGTGCCGGAACCCTTTTTCGTTTCCCAACCGTTAATTTTGGCCTGTCTCAGGGCCCGACCCTAGGGCGCAGTCTTACCCAAACCGCAGATAAGGTCCCATTCCGCTTCGGTCACAGGTTGCACCGATAGGCGGGAGTTTTTCACCAGCACCATATCCTCCAGCCGTGGGTCGGCCTTGATCGTATCCAGTGTCACAGGCAGGCTGAACGACCGCACCGCTTTGATATCCACACATTCCCAACGCGGGTCATCGGTGCTGCTGTCGGGATGCGCTTCTGCGCAGACTTCGACGATGCCGACAACCTCGCGGTCTTTCTGAGAGTGGTAAAAGAACCCCAGATCGCCAACCTTCATCTCGCGCATGAAGTTGCGCGCTTGATAGTTGCGCACGCCGTCCCATTCCTCGCCCGCGTCACCTTTGGCCTTTTGGTCGGCCCAGCTCCATGTTGCGGGTTCGGATTTGAACAACCAATAGGCCATTAGCCGATCACCCGGTTCCAATGGGTCAGGGTCACGCTTTGGAACAGACCGGCCTTGGCATAGGGGTCATTCGCGGCCCAATCCTCGGCTGCGGCCATGTCTGGCACATCCAGAATGATGAGCGAGCCGATCATGCCGCCTTCGGCATTCAGCAGCGGGCCAGCTTGGGCTACGGCATCGCTGGATTTGAGATAGGCCAAATGGTCGGGCCGGTTTTCCTGACGGATCGGCAGGCCATCGGCTTTGTCATGGGCGGTCAGGGCAACAAACATATCATTCTTCCTTTAGGGGGCGGGTCAGTAGTGATTTCATGGCGCCAGCCACATCTAACTGGTTGTCGAGCAGCCCGGCAACCGCACGTGTAATCGGCATATCGAGCGCAGCCTCGCAGGCAAGTGCATCCACAGCGCGCGCGGTGGCGGCTCCTTCGACCGTGGTCAACGGGTCGAACGGCGTGCCTTGGCCAAGCGACTGCCCCAGCCGGTAGTTGCGCGATTGCTCTGAGGTGCAGGTCAGCGTCAGATCACCAAAGCCCGAAAGCCCGGCCAGCGTTGTCGGTTCGGCCTTCAGATGCGCGGCGAGGCGCTGCATTTCGGCATAGCCGCGCGTCATCAGCGCGGCCCGCGCGCTTTCCCCCAGCCCCGCCCCAATCGCGGCCCCGCTCGCGATGGCGACGACGTTCTTCAGCGCCCCGCCCAGTTCCGCGCCAATGGTATCCGTGGTGCGGTAGAGCCGCAGGTTCGCCGTGGTCAGTTCCGCTTGCAGGTATTTGCCCGCCGCCGCATCGCCACAGGCCAAGGTCAGCGCGGTGGGCAAGCCGCGGGCGATATCAGCGGCAAAGCTTGGCCCCGTCAGGATCGCAGCCGTGGCATCAGGGATGGTCTGGGTGATCACGCTCACTGGCCCGACGCCGCTGCTGAGTTCGATCCCTTTGCAGCAGGCAACCAAATGTTTCCCGTGAAGCGCGTCTTTGTGGTCTTCCAAGACACTGCGCAGCCGCTGCATCGGCACGGCCAGCAGTAGAATCTCTGCCTCGCTCGCTTCCTTGAGGCTATCCGTCACCGTGAGCGTATCAGGGAAAGGGCACCCCGGCAGGCGTTTGGTATTCTCACGGCGCTTGGCCATATCCCCCGCATCGCGCGCCCAAAGCGTCACCGGCCCTTTGCCCGCCAGCGAGATTGCCAGCGCCGTGCCGAATGCCCCTGCGCCAAGGACGGAAACGCTCATGCCTTGGCCCCCTTCTTGCCACTGCCCAGCATCGAAGGCCGTGCGGTATCCAGCGGCCAGCGGGGACGTGCCGAGAGTGTCAGATCATCGGCCCCGCGCAGGGCGGCTTGCTCTCCAGCAGCGAAGGCGATCATCGCGGCGTTATCGGTGCAAAGCGCCAGCGGCGGAGCGACGAAAAGCGCCTGCTGTTCCGCTGCAACAGTCTCTAACGCGGCACGGATGGACTTGTTTGCCGCCACCCCGCCTGCCACACAAAGGCCCCGCGCACCCTCTGCCGGATACTCCGCAAAGGCGCGGCGCGTCTTATGGGCAAGCACATCGACCACGGCTGCTTGAAACCCTGCCGCCAGATCCGCCTGATCTTGTCGGGTCAGCCCGCCACGCTCTGCCACGGATTTATCGCGAGCGCGCAGCACGGCGGTTTTCAGGCCCGAAAAGGACATGTCGCAGCCGTCACGATCCAACAACGGGCGCGGCAGGGCGAAGCGATTGGGCTCGCCCTCCTGCGCGCATTTTTCAATCGAAGGCCCCCCGGGCTGCGGCAGACCCAACAGCCGCGCAACCTTGTCAAAGGCTTCGCCCGGCGCGTCATCAATGGTGCCGCCAAGACGGTCAAAACTCTCCGGGCCGCGCACAAGCAGGAACTGGCAATGTCCGCCCGACACCAGCAACATCAGATAGGGATAGGGCACATCATCGGTCAGCCGCGGCGTCAGGGCGTGGCCCGCCAGATGGTTCACCCCATAAAGCGGTTTGCCCGTCGCTGCCGAAAGTCCCTTGGCACACATCACGCCTGAGACAACCCCGCCGATCAGCCCCGGCCCGGCGGTGACGGCAATTGCGTCGATCTGCCGCAAATCGATCCCGGCCTCGGCTAAAGCGTCTTCGACACAGTGATCCAGCTTTTCCGCATGGGCGCGAGCCGCAATTTCGGGAACGACACCGCCGAAGTCAGCGTGCAGCTCGGTCTGCCCTGCGACGACCGAGGCCAGCACCGTGCCGCGCCCATCCTCACCCATACGCACCACGGCGGCAGCGGTATCGTCGCAACTGCTTTCCAAACCAAGGATCAAGCGGGTCTGAGGTTGGGTAGAGGGCATGGGGGCTTTCCGTTGCAAGGCACCTGTACCGCAGGTAACACCGCTATCACGCGCAAACAATGCCGGAGCCTTGCGATGCCACAGCCAAGATTGCTTCTGACACGTCCACATCCCGGTGCCGCGCAGTTTCTGGATCGGCTCTCGCCCGCGCTGCGGGACGGGGCGGTGATTTCCCCCCTGATCGAGATTGCCCCGACCGGTGTAGAGGTCGATCTCGCGCCCTTCGCCGGGGTGATCTTTACCTCGGCCAATGGTGTGGCCCATGCGCCAAAGGGGGACGGGCGGCCCGCCTTTTGTGTCGGCCCGCAGACCACGGCGGCGGCGGCGAAAGCGGGCTGGCAGGCGCAGATGGCCGGGCTGGATGCCCAAACGCTGATCGCGACCCTCTCGGGGCAGCCGCAGATTGGCCCGCTCTTGCACCTTGCCGGACGCCATCGGCGGGCGGATGTTGCTGCAATTTTAGGCGCTTCGGGTCTGACCGTTGATGTCGCGACGATCTATGAACAGAACCTTTTGCCGCTCTCCGCCGCGGCGCAAACCCTTTTAAATGGGCCAAGTCCTGTCATCGTGCCGCTCTTTTCCCCCCGCAGCGCGCAGCATTTCGCCCGCGAGGCCAGTTGCACAGAGCGGGTCATCGCCCTGTCGATCAGCCCCGCCGCCGCGCAGGCGCTTGAAGCTCTGCCGCTCTATGCGCATGATGTCGCTGCGGAACCCACTGGCGAAGCCATGGCGGAGGCCGTTGAAAAACTCTTCCGCTGCACCACCTTGCCTTGAGGGGCATAGGTATGCCGGGTAAGCTCGCCACTGCGAGCGGATGATAGGTTCAGAATCGAAAGGCGTACGGCGTGGCAAAACCCAAAAAGACGGTCAGCAAAAGCGAAGCGGACAAGACCACGGCCGAACAGACGCCCCCGCAGGCGGATAAGGCAGTAACGGCGGAGAAAGCTGACGCGCCGAAACCATCCGAGACCGATGCCAAGGGTACGGACACGGTGAAACCCGACGCGCCGAAGACCGAAGATGTCAAACCGGACGCAGCGAAAGCCGAGCCCGGGCAAACCGACTTGGGCAAAACCGAGCCGGGCAAAACAACCAGCACTCTGCCCGTGCGGGACACTGCGCCCGCAGCGGAGAAAGCCACGGCGAAGCCGACCGCTGCAAGCGACGCGGTCAAGCGTGATGACAAGGCACCGGCTAAGGCGGAGAGCGCCTCTACCGCCAAAGATACGACACCAAAGACGCCCTTGCCCAAGGATGACCCTAAACCAACGTCCAGCGGCGTTGCGCCCAAGGACAAACCGGTTTCCCACGACAAACCAGCGACCGATCCTGCGCCCTCGCGGGCGTCGGCAGCCGCGTCTAAGCCGGGTGACAGCACGTCGAAGCCCGCGCCGACCAAGGCCGAAAAGCCAAGCGCTACGACCCCCAAGCCAACCCCGACACCGACCCCCGCGCCCGCGCCGAAAGAGCGCAGGCGGAGCGTGTTTTTCCCCATGCTGCTCGGTGGGGCCATTGCCGCCGGACTGGGGTTTGCCGCATCGGAATACGACGTTCTTGGCACCCGCGCGCAGGGGGCTGCGGAATTGCAAAACGCGATCGAAGCGCAGCAGGCCCGCATCGCAGAGTTGGAAGCCCGCGCTGATGAGCCTGCGGCCCTACCGGAAAGCCTGCCGCAGGTCGACGCGCTCAGCGCAGAGTTGACCGCCGCACGCGAAGAATTCTCGGCGCTTCAAAGCCAATTGGCCGAGATCGACAGCCGCCTCACCACGGTTGAGAAACAGCCCGTAAGCGGTGGCGAAAACGAGATTGCAGTCGCGGCCTTTGAGCGTGAAATGGAAGCCCTGCGCGCCTCGGTCGCTGAGCAGCGCCGCGAAATCGAAAGCCTGCTGGATAACGCCCAAACCGCCGAAGAGGCGACCGCCGCCGCTGCAGAAGCGGCCCGCGCCCAGACCGGCATCACCCAGATGAACGCCGCGATCAGCGCCGGACGCCCCTTTGAGGCCGCGCTGGCCGAGTTGCAGGAAGCCGGGGTTGAGAACATTCCCCAAGCGCTGACTGAGACCGCTGCGGGCGGTGTGGTCACCCTCGCCAATCTGCAAGCGCGTTATCCCGACGCCGCGCGGCAGGCCTTGGCCACCGCCCGTGCCGCCGTGCCGGAAGAAGGCGAAGGCGGCTTTGGCAGCTTCCTGAAACGGCAGCTTGGTGCCCGCTCGGTCGCGCCCCGCGAAGGGACGGACCCCGATGCTGTCCTCTCCCGCGCTGAAGCGGCGGTGCGCGATGGCCGTTTGACCGATGCGCTGGCCGAGATCGAAACGCTGCCGGCCCCTGCGCAGGACGCGATGGCGGAATGGCTTGCCGATGCCCGCGCGCGGCAGGCGGCTGAAACCGCCGCCAATGAACTCTCCCAACGCCTGACGGCCAACTGAGGAACGAAAAATGCTCTGGTCTCTTATTAAAATCGTTCTTTTCGTCGTGCTCGTCGCCGCTTTGGCATGGGGTGCGGGCTTCTTGCTGGAAAGCGAGGGCGGCATTCAACTGACCGTGGCGGGCACCGAATATACCCTCGGGCCGCTGCAATCGGTCATCGCCGTTTTGCTTTTGATGTTCGCGGTCTGGGTGCTGCTCAAGATCGTGGCGCTGCTGTCGGCGGTCTGGCATTTCCTGAATGGGGATGAGACCGCCCTGTCGCGCTACTTTGACCGCAACCGGGAACGGAAGGGCTATGAGGCGCTGTCGGACGGGCTGATGGCGCTTGCCAGCGGTGAGGGTCAGGTTGCGATGGCCAAGGCCGCCAAGGCGGACCGCTATCTCAAACGCCCGGCGCTGACCAATCTGCTGACCGCGCAGGCCGCAGAGCTTGCAGGCGACCGCCGCAAGGCAGAGCGGACCTATCGCAAGCTGGTCGAAGACGAAAAGACCCGTTTCGTCGGCGTGCGTGGCATCATGAAACAAAAGCTGGCCGATGGGGATACCGAGACCGCGTTGAAACTGGCCGAGAAGGCCTTCGCGCTGAAGCCCAAACACGAAGAAACCGGCGATACGCTGCTGAAGTTGCAGGCCGAAAAGCATGACTGGACCGGCGCGCGCGGCACCTTGCAGGCCAAGTACAAAAACGGCCACCTGCCGCGCGACGTGCACAAACGCCGCGATGCGGTGCTGGCGCTGTCGGAAGCCCGCGAAGTCATCGCCGAAGGCAACAGCATCGAGGCGCGCGAAGCCGCGATCGAAGCCAACCGCCTGTCGCCCGATCTGGTGCCCGCCGCCGTGATGGCCGCGCGCAGCTATATCGCGCAGGACAAACCGCGCTATGCCTCGAAAGTGCTGCAAAAAGCGTGGAGCGTGCACCCACACCCCGACCTTGCCGCCGCCTTTGCCGAGGTTCAGCCCGATGAGACCCCGCAGCAGCGCATCAAACGGTTCCGCGCGCTGACGAAATCACAGCCCGACCATCCCGAAACCAAGATGCTGCTGGCCGAATTGCACATCGCCAACGAAGATTTCCCCGAAGCGCGCCGTGCGCTTGGCAATCTGGTTGAGACCGATCCCTCCGCGCGTTCCGTCACGCTGATGGCCGCGATCGAGCGGGGTGAGGGCGCGTCTGATACGGTGGTCAAAGGCTGGCTGACACGCGCGCTCAATGTCTCGCGCGGGCCGCAGTGGATTTGCGAGAATTGTCACCACATCCACGCCGAATGGAAGCCGATCTGCGAAAACTGCAAGAGCTTCGACACATTGGAATGGAAGACCCCGCCGCTCTCGGAAGTCGCCATGCCAAGCGGTGTGCAGATGCTGCCGCTGATCGTCGGTGCCCCGGAAACGACACCGCCAGAAGGCGCGCTGACAACCCGGACCGACGACATCGAAGAGGCAGAGTTGGTGACTGACCCAGACGAGCCGACCAATCCCGAGGCCCCGAAAAAGGCGCCCGATCCTACAGCTTGATGTCGTAGGTGACCCAGTTGGTCCGCGTTGCCAGCTTGTCATACACCCCACGGCCGCGGTAATTATCCTCGGCCGTGATCCAGCGCACGAGGCTCCAGCCGCGTTTCTGGGCGATCTTTTTCACTTCCCCGATCAGCGCGTCGGCAGCGCCGCTGCCGCGTGCTTGCGGCTCCACAAAGAGATCGTCGAGGAAGCAGCCCGTCGCCGCCGCCAAGGGGCGCGCGAAATGGCGGAAATGGGTCAGGCCGATCACCCGTCCTTCGGCGTCTTCGCAGACCAGCCCTTCGACCTCTGTTAGCGGGTCATGCAGCCAAGACCAGACCCGCGCGCGCATCTCTGGCGTCTGCTCGACTTTGTAAAATTCGGCATAGCCTTGATAGAGCCGCTCCCAATCGGCGCGGTCATGGTCTCTCACGGTTCGGATGGTAAGGTCGGACATGGCGGGGCTCCCTTCGCTGGCTGCGCGATCTTTGCCCTAGTTGGTTCAGAAATCCAGCCCAAGGTCCAGCGTTGTCGCAGAATGTGTGAGCGCGCCCATGGAGATATAGTTCACCCCCGTCGCCGCGACCTCGGCTATGCGCGGCAATGTCATGTTGCCCGATGCCTCAAGAACGATGCGGCCCTTGGCCATTTCCACCGCTTCACGAAGCGTCGCCGTGTCCATATTGTCCAACAGCACAACATCCGCGCCGCCTTCGTCCAAAACTTCTTCCAGCTGCGCCAGCGTGTCCACTTCGATCTCGACGCGGGTCATATGCGAGGCGTTGCTTTTCACCGCTTGCAAGACTGGCCGAATGCCACCGGCTGCGGCAATGTGATTGTCTTTGATCAGGATCGCATCCGAGAGGGAAAAGCGGTGGTTGAACCCGCCGCCATGCAGTACCGCCTGTTTTTCCACCATACGCAGCCCCGGCGTGGTCTTGCGGGTGCAGGTGATGCGGGCCTCGGTGCCCTCGGTTTCGGCCACGCAGGCCGCTGTCAGGGTGGCGATGCCCGAAAGCCGCCCGGCAAAGTTCAACGCCACACGCTCTGCCGACAGGATCGCGGCGGCGGAGCCTTCGATCTCCATCAGCGTGTCGCCTTCGGAAATCGTGCTTCCGTCTTCTTTCAGCGTGCGAACCTCAAGCGTTGGATCGACCAGATGAATGGCCAGCCGTGCGATCTGCATACCGGAAACGACTCCCTCGGCGCGGGCGCGCAGGCGGGCGGAATAGGTTGTACCCTCGGGGATCACGCTGCGGGTGGTGACATCGCCATAGGTGCCGAGGTCTTCCATCAGCGCGGCGCGGACCAGCGGCTCTAGGATCAGGTCGGGCAGGGCGGTGGTCATGCGGGAAGTTCCTCATGGTTGGAGCGGAATGCGGTCGCCTCGGCCAGTGTCAGAAAACTGCGCGCGGCTTCGGGGAGCGTGTCGGGATAATCAGTGCGGCAATGCGCGCCCCGGCTTTCGCGGCGGGCGAGGGCGGCGGCGGTGATCAGTGTCGCGGTGGCGGTCATGTTTTGCAGCTGGGCGCAGTCGGGTTGTGCGGCTTCGATCTGTGCAATCGTGGCAAGGGCGCGTTGCAGCCCTTCCGCATCGCGCAGAACGCCGACATGGGCGGTCATGGTTTGGCGTAACTGGGCGACGAGGGTCTCAGCGGGTGTTTCGCCAGCGGGCAGGTCGGGCAGGGCCACCGTGCCGCTGTCGCCGGTGCTGCATTCCTCAAGCATGTCCTGCGCCGCGCGGCGGGCAAAGACCAGCGCTTCGAGCAGCCCGTTCGATGCAAGCCGGTTCGCGCCGTGCAGCCCGGTCGAAGACGCCTCTCCACAGACCCAAAGCCCGGCGAGGCTGGAACGCCCATGCGCATCCGTGGCCACGCCGCCCATATGGTAATGCGCGGCGGCGGCCACGGGGATCGGTTGGATCACCGGGTCAATGCCGTTGCGGGCACAGGCGGCTGCGACGGCGGGATACTCGGCCAGCACCGCAGGGCCCAAGGCCGCACGGGTGTCGAGCATGGGGCGCTGGCCCGCTTGGGTCTGGGCAAAGATCGCGCGGGCCACGATGTCACGCGGGGCGAGTTCGGCCAGCGGGTGGACCTCGGTCATGAACCGCGCCCCCTCGCTGTTGATCAGATGCGCGCCGGCGCCGCGCAGGGCTTCGGTTGCCAAGGGGGCGGGGTCTTCGCCGCAGTCGATGGCGGTGGGGTGGAACTGCACGAATTCTGCATCGGCGATGAGCGCGCCTGCCCGTGCCGCCATCCCGATCACCTGCCCGCGAATGCGAGCCGGATTGGTCGTCAGCGCATAGAGCCCGCCCGACCCGCCGCCCGCCAGCAAGACCCCCGCGCCGCGCAGCAGGGCGGGGGCGGAGCCTTTGGCCCGGGCCAATTCAATCTCAACGCCGGTGACTTTGCTGCCGTCGCTGTCCAATCCGCGCGCCAACACGCCTTCGAGTACTTGGATCGACGGGGTGTTGCGCACCCGCTCGATCAGGGCGCGCATGATCTCGGCCCCGGCCTGATCGCCCTGCACCCGCACCACACGCGCGAAACTATGCGCCGCCTCGCGGGACATGACATAGCCGCCATCGGCGCTGCGGTCGAAAGCGGTGCCAAAGTCGGTCAGGGCAAGGATATGGGCGCGGGCCTCTTCCGTCACGGTCGCCGCGACGCGCGCTTCTACCGTGCCAGCACCGGCGGCGATGGTGTCCAGCGCATGCGCCTCTGGACTGTCGGCCTGCGCCATCGCAGCAGCGACACCCCCCTGCGCCCAAGCGGAGCTGGCCCCCGAGCCAAGCGGATCAGGCGAGATCAGCAAAACCGGGTGCGGCGCAAGACAAAGCGCTGCATAAAGCGCGCCGAGGCCCGCACCGACGATGATGATCCTGCCGGTTGTGATCTCTTGCACCGGCGCGGCCCTCAGAGGCCGAGTTCGCGGGAGAGGTCGATCATCCGCTGCACCGCGACGCGCGCTTTTTCGGAGACTTCCGCCTCAACCTCGACCGCGCCAGACATGGTGTGCAGCGACCACAGCACCTTTTCCAGCGTGATCTTCTTCATGTAGGGGCACATGTTGCAGGGGCCGACGAAATCAACTTCGGGCAGCTCATCCGCGATGTTTGACGCCATGGAGCATTCGGTGACCAGCATCGCTTTCGCCGGTTTTTCGCGGTGCACATAGTCCAAAATGCCGCTGGTCGAACCGGAGAAATCCGCCTCGGCCACCACATCCGGCGGGCATTCAGGGTGCGCGATGATGCGGGTGTCGGGGTTCCACTCGCGGTAATCGGCGATATCCTTGGCGGTATAGCGTTCGTGCACGATGCAGGCACCGTCCCACCAGACGATGCGTTTCTCGGGCACCTGTTTGGCGATGTTCTGAGCGAGGTATTTGTCGGGCGTCATGATCACCGTGTCGCTCTCCATCGCGGCGACGATCTGCGCGGCGTTGGAGGAGGTGCAGCAGATGTCCGACGCGGCTTTTACCTCGGCCGTGGTATTCACGTAAGTCACCACCGGCGCGCCGGGGTATTGCGCGCGCATCTGTTCGACACCCTCGGCGGTGATGCTTTCGGCCAGCGAACAGCCCGCTTCCATATCGGGGATCAGCACGGTTTTCGACGGGTTCAGGATTTTCGAGGTCTCGGCCATGAAATGCACACCGCATTGCACGATCACATCGGCCTCAACCTCGGTCGCTTTGATCGCCAGTTGCAGACTGTCGCCCACGAAATCGGCGATGCCGTGGTAGATGTCAGGCGTCATGTAGTTATGCGCGAGGATGACCGCGTTACGCTCTTTTTTCAGCTTGTTTATCGCGGCGACATAGGGCGCGTGAATGGCCCAATCGGGGGGCGAAACGACACGGTCCATCTTGGCGTAGATATCGGCCATTTCAGCCGCCAGCGCTGGCGATGGCGCGAGGTCATAATGGCGCTCAAGCTCGCTGGGCGAAAAGATTTCATCACGCATGGTCGGTCCCCCTCCGGCCTTGGCGCGTGTCACGGCACCGCGCTGGACACCACACCCGGCGTGCTGGCCATAGACGACTGGCGGGGTTTGGGCAAGCCAATACCCTTTATGACAGGGCGCTCAGCCTTTGTGGATCAGGTGAATTTGCGGAACAATCGGGTCTGATCGAACATCTCTTCCAGCCGCTCGGCCCGGTCTTTGGTGTCGGCCCAATTGATGTCCTGCATGGCCGAGATCACGCTTTCCACCAGCAAAAGCGTCGCCGCCGCACTGTCCCAAGCCGAGGGCGCGACGATCCGGCTGGAGAAACAGATATCGGCAAGGTTATGCACCGGAGAGCGCCACTGGTCGGTAAAGAGGATGATCTTGGCCCCCCGCGCATGGGCCATTTCGGCCAGTTTCAGGGTGTTGTTCTCATAGCGGCGCACGTCGAAGATGACGAAGACATCGCCTTCGCCCACGTCGAGCAGGTAATGCGGCCAAGCGTTCGAGGTGGATTGAATATGCGTGACCCGGGGCCGGATGATCTGCGCGTGCAGAAACAGATATTCCGCCATCGTATGCGTGATGCGCCCGCCCACAATATAAAGCGGGTGCGCGGTATCGGCGATCATGGCGCAGGCACGATCAAAGGTGGCCGGTTCAATCTGGCCGAGGGTGTGACGGATATTGTCGATCACCGCGTCGGTGAAACGGTTCAGCACATGGCCCGAGGGCGCGCCTTCGGTCCATGTGTCGTGTTTGGCGATGGGGTTCTTGGCCTTGGCCTTTAGCTCTTCGCGCAACTCGTTCTGAAACTCAGGGTAGCCCTTGAACCCCAGCTTTTGCACCATTCGCGCCACGGTGGGGGTAGAGACATTGGCGTCCTTGGCCAGCGCCGTCAGCGGGCCGAGGCCAGAGGCGGGGTAATTCTCAAGAATCGAATGGGCAAGTTGGCGTTCAGCACGGGTCAGCCGGTCCAGTTCTTGCTGGATACGGTCGGAAATGGTCAGCGTCGGTTCAGCCATGGATGCCCCTCTTTTGACGAGTAATAACACAAACTGAACGGCGTTGTAATAAATTTGACATTATTCTGTTGACAGAAGCCCCCCGCCCGAATGAGGTTTGATCAACTGAGGGGGACAAGGTGTCAGAGCAGACAGATCTTTCGAATGAAGCCGTCGAGGTGATTAACGCCGGGGCCAAGGCACCGCTGGTGTTGGTCTGCGAACATGCGGCGCGTGAGATACCGGCCTGCTTTGATGGTCTTGGTCTGGATGCTGCGGCCCGCGAAAGCCATGTGGCATGGGATCCCGGCGCTCTGGCCGTGGCGCGGGCGATGGGGCAGGATTTAGACGCCGTGCTGGTTGCCGGGCGCGTTTCGCGGCTTGTTTACGACTGCAACCGCCCGCCCGAAGCCCCCGGCGCGATGCCTGCCCAGAGCGAGATTTTCGCGATCCCCGGCAATGCCACGCTTGATGAGGCGGGCCGGGCCGAGCGGGTGACGCGCTATTACGAGCCCTTCCGCGCGACCCTTGCCGCGACGATCAAGCGGGTCGATGCGCCCGCGATCGTGACGGTGCATAGTTTCACGCCCATCTACCACGGCAAACCGCGCCGTGTGGAAATTGGCATCCTGCATGACAGTGACACACGGCTGGCGGATGCGATGCTGGCGGTGGCGCCAGAGTTCACGGACCTAACGGTCGAGCGCAACGCGCCCTATGGCCCCCAAGACGGGGTAACCCATACGCTCAAGGAACACGGTTTGGCGCATGGCCATCCGCATGTCATGCTTGAGATCCGTAATGACCTGATCACAACCGAGGCCGAGCAACAGCAGATGGCCGCGATGATCAGCAATTGGTTGCGTGCCGCGCTGATGCGGCCCGAAATGAATGACGCGATGAAGGACGCCAAACCATGAAATTCATGCGTGGCTATATCCGGGGCATCGACGCGATGAACCGACGGATCGGGCGGATCATGATGTATGGCATCTTTGTCCTGATGGGGGTGCTTTTGTGGTCGACGGTCAGCAAAGCGTTTTTCGTCCCCTCGCTTTGGACGCTGGAAATGGCCCAATTCATCATGGTGGGCTACTACATCCTAGGCGGGCCCTATTCGATCCAACTCGGCTCGAACGTGCGGATGGACCTGCTCTATGGCGATTGGTCGCTGCGCCGGAAGGCGTGGTTTGACCTGTTCACTGTTTTCTTCCTGATCTTCTATCTCTGCGTGCTGCTCTATGGGGCGGTGAGTTCCACCGCCTATTCGCTGGGCTATTGGGGGACCGAGCCGTTTAGCTTTTTCGGTGGGTTGG
Organism: Sulfitobacter sp. D7; assembly: GCF_003611275.1. Classification (NCBI taxonomy): domain Bacteria; kingdom Pseudomonadati; phylum Pseudomonadota; class Alphaproteobacteria; order Rhodobacterales; family Roseobacteraceae; genus Sulfitobacter; species Sulfitobacter sp. D7. The sequence continues at coordinate 163,269 of NZ_CP020694.1, forward strand.
TCACGGGCACCGAAGAGATCGGCCATATGGAGAAATCCAGTTCCGCTTGGCGGCCCTACCTCTGGCCCATCAAGGTCGTGATGATCGTCGGTATCTTTCTGATGCTGCTGCAATGTCTGTCCGAGCTGTTGAAAGACGTGCTGCGGCTCAAGGGTGAGGCCATTTGATGTCCTATGAAATGATTGCGACATTGATGTTCTCATCGATGATGCTGATGCTGCTGACCGGCCAGCGGGTGTTTGGCGCCATCGGCTTTATCGCCGTGGTCTCGGCGCTGCTGCTTTGGGGTGACAAGGGCGGATATGACATCGGCTTTGCCGCCGCGATGAAGCTGATGAAGTGGTATCCGCTGCTGACGCTGCCGATGTTCATCTTCATGGGCTATGTGCTGAGCGAGAGCCGCATCGCCGATGACCTTTACAAGATGTTCCATGTCTGGATGGGCGGCGTGCGCGGCGGGCTGGCGATTGGTACGATTGGTCTGATGGTGCTGATCTCGGCCATGAACGGGCTGAGCGTGGCGGGGATGGCGATTGGCTCGACCATTGCGCTGCCGGAATTGCTGAAACGTGGCTATGACAAGAGGATGGTGACGGGGGTGATCCAAGCGGGATCGAGCCTTGGGATCCTCGTGCCGCCCTCGGTCGTGCTGGTGCTTTACGCGATGATCGCGCGGCAGCCGGTGGGCCAGCTGTGGCTGGCGGGTGTCATTCCGGGGCTGATGATGGCGGCGATGTTTATCGCCTATATCGTGATCCGCTGCCGCATGAACCCAGAGCTCGGCCCCATCCTCTCGGCCGAAGATCGCGACATTCCCCGCGCCGAAAAACTGCGGCTCCTGCGTGCGGGTATCCTGCCGCTGGTGATCTTTGCGGTGATGATGGTGCCGTTTGTGCGCGGCTGGACCAGTCTTGTGGAAAGCTCTGCCATCGGGGCAGGGGCGGCGTTCCTTGCCGCTGTGCTGAAGGGCCGGATGACGCGCGAAGTTTTTGAGAACTCCGTCCGCAACACCCTCGGCATCACCTGCATGTTCATGTGGATCATTCTCGCAGCCCTCGCCTTTGGCGCGGTCTTTGACGGGCTGGGCGCGGTCAAGGCGATTGAGAGCCTCTTTACCGAGAAGATGAACCTGAGCCCGTGGATGATCCTGATCATGATGCAGCTCAGCTTTATCATCATGGGCACCTTCCTTGATGACACAGCGATGCTGGTCATCGTGGCCCCGCTTTATGTGCCGCTCGTCGGTGCGCTGGGCTTTGATCTGATCTGGTATGGTATCCTTTATACGATCACCACGCAGATCGCCTATATGACGCCGCCGTTTGGCTATAACCTGTTTCTGATGCGCGCGATGGCCCCGCCGGAGATCACCCTGCGCGACATCTATGCCTCGATCACGCCCTTCGTGCTGGTGATGGTCTTGGCGCTGATACTCGTCATGGTCTTCCCACAGATCGCGACATGGCTGCCTGATTATATCTACGACAAATAACAATGAGAGCCGCGCAAAGACGGCCTGACATTTCAACAAAGGAGAGACGTATGACCACTCGCAGAAAGTTTCTATCCGGGGCCGCCGTCGCCGCCCCTGCGGCCCTCGCCGCGCCGTCAATTGTCCATGCCCAAGCGCCGATCAAATGGCGCATGCAGACCTATGCCGGTGCTGCCTTGGGTGAGCAGGTGACCAAACCTGCCGTCGATTACATCAACGCCGCCGCCAATGGCGAGATGGAGATCGAACTCTTCTACGCCGACCAGATCGTCCCCACCGGCGAGCTGTTCCAAGCCATGCAGCGCGGCACCATCGACATGGTGCATTCCGATGACGACTCCATGGCTTCGCCCACGCCGCTGCAACAATTCGGCGGCTACTTCCCCTTCGCCACCAAGCACATCCTCGACGTGCCGGTGCTGTTCAACCAATATGGGTTGGCCGACATCTGGAAAGAGGAATACGCCAAGGTTGGAGTCGAATGGCTGTCGGCTGCGGGCCAAGACCCCTGTAACTTCAACACCACCAAAGAAATCAAGTCGGTCGCCGATCTGGACGGTCTGAAGCTCTACACCTTCCCCACCGCGGGCCGCTTCTTGTCGAAGTTCGGCGTTGTGCCGGTGAACATTCCTTACGAAGATGCCGAAGTTGCCGTGCAGACCGGCGAGTTGGACGGCATGGCGTGGTCGGGCATCACCGAAGACTACACCGTCGGCTGGGCCGACGTGACCGACTACTTCCTCACCAACAACATCTCGGGTGCTTGGATCGGTTCGTTCTTCGTCAACCAGCAGCAATGGGCCGATCTGCCGGATCACCTCAAGCAGTTGGTCATGGCGGGGATCGAAGCGGGCCACACCTACCGCAACCAATGGTACTGGGGCGGCGAGGCGCGTCTGCGGGCGCAGGGCGACAAGCTCAAGCTCAGCACCGTGCCTGCCGACGAATGGGCCGAGGTCGAAAACGCGGCCAAGGACTTCTGGACAGAGATCGCCGAAGAAGGCGAAGTGCACGCCAAGATCGTGCAGATCTTCCGCGACTATAACGAAGTCATCAACAAAGCCGGTCCGCCCTACACCAATGGCTGAACCGACAACCGGGGGCGCGCTGCCTGCGCCCCCGCCTTACCCCCTGAAGTGGACAGAACATGCCCGGCACACTGACATTCGACGCGCTGAAAAAACTGGTCAAAGAGGGATCCGTCGACACGGTCCTTGCCTGCCTTGTGGATATGCAGGGCCGGTTGATGGGCAAACGCTTCCATGCCGTGAACTTTGTCGAAACCTCTTACAAAGAGACCCATTGCTGCAACTACTTGCTGGCCACCGACCTAGAGATGAGCACGCCCGAAGGCTTTGCCTCCACCTCGTGGGAGACGGGCTATGGCGATTATGTCATGCAGCCCGACCTTGATACGATCCGCCCGGTGCCGTGGCTCGAAGGCACAGTGATGGTGCTTTGCGATGTGCTGGATCACGACACGCATTCCCCGGTGCCCCATTCCCCCCGCGCCATGTTGAAAAAACAGATCGCGCGGCTGAAGGAGCTGGGCTTTGACGCGATGATGGCCACCGAATTGGAGTTCTTCCTTTTCGAGCAGAGCTTTGACGCGCTGCGCAAAGATGGCTACCGCAACCTCGTGCCGTTCAGCGGCTACAACGAGGATTACAACATCTTCCAGACCACCAAGGAAGAGAACGTGATGCGCCCCGTGCGCAACCACCTCTTTGCCGCCGGTCTGCCGATTGAGAATTCCAAAGGCGAGGCCGAAGCGGGGCAGGAAGAGCTTAACATCCGCTATTCCCCGGCCCTTGATTGTGCCGACTACCACACAATCGCGAAACACGCGGTCAAGGAAATCGCATGGCAGCAGGGGCAGGCGGCCAGCTTTTTGCCCAAGTGGCATAAAGACCGGGTCGGCTCCTCTAGCCATGTGCATCAGTCGCTGTGGAAAGACGGCAAGCCGATGTTCGTTGATGGAGACGATGAACTGGGCATGTCCGACCTGATGCGCCACTACATGGCCGGCCTGATCGCCTATGCGCCGGAATACACCTATTTCCTCGCGCCCTATATCAACAGCTACAAGCGTTTCGCCAAAGGCACCTTTGCCCCGACCAAAACCGTCTGGTCCGTCGACAACCGCACCGCTGGGTTCCGCCTATGTGGGGCGGGGACCAAGGGCGTGCGTGTCGAATGCCGTATTGGCGGATCGGATCTAAACCCTTATCTGGCGCAGGCGGTCATGCTGGCCGCCGGGATCAAAGGGATCGAAGACAAGATGGAACTGGCCCCGCCCACACGCGGCGATGCCTACGGTGAAAGCAAAGCTGTCGATATCCCCCAGACCCTGCGTGCAGCAACCGAGACCCTGCGCGGCTCGACGTTCTTGCGCGAGGTCTTGGGCGACGATGTAGTGACCCATTACACCCGCGCGGCGGAATGGGAGCAGGAAGAATATGACCGGGTGGTGACCGATTGGGAAATCGCCCGTGGCTTTGAAAGGGCCTGAGAATGACGACGGTAAAATGTATCTCTCCGATTGACGGTTCGGTCTATGCGGAACGCGAAACCCTGAGCAATGACGCGGCGCTTGAGGCTGTTGCCCGCGCTCGCAAAGCGCAAAAGGCATGGGCGGCGCGGCCTTTGCAGGAGCGCGTTGATTTGGTGATGGGCGCGTTGAAAGAGATCGAGAATTCCACCAACCGCATGACCGAGGAACTGGCCCACCAAATGGGCCGCCCGGTACGCTATGGCGGCGAATTCGGCGGTTTGCAGGAACGCACCAGCCACATGGCCAAGATCGCAGCCGATGCGCTGGCCCCCACGATAATCGAAGACAGCGCCGCCTTCAGCCGCAAGATCATGCGTGAGCCGCATGGCGTGGTTTTCGTCGTGGCACCGTGGAACTACCCCTACATGACCGCGAACAACACCATCGCGCCCGCGCTGATCGCGGGCAATTCGGTGATCTTGAAACATGCCTCGCAGACCATTCTGGTCGGCGAACACCTCGCCGATGCCTACCGCGCGGCGGGCGTGCCCGAGGATGTGTTTCAGAACGTTGTGCTGAGCCATGACACCACCTCGGCGCTGATCGCGGACAATGCGTTCGATTTCGTGAACTTCACCGGCTCCGTCGGTGGCGGGCAGGCGATGGAGCGCGCGGCGGCGGGCACCTTCACTGGCGTCGCGACAGAGTTGGGCGGCAAAGACCCCGCCTATGTCCGGGCCGATGCCAATCTCGACGCGGCAGTCGATGGTGTGATGGACGGCGCGATGTTCAACGCGGGCCAATGCTGCTGCGGGATCGAGCGGATTTATGTGCACGAAAGCCTCTATGACGCCTTTGTCGAAAAGGCCGTGGCATGGGTGAACAACCTCAACCTCGGTAACCCATTGGAAGAAGCCACGACGCTTGGCCCGATGGCCAATGTTCGCTTTGCCAATGAGGTCCGCGCGCAGATTGATGAGGCCGTTGCGGCAGGTGCCAAGGCGCATATCGAAAAGATGCCCGCCGACGATGGCGGTGCCTATCTGACGCCGCAGGTGCTGACGGATGTCACCCATGAGATGCGCGTCATGCGCGACGAAAGCTTTGGCCCCGTGGTCGGCATCATGCCAGTCAAGGACGACGAAGAAGCCATCGCGCTGATGAACGACAGCCAATTTGGTCTGACCGCTGCGATCTTTACCGCTGACGCTGATGCCGCCGAAGCCATTGGCCAGCGGCTGGAAACCGGCACCGTCTTCATGAACCGCGCCGATTACCTCGACCCGGCGCTGTGCTGGACCGGCTGCAAGCAGACCGGGCGCGGCGCGGGCCTGTCTGAACTGGGCTATCACGCGCTGACACGCCCTAAATCCTACCACCTCAAGAAAGCCTGAGACATGTCCCTGACTGCCAATTGGTCTTACCCCACCGCCATCCGCTTCGGCGCAGGCCGAATTAAAGAGATCGCCGAAGCCTGCGCCGCCGCAGGTATCAAAAACCCGCTGTTGGTCACCGACAAAGGGCTGGCCTATCTGCCGATCACCCAGTCCACGCTCGACCTGATGGAGGCGGCTGGCCTTGGCCGCGCGATGTTCTCGGACGTTGACCCGAACCCGACCGAGATGAACGCCGAGGCGGGCATCAAGGTCTACCGCGACGGCGGCCATGACGGCGTGATCGCCTTTGGCGGCGGCTCGGGGCTTGATCTGGGCAAGGTCATCGCCTTCATGGCAGGCCAAACGCGCCCCCTGTGGGATTTTGAGGATATCGGGGACTGGTGGACCCGCGCCGACCCCGATGGCATCGCGCCGATCGTGGCCGTGCCGACGACGGCTGGCACCGGGTCGGAAGTGGGCCGCGCCAGCGTGATCACCAATTCCCAAAGCCATGAGAAAAAGATCATCTTCCACCCTAAAATGCTGCCCGCCGTCGTGATCTGCGACCCGGAGCTGACCGTCGGCATGCCACCGATGATCACCGCAGGCACCGGGATGGATGCTTTCGCCCATTGCCTCGAAGCCTTCTGCTCGCCGCATTACCACCCGATGAGCCAAGGCATGGCGCTGGAAGGGATGCGTCTGGTCAAGGAATATCTGCCCCGTGCCTATGCCGATGGTACTGATCTTGAGGCGCGCGGGCATATGATGTCTGCCGCGGCCATGGGCGCCACGGCGTTCCAAAAGGGTCTGGGTGCCATCCATGCCATCAGCCACCCGATCGGCGCAGTGCATCACACGCACCACGGCACCACCAACGCGGTTGTCATGCAGCCCGTCCTGCGCATGAACCGCCCCGCGATTGAGGGCCGTCTGGCCAAAGCGGCAGCCTATCTTGATATCGTCGGCGGCTTTGACGGGTTTTACGATTTCGTCGGCAAGCTGAACGAAGAGTTGAACATCCCAAGCTCGCTGACCGCCCTTGGTGTGACGGACCCGGATATCGACGCGCTGGTGGCCTCGGCCCTGCAAGACCCAAGCTGCGGCGGCAACCCGATTGAACTGACCAAAGAGAATGTCACGCAGCTGCTGCGCGACTGCCTTTAAAACGCAAAACGGGGGGCCGGATCATCGGCCCCCCGTTGATATAAATCAGTGAAACGTCGGATTATTCGGTCGTTTTGGCTTCTTCCATATCCGCTTCAGTAACCTCGGGCCCGACCGAGACCAGATACGCCCAAACATCCTTGGCGTCTTCTTCATCTTTCAGACGGTAAGACATCTTGGATTTGGCGCGGTTCGTGTCGAGATAGCTGGCCAGAAACTTCTTGGGATCGGCAACATATCCGGTGAAGTCTTCTTCGTTCCACGCCAGCCCGGCTTCGCCGGCTTCAACGATGGAATCGCCATAGCGGTAGTCTTCGACCGACCCCGCCACGCGGTTGTAGATTCCATAAAGGTTCGGCCCGGTGCGGCCGCCTTTTTGGATGTCATTGCCCTCATCATCTTGGATCATGTGGCAGCTTTTGCATTTACGAAAGACCTTTTCCCCGGCTTCGGCATCACCGGAGGCATGGCTTTCCGCCCAAAGGGGTGTGGCCCCGAGGCAAATGGCGAAGATCGACGCGATACGCATGTTCATTGTGAGTTCCTTTGTCTGGCTGATTTGAAACTAGCGTTTGGGGCGAGGGGGTAAAGCATATCGGCTGCGCCAAAAGGTAGCACGGGCGGGCTGCGGGCCGGTTAGCGGTTGAGACCAAGAGGAATTCCTCCGATAACTGCCGGTGAATTTCTTCTGCTTCGAGGGTGAGATGAACACAACGGCGAGCCGCCTCTGATGGAGATCATGGTCCCCGCTTGGGTCGACGGCACCCTGCAACCGGTTGAAAAACTCGCCGCGCATGAACGCGGTTTGCGGCATATGGCGGTTTCGGTCTTTGTCATTGCCGAGGGCAAGCTGCTGATGCAGCAGCGCGCGCTTGGCAAATACCACACCCCCGGCCTCTGGGCGAACACCTGCTGCACGCATCCGCAATGGGATGAGCCGCCCCAAGTCTGCGCCACCCGGCGTTTGGATGAGGAGTTGGGGATCACCGGGTTGGACCTTCAGCATCGCGGCCAAGTCGAATACCGCGCCGATGTTGGTGGTGGGCTGATTGAGCATGAGGTTGTTGAGGTCTTTCTCGCCCATGCAGACCGGGCACTGTCGATCACGGAAAACCCTAATGAGGTGATGGCGACGCGCTGGATCAGCCTGAGCGATCTGCACACCAATCTCGCGCAGAACCCCGAAGAATATACGCCTTGGTTGCGGATCTACATGGCCGAACACGAAGGTCTGATCCTCGGCGGCGGGGCGATTAAATAACAGCAAAGGCGGGCCAGAGATGACCGAAGACATGCAAGACCAAAAGACACGCGCGGCAGATTGGTTCCGCAAGCTGCGCGATGACATCGTTCAGGCGTTTCATGACATCGAAGCACGTCATGTGGGCGAGGAAGAAGCCGGACGGTTCGTGGTCAGCAACACCACCCGCACCGCGCCTGACGGATCAGACGCTGGCGGCGGTGAGATGTCCGTCATGCGCGGCGGGCGCGTGTTTGAGAAGGTGGGCGTGAATATCTCCACCGTCTACGGCACCTTGGGCGAACGGGCGCAGGCAGCGATGGCCGCGCGCAAAGGGCTGCCGGGCATGGCCGATGATCCGCGCTTCTGGGCCTCGGGGATCAGTCTGGTTGCGCATATGCAAAACCCGCATGTGCCTGCCGTGCACATGAACACCCGCATGTTCTGGACCCCTCATGCATGGTGGTTCGGCGGCGGGGCGGATTTGAACCCTTGCATCGAATATGACGAGGACACCGCGCATTTTCATGCCGAGATGAAGGCGGCCTGTGACCCCCATGGTGCCATGCTCTATGACGAGTTGAAGACTTGGGCGGATGAGTATTTCTACATCCCGCACCGCAAACGCGCGCGGGGTGTGGGCGGGATTTTCTATGACGACCGCAACAGCGGTGATTGGGCGGCGGATTTCGCCCTGACGCAGGATGTGGGCCGGGCATTTCTGCCCGCCTATGTGCCACTGGTCGACAAACGGCGCGAGATCGAGTGGGACATGGACGATAAGGACGTGCAACTGCGCCACCGTGGGCTCTATGCGGAGTATAACCTCGTCTATGACCGGGGGACGAAGTTCGGGTTGGAGACGGGGCATGACCCCGATGCGGTGCTGATGAGCCTGCCGCCTATGGCGAAGTGGGTTTGAGGTAGCGTTCAGCCCGGAATCAAGCCGCAGGCGCCGGGCCATCGCCTGCTCGCCCGTCACGCCGGAGGCGTGCCGCCATATTTGGCGCACCTTCGGTACGACCGGGTAGGCGATTTGGTGAGGCTGGGCGTAACCTCGTGAGTTCGCACCAAGGCTGAGGCATAAAGTGGCATGAACCAACGTGACATCGCCCACCCGCGGGCAGGCGATGGCCCTCATCTCTTAGCGCGAGTGTTCAGCCGCGCGTCCCGCGCACGGTATCAATCATCAATTGTACATTCTCCGGGTCCGCATCCGGCGTAATCCCGTGGCCAAGATTAAAGATATGCGGCCCCTTCGACAACGCATCGACAATCGCCCGCGTCTCCTCGACCAACGCATCCCCGCCCGTCACCATATGCGAGGATTTCAGATTGCCCTGCACACAGCCATGCGGCTGCACGTTCTCGGCGACCCATTCTGCGCTCACCGCATCATCCACGGCAATGCAGTCCGCCCCAGTCGCGGCATGCAGATTGGCAAACCGCGCCCCGGCACCGCGCGGGAAGGCGATGATCGGTACGCCCGGATGGCGGGCCTTGAGCGCGCTGATGATCTGGCGCAGCGGCTCGGTCGAATAACGGTCAAAATCGGTGCCTTGAAGCGATCCGGCCCAGCTGTCGAAGAGCTTCACCACCTCGGCCCCGGCTTGGATCTGCATATCGAGGTATTCTATCGTCGCCAGCGTAATCCGCTCCATCAGCGCATCGAACACCTCGGGGTTCTCATCTTTCAAGGCATGGGCTGGCCCCTGATCCGGCGTGCCTTTGCCCGCGATCATATAGGTCGCCACGGTCCAAGGTGCGCCGGCGAAACCGATCAGCGTGGTTTCCTCGGGCAGTTCGCGCGACAGGATGCGCACGGTCTCGTAAATCGGGGCGAGGTGGTCGTGAATGGCATCCGCCGGTTTCAGCGCTTCCATCTCGGCCTTGGTGGTGATCGTCGACAGACGCGGCCCTTCGCCGGTGACAAACCACAGGTCCGCCCCAAGCGCCTGCGGCACCAGCAGGATGTCGGCAAAAAGGATCGAGCCATCAAACCCATAGCGCCGGATCGGCTGCAACGTCACCTCGGCGGCCAGTTCGGGGTTATAGCAGAGCGACAGGAAATCCCCCGCCTTGGCCCGCGTCGCGCGGTACTCCGGCAGGTAGCGCCCAGCTTGCCGCATCATCCAGATCGGTGGGGTCGGCAGGGTTTCGCCCGCAAGGGCGCGCAGGATGGTCTTATTCGCAGTCATTATGGCGTTCCTAATTGTGGCAAACCCGTAGGTAGCGCAGGTACAGCAGTTGTCAGTTCATGTCGACGGGGGTAGGGATGCGTCATGACGTATCAGCTCCCCACCCCGGCCCGGCCCCTCAACATCGGCACACGCGGATCGCTTCTGGCGCTCGCGCAAGCGAATGAGGTGCGCGACCGGCTTGCCGCCGCCTTTGACCTGCCGTTTGAAGCGTTTACGATCGTGGTGATCAAGACCACCGGCGACAAGATCATCGACCGCCCGTTGAAAGAGATCGGCGGCAAGGGGCTGTTCACCCGCGAGATTGAGGCCGCGCTGCTCGACGGCTCCATCGACATCGCGGTGCATTCGATGAAGGATATGCCGACGCTGCAACCCGGTGGGCTGTTGATCGACACCTATCTCCCGCGCGAGGATTGCCGCGATGCGTTTATCTCGCCGCATTTGAAATCCATCGCCGACCTGCCGCAGGGCGCGGTCGTTGGCACCTCCAGCCTGCGCCGTCGTGCGCAGGTCAAACTGCGTCGGCCTGATCTGGAAGTGGTCGAGTTTCGCGGCAATCTGCAGACCCGTTTGAAAAAGCTGGATGACGGCGTGGCCGAAGCGACATTCCTTGCCATGGCCGGGCTGAACCGGCTGAAAATGGACGATGTGCCGCAGGCCGCCGTGCATCCCGATGACATGCTGCCCGCCATCGCCCAGGGGGCGATTGGGGTTGAACGCCGTGTTGATGACAGCCGCGCCGCCGACATGTTGGCCGCGATCCATGACCGCGCCACGGGCGAACAACTGGCCGCCGAACGCGCGTTTCTGGCAACGCTTGACGGCTCTTGCGAGACGCCCATCGCCGGGCTGGCCGAACTCAACGGCACCGAGATGCGCCTGCGCGGTCAGGTGCTGCGCCCGGACGGGTCAGACGCCATCGGCGACGACGTGACCTGCGCCATTTCCGACGGCGCCGCGGCGGGCGAGGCGATGGCCCGCAAGCTTCTGGCCGAGGCCGGACCGGGTTTCTTTGACTGGCGCGAATGATCGGCAATCTCTTCACGCTGAAACAGCTTGAAGCGCTGATCTGGGTCGCGGACCTTGGCAGCTTTCGCCGCGCCGCTGCACATCTGAACACGACACAGCCCAATATCTCGGCCCGGATCTCCGGGCTGGAGGCGACACTGGGTGTCACCCTTATGCAGCGCGACGCCGGGTCGATCCGGCTGACCGAAAAAGGCACCGCCCTGCTGGCCCAAGCCCGCCGCGTGCTGCGCGAAGCCGAGGCACTGGTCGAGACCGCCGCGCGGCCTGACTTGATCGACGACAGCCTGCGCCTTGGGGTGACCGAGGTGGTCGCCAGCACATGGCTGCGCCCCTTCCTGCGCGCATTGGCCGAGGTCTATCCCAACCTCACCGTCGAACTTACCGTCGACCTGTCCCGCGATCTGGACCAAGAGCTTGCCGCCCATGCGCTTGACCTGACGTTGCAAACCGCGCCCTTCTCGACCCCGGCGAGCGGGCAGGTGGACTTGGCGACCTATGACTACATCTGGGTCGCTGCCCCTGAATTGGCCGCGCAGATCGGCCCCGCCCCCGATTTTGCCGCGATGCTGCGCCATCCGGTGCTGGGCCATGCGCGGCACACGCAGGCCCATTCCGATTTGATCCGCCATTTCGATGGCACCACCGCGCCCAAGGCCCGTTTGGTGCCTTCGAGCAGCCTATCGGCGGCGATGAACATGGTGCTCGACGGGATGGGCGTGGCGGTGATGCCGCGTGTCATGGTGGCAGGCGCGCTGGCCGATGGGGCGTTGCAAACCCTGCCCGTCGCATGGCATCCGCGCCCCTTGCAGGTCGCCGCGCGCTATCACGCGGATCGCACGCCCGCCTATGTCACCCGCGCCGCCGAACTGGCCCGTGACTGCGCCCGGGCTTTCGATGCAGAGGATCGAAAAAAACTTTCACACCCATAGAATATAATAATTTGCACCGATGCTGCGCCCGCCCCTATCCTGCGCCCAAATAGGAGTGAGACATGGCAGCAGAAACCATCCGATTGGGCGTTGATATTGGCGGCACGTTTACCGACGTGGTTCTGGAAAAGGGCGGCGAAAGTTTCTCGACCAAGGTGCTGACCACCTATGCCGCGCCCGAGAACGCGATCATCGACGGGATGCATCAGGTCTGCACCAAGGCCGGGGTCACCCCTGCCGACCTGACCCAGATCATCCACGGCACAACGCTGGCCACCAACGCGCTGATCGAGCGGCGCGGGGCCAAGACGGCGCTGATCACGACCCAAGGTTTCCGCGACGTGATCGAGATGCGCACCGAAAGCCGGTTCGAGCAATATGACCTGAACCTCAATCTGCCCGAACCGCTGCTGCCACGGCAGATGCGCTACACGGTCAGCGAACGTGTCGATGCCACCGGGGCCGTGCTGGTCCCGCTGGACCGGGCCGAGGTTGAGGCGCTGGCCGACCGTATCGCGGACGCTGGCTATGACAGCGTCGCCGTGGGGCTGATCCATTCCTACCTGAATGACGCGCATGAACGGCTGATCCGCGAGGTGCTGGAAGAGCGGCTGCCAGGGGTCATGGTCTCGATCTCTTCCGAAGTGTCGCCGCAGATGCGCGAGTATGAGCGGTTCAACACCGTGGTCGCCAATGCCTATATCAAGCCGCTGATGAAAAGCTACCTCGGGCGGCTTGAAGGGCGGCTTCAGGAAGAGGGTGTCTCTTGCAACATCTTCCTGATGCATTCGGGCGGCGGCATCATCTCGATCGAAAGCGCTGCCGAATTCCCCGTGCGGCTGGTGGAATCCGGCCCAGCGGGGGGCGCGGTCTTTGCCGCCAACATCGCCGCCCGCTACGGGCTCGACAAGGTGCTGAGCTTTGACATGGGCGGCACGACGGCCAAGATTTGCCTGATCAAGAACCAGACGCCCAAGACCAGCCGGGTGTTCGAAGTGGCGCGGACCTATCGGTTCAAAAAAGGGTCGGGCATGCCGATTTCGATCCCGGTGATCGACATGGTGGAAATCGGCGCGGGCGGCGGCAGCCTCGCGCATGTGGACGCGATGCGCCAAATCCGGGTCGGGCCAGAAAGCGCGGGCTCCGAGCCCGGCCCCGCCTGTTATGGCCGGGGTGGCGCGAAACCCGCGGTGACCGATGCTGATCTGGTGCTGGGCAAGCTTGACCCCGACAACTTCGCGGGCGGCTCAATGCGGCTGGATACCGCAGGTTCCGAGACGGCGTTGCATCAGGTCATTGGGCAGGAACTCGACATGGACGCCGCCACCGCCGCCTTCGGTTTGGCCGAGGTGGTGGACGAGAACATGGCCAATGCCGCGCGGGTCCATGCGGTGGAAAACGGCGAGGATCTCAGCGACTACACGATGATCGCCTTCGGCGGTGCGGCTCCGCTGCACGCCGGGCGGCTCTGTGAGAAACTGGGCGTCGAACGTCTGTTGGTGCCGCCCGGCGCCGGGGTCGGCTCGGCCATCGGCTTCCTGCGCGCGCCCTTCAGCTTCGAGGCCAACCGCTCGGTCTATATGAAGCTGTCGGATTTCGACGCGGGCCGCATCAAGACGCTGCTGGCCGAACTGCAGGAAGAGGCCACCGGCTTTGTCCGCAACTGCGACGCCCAAGCGGAAATTCTGTCGGAATACAAAGTCTACATGCGCTACAGCGGGCAGGGCTGGGAGATCCCCATCGTGCTGGACGAGGCAGACGCCCTAAACCCCAATGCCGTCCGGTTCGAGGCGCTTTTTGAGGCGGATTACGCCAAGCTTTTCGGTCGTACCGTCGAGGGGTTGGATATCGAGATCACGGTCTGGTCGGTCAATGCCACCACCCCGCCCGAGGCGGTCGCCCGCACCGCAGAGCAGTCTCCGGGTACGGCGGCAGATGTGGCTCTAACACGGCGTATGTTCGACCCGGCGCTCGCCGAATACTGCGATGCCGACGTGGTCCTGCGCGCCCAGATGGCCCCCGGCCAGACCGCCCAAGGCCCCGCCGCGATCACCGAGGATGAGACGACGATCATCCTGCCCGCGTCACGCCGCGCCATCTGCCAGCCGGACGGCTGCATCGACATCACCGTGAGAGGGTAAGCCCATGGCACAGACACATTCCAACGTCGCCTATCAGGTCATGTGGAACCGGCTGATCTCGGTCGTTGAGGAACAGGCGCAGGCGCTGGTGCGCACCGCCTTTTCGACCTCGGTGCGCGAGGCGGGCGATCTCTCGGCCGGGGTCTATGATACCGACGGTCAGATGCTGGCGCAGGCGGTCACCGGCACGCCCGGCCACGTCAACGCCATGGCCGACGCGGTGGCGCATTTTATCCGCCGCATCGGGCGGCAGAACATCCTTGAGGGCGACGTTTATATCACCAACGACCCTTGGGAGGGGACGGGCCATCTGCATGACATCACCATGGTCACGCCGTCTTTTCACCGTGGCAAGCTGGTCGGCTTCTTTGCCTGCACCGCGCATATCGTCGACATCGGCGGGCGTGGCTTTGGTGCGGATGCGGCGAGCGTCTACGAAGAAGGGCTCTACCTGCCGATCATGAAATTCGCCGATGCGGGCAAGGTCGACGCGACACTGGTGCGGATCATCCGTGGCAACGTGCGCGAGCCGGATCAATTGGTCGGCGACATCTACGCGCTGACCACCTGCAACGAGATCGGCCACCGCCGGTTGATCGACATGATGGAGGAGTTTGCCCTCGACGATCTCACCGGCATCGCGGGTTTCATCCTCGACAATTCCCGCCGCGCCACGCTGGAGCGGATCGCGGCGCTGCCACGCCAGCAGGCGACCGGCGAGATGACCATCGACGGGTTCGACACGCCGATCACGCTGAAGGTTACGGTGAGCATCAAAGAGGATCACATCCTGTCGGATTTCGCGGGCACCAGCGGGATCGACAAGAAGGGCATCAACTGCCCGCTGGTCTATACCAAGGCCTATGCCTGCTACGCGCTGAAATGCGCCATCGCGCCGGAGATTCCCAACAACGCCGCCTCGCTAGAGCCGTTTCGGATCACCGCGCCCGAAGATACCATCGTAAACGCCGTGCACCCGGCACCCGTGGCCCTGCGGCACATCGTGGGTCACTTCGTGCCCGATACAGTCTACGCGGCGCTGGATCAGATTCTGCCCAATCTTGTCCCTGCCGAGGGCGCGGGCTGCCTGTGCAACTTCCAAGTCAGTCTGCGCCCGCGCACGGATGCGCAAGCCCCCGCAGGCGCGCGCCGGGCCGAGGTGCTGACCTTCAACTCCGGTGGTTCGGGCGCGCGGCCGCAGCATGATGGGCTGAACGCCACAGCCTTCCCCTCGGGCGTGATGACCATGCCGGTGGAGGCCACGGAACATGCCGGTCCTGTGGTGATCTGGCGCAAAGAACTGCGCCCCGACAGCGGCGGCGCGGGTCGCCAGCGCGGGGGGCTGGGGCAGTACATGGAAGTCAGCGCCCGCGCGGGGCATGAGTTCGACATGCAGGCCATGTTTGACCGCGTCGATCATCCCGCCCGTGGGCGGCAGGGCGGTGCCCCCGGTGCCCCGACCACCATCGCCCGCGACGATGGCACGCCGATGCGCGGCAAGGGCAAACAGTTCGTGCCGCATGGGGCAAAGGTGATGATGGCCTTTCCGGGGGGCGCGGGCTACGGCCCCGCCATCGAGCGCCCCAAGGACTTGGTGAAACGCGACCTTCTGCGCGGCTATATAAGCGCCGAGGTGGCTGCGGCGGACTATGGGCTGAGCGCCGAAGACATCCGCGAGGTGCAAGAGGCGATCCGCAAGGGCACGGACCTGTGAAAGAGTTATCGCTCAAGGGTTTATAAGCGCACGGGGGTCATTGACTGTTACAAAGCGCGGGTGTTCCTTGGCCCCATCATGCCAAGAGGAACCCAGTGATGTATGTGATTGACCCCCCAAAGCAAAGCAGCCTTGCCGTTCAAGGCACCAGCGACCGTTTCCCGGTGCGCCGCGTCTTTTGCGTGGGCCGTAACTATGAGGCGCATGTGCTTGAGATGGGCAATGACATGCGCGACCCGCCGTTCTTTTTCACCAAACCCGCCGATGCCACGCTGGATACGCCCTGCACCGTGCCCTATCCGCCGCTGACGGAGGATTTCCACTTCGAGGCAGAGCTTGTCATCGCCATCGGCAAGGGCGGCGCAAACATCGCAGAAGCGGATGTAATGGATCACATCTGGGGCGCATCTGTGGGCATCGATTTCACCCGCCGCGACCTTCAGGCACAGGCCAAGAAGATGGGCCGCCCGTGGGATTGGTCCAAAGCCTTTGACAATTCCGCGCCCATCGCGCCGATCCTGCCCATCGCCGATGTCGCCTCGGTGGAGAAGGGCCGCCTATGGCTGGCCGTGAACGGCGAGATGAAACAGGAGGCCGATCTGTCACAGATGATCTGGTCGGTGCGCGAACATACCGCCACCCTGTCGCAGGCCGTGACGCTGGCACCGGGTGACATCATCATGACCGGCACGCCCGCCGGTGTCGCGGCTGTGCAGCCCGGCGATGTGATCACCGGGGGGGTCGACGGCATCTCTGAGTTCGAGGTCACCGTCGGCCCGCGCGCCTAAAGTACGCGGCCCGGTCTAGGCTCCGGCCAGCGTGCGTTCTGCCCGCGCGCGGGCTTGGGCGGCCAGATCTGGCAAACCGCTCTTTTCATAGACCGCGCCCAGCATCAGGTTCAGCGGCACGCCTTCGGGGTCATAGGTGCGGCGCATCTCAAGCACCTGCTGCGCGGCAGAGGCGCGGCCATCGCGCACCAGCGCATCAAGGAGGATTTGCTCGAAAAGATCGCGCTGCGCATGGCTGCCGCCGCATTCGGCCATGCGGGGCAGGGCCATGCCAAGCTCACGGATCGCTGTGGCCCAATCCCCCTTAGCATGGGCGGCGATGCCGCGGGCCGCAGGCAGCGCGACTTCGGCCCATGCGGCATGGTCATGGGCCGTGGTTTCGGCCGCGCGGGCCTTGATTGCCGCAAGCATCTCTGCCGCCTCGGGCCGTCCGGTACGGCAGAGGGCATAGAGGTATTGCAGCGTCAGGAAGGGGCTGACCGTATCCGCCCCCCGCGCTGCCACATGGTCTGCCACATCGCCCCAACGGTCGCCCACATCGACGCCCGCGAACTCCATCCGCGCCAGCAGGGACACAGCGCCGACTTGGTCTTGGGAATAGTCCTTCTCCAGCCCCCAGATGTGCTGGTCATAGGCGGCGCGCACATCATCGTGGCGGCCTTGAGACAAGTAAAACAGCGCCAGATGCCACCAGTTGTGACTGCGCATAAAGGAGTTCAGATCAGTCCATGTCTCGGCCACGCTTTCCATAAAACGCGCGCCTTCCGCCACGCGGCCTTGCGTTAGCATCACATGGGCCAGCGCGTGATGCGCCCAAGGCTCATCGTGGCGCAACTCCATCGCGCGGCGGGCGGCGGCCTCGGCCCGGTCAAGCAGGTGGCATTGCTCATAGCCAAAGGCGATCATGCCGTGGGTATAGGCGATGTCTTCGGCCTCGGGCAGGGATTTCAGCGCAAGGCGCAACATGCCAGCGGCATCGCCTGAGTTGAACAGGTGGTATTGCGCCAGTTTCAGCATCGCCAGATCGCGCGGCCATTGGTCGGTGATGGCGTCACAGGCAGCGACGAGGGCGGGCACATCGCCGTCGATCCAGTGGCCCACGGCGCGGATGATCTCTTGCTCCCGGGCGTTGGCCCCGGTCGCGGCTGTGGCGCGTTCCAGATAGGGGCGGGCTTTTTCCGGAGCGATGGGGTGCTCAAGGAACATCCACAAAAGGGCGGCATAGGCATTGACCAGCGGCCCCTCCGGGTCGGTATCGGCTGCGGCGATGATGCCTGCGGCTTTGGGCTGGTAGGACAGAAAGCCGTGGATGAAATCATCGATCGCCTGCAGGGTTTCCGGGCGGCTGGCAGAGGTTTCCAATCCGTAAAGGTCTTGTGTCATCTCGGGTCTCCGGCGGTGGCGTGGAATTGGCGCAGGTGTTGGGCGACAGCTTCGGCAGCGTCCCAATGGATCGAGTGGCCTGCGTTTGGCAGGGTGGTCTGCGTCACGTTCGAGATCTGCGTAAAGGCGTCCTCGGCGGCGGCGCGGGGGATCAGCAGGTCTTCGGCGCCGTGCAACACTTGGGTCGGGCACCGAAGATCGGCTGGGCGCACCGTGGGGCGAAAGCCGCGCAGCGCTTCGAGCTGATGGGCCATGGCATCCGCGCTTTGCGCATGGGGATAGGCCAAGGCGGCGGCAAGGGCGGTCTCAGTATTTGTCGGATCGGAAAAGAAGCCGGGGGCAAAGATCCAAGGGTAGAGCGCGGGCAGCCAAAGCTGCTCCCCTTGCGGCGCGCGGCGCACGGCCAGCAGCGCGTCGAACACCGCCATGGTGCGCGGCGCACGGACCGGGGCAGAGGCGAGGATGCTCATCGCTTGGATGCGCTCGGGCGCAAGGCCAAAAAGCTCCATCGCCATCAGGCCGCCCATGGAATGGCCGACAACGTGAAACTTTGCGTGCCCCAGTTCATCCATCAACGCCAGCGCATCACGGGCCATCTGCCCGACGGAGGTTTCTGCGTCCCACGGCGTTGTGCGCCCGGTGCTGCGGTTGTCAGGCCGGATCAGCGTGAAATGATCCGAAAGCAGCGGTGCCAAAGCACCCCAGCTTGCACTGTCGCTGAGCATGCCTGCCAGCATCAGCAGTGGCGGGCCGCTGCCGTCGACCTCGTAATGAAGGGAGATATCGGAGAGGGGTAGATCAGGCATTCAGCGTGCTCCAACAAGGCAGAAGATCCCCTTGGGCGGGGGAGGCGGCATAGATCGCGCGGGCAATGGCGCGCGACAGGCAAAGCGCGGCGGCATGGCCGATCATCGCCACATCCCCCGCAGGTCGCGCCGCGGTCGAGAGGGAGAAGACCAGATCGCCGTCATTGGGCATATGCGCGGGCACCACCGCGCGGGCGATGCCGTCATGGGCGGCCACGGCAACGCGCTGGCATTCGGCTTTGGCCAACGTGGCATCGGTGGCAACGATGGCGATGGTGGTATTGGCGCGGGCCGACATGGCCGCCATCTTGCGGCTTTCAAAGAAGAGGCCCAGCCCGGCGGAGGGGTCGGGCCCCAGCCCGCCAAACTCTCCTTCGATCTCAAAAGGGGCGGCGTGGAAATGGCGGTCGCCGGGGGTGGTGACGGCGCCCACCGGATTGGCCCCCACCAGCGCACCGACCATGCTGCCATCGGGCAGTTGCAAACTGGCCGAGCCGAGCCCGCCTTTGACCATCGCGCTGAGCGCGCCGGTGCCCGCGCCGACAGAGCCTATTTCAAACTCTTCGCCGGCCGCTTCCATGGCCTTGCGGCCCAGATCGGCATAGGGGTTCTGCGCCCAATCCTTGTCTCCGCCGTTGAGTAAATCAAACAGGATCGCGCCGGGCACCAGCGGGATCAGCGCATCGCCGACGCGAAACCCGCGCCCCTGCGCGCGCAGGGCATCCACCACGCCCGAACAGGCATCCAACCCATAGGCAGAGCCGCCCGAGAGCACCAGCGCATCGACCGCCGCCACGGTCTTGTCGGGGGCCAGCAGATCGGTCTCGCGCGTGCCGGGGGCGCCGCCCATGACGTGGACGGAGGCGGTGAAGGGCGCGTCGCCGATCAGCACGGTGCTGCCGGATTTCAGCCGCGCGTCCTGCGCGTTGCCGACCTTCAGCCCTGCCACATCGGTGATCAGGTTGCGCGGGCCGGGGCGCATCGGCGCGGTCATTGGGCGCATCCGCGGGCTGCCGCGCTATTCACGTGAAACATCCCCGTAATGGTGCAAATGGGCGAGGGGTCTAACAGGGGCATCGTCACTCCGGCATTGATTTCAGGCGGAGTTTGCGCGCTTCCCCAGCGGATGCCAAGGCCTGTGCTGCCAGAGATCTGCCCCACCAGTTGCGCGCCATAAAAATGGGCGCGCAGGTTGCCCCGCGCGCCCGATCCGTCCGGCATGGCCGGTTGGTTTATTTTTGCTCTTCGGCGACAGCGGCGGCGACGGCTTCTTCAAAGATCGCGAGGCCCTCTTCGACGATGGCGTCAGATGCGGTCAGCGGAACCATCACGCGCACGGCGTTGCCATGCATGCCACAACTCAGCAGCAGCAGGCCGCGCTTGAGGGCGTGGGCGATGACGCGCTTGGTGAAATCGGCATCGGGTTTGGCGCTGTCAAAGTCGGTTACGAATTCGACGGCGACCATGGCACCAAGGCCGCGGATATCCCAGAAGCGGTAGGGCGCCGACCGCGCGCCGATTTCGGCAAAGCGGGCTTTGAGCGTTTCGCCCATCGCGGTGGAGCGGGCCAGCAGACCTTCGTCTTCGATCGCCTCAATCGCCGCCAGCGCTGCAGCACAAGCCACCGGGTTGCCGCCATAGGTGCCGCCCAGACCGCCGGGGGCCATCGCGTCCATCACATCGGCGCGGCCAATCACACCGGCCAGCGGGTACCCACCGGCCATGGATTTCGCCACGGTGATCAGGTCCGGCGCGACGCCGGAATGCTCAATCGCGAACCATGTGCCGGTGCGGCCAAACCCGGCCTGCACTTCGTCGGCGATCAGCAGGATGCCGTGCTGGTCACAGATTGCGCGCAGTTCTTGCAGCATGTCGAAAGGCACAGGGGTATAGCCGCCTTCGCCGAGCACTGGCTCGATGATGATCGCGGCAACGCGCTCGGGCTGGGCATCGGTGAGGAAGAGGTTCTTCAACCCGGTCAGCGCGTCCTGCACGGTGATCCCGTCGCGCACCGAAGGGAAAGGCGCACGGAAGACATCTGCCGGGAAAGGGCCCACGTCTTTTTTGTAGGGCGTGACCTTGCCGGTCATGCCCAGCGTCAGCAGGGTGCGGCCATGGTAGCCGCCGGTGAAGGCGATGATGCCCGGACGACCGGTGGCGGCGCGGGCGATTTTCACTGCGTTCTCAACGGCTTCGGCGCCGGTGGTGACAAGCAGCGTCTTTTTGGGTGCCTCACCCGGGGCGAGCGCGTTCAGTTTCTCAGCCAGTTCGATGTAGGGGCCGTAGGGCACGACCTGAAAGCTGGTGTGGGTATAGTGATCTTCTTGTGCCTTGGCGGCTTCGACCACTTTGGGGTGGCGATGGCCGGTGTTCAGCACGCCGATGCCCCCGACGAAATCGATGTAGCGGTTGCCTTCGACATCCCACAGTTCGGCATTCTCGGCGTATTTCGCATAGATCGGCGCGGCAGAGGCCACACCGCGCGGCACGGCGGCGTCGCGGCGCGCGACGAGGTCGGCATTCGTCTGACCGTCGGGTTTGGTGGCGGGATTTGCTTCGACCACTGTCATCTGCGGCGCGGCTTTGGCCTTGGCAGAGGATTTGCGGTGCGATTTCTTGACGGTGCTGGACATGGAACAGATACCTTATTGCGAAAGAGAGAGGGGCAGTGACGTGTCGTTTAAAAAATCCATATTCCGTTTAATATAATTGTCAATCGCGAAGGCAGAGCCTATCTAACAATTCCCAAGATCATCGGTTGCCCCTCCGCCACGATGCCCGGTCGCAACGCCGATGCCCACAAAGGACAAGTCATTGAACGTCGGCGATAAACTTAGAGCGATCCGCAAGAAACATGGGTTGTCCCAACGTGAGCTTGCGGCCAAGGCCGGGCTGACCAATGGCACGATCTCGCTGATCGAAAAGAACCGGACGAGCCCATCAGTCGCATCGCTGAAAAGCCTGCTGGACGCGATTCCCATCAGCATGGCGGAGTTCTTCTCGATCCTTGAGGAGGACGACAGCGCCAAGGTTTTCTACCGCGCGCAGGAACTGACCGAGATTTCGCCAAGCCATCAGGGCGGCGTATCGCTGCGCCAATTGGGCAATGCCGCGCATCACGCGCTTCAGGTGCTGCATGAAACCTATGAGCCCGGCGCGGATACCGGGCCGGAGTTTCTGAGCCATGAGGGCGAAGAAGCGGGCGTGGTGGTGCGCGGCAGCATAGAGGTGACGGTCGATGGCGCAGTCAGCCTGTTGAACGCCGGGGATGGCTACCTGTTCGACAGCCGCCTGCCACATCGGTTCCGCAATATTGGCACCGACCCTTGTGAGATTGTCAGCGCCTGCACGCCGCCCAGCTTCTAAAAGGCACCCTATAAATATCGACCGCCCCGAGCGTTCTGCTCGGGGCGGTCGATAGGGGTGTCAGGTCTTAATAGTCTGACCGGTAGTTCGACCTTTGGGTCTCCGGTTGCTGTTTGTCGCGCCCGGCACGGTCCTCATCCGAATGAAGTTCCCGTCGGCCCGTAGTGAGGGCCAAGATGATGACCGCGGCTAAGGTCAGGATGGTCAGACCGCCGAGAAAGAGCTCTGTGGTCATCTCCGTGTTCCTTTTTGCACTGCGTTTCAGGTGCTCAACCGCGCGCAAGCCAAAGGGTTCCGACAAATTTTTCGCCTGTAACGAGTCTGTGACCTGCGGGCCACGTTTCCGGCCAGATTCCGCTGACCGATAGCGCGTCAGTAGTCGTAGATCATCTTGCTGTCGGTCGGGACGTGGAAATTAACCCGGATTTGGTATACGCCATCCGTGGTTTCAACCTCGACCTGACCGTTCAACTGGCGGGTAAAGGCAAGGATCAAACGAGAGCCGAGCCCGGTGCCGGATTTCACCTCTTCGGGGTTGCCGATGGTGTTGCGGACTTCAATCATCGCCTGTTCCGGCCCGGTCTGGATCAGCTTGAGCGAAATGAACCCTTTGCCATGTTCGACCGTCGAGACGTATTTCAGCGCGTTGGTCAGCGCCTCTGACACCAGCAGGGTGAGGGGGGCCGCATCGTCGGCGTCAATCTTGATCGGCTCAAATGATTGCTCAACCTGCACGCCCGAACCAGAGGCCAGCCCGACCGATAACATCTGGCCTACAATCTCGTTCAGCAGTTCGCTGGCGTTGACCCGCACCAGATCGTCATTCTGGTAGAGGTTCTTGTGCACGGTGGCGAGGCTGAGGATACGATCCTGCAAGCGCCGCAGGACAAAACGCGCGTCTTCGCTTTTGGCCTGCCGGATCTGCATGTTCATGATCGACGAGATAAGCTGAAGGTTGTTTTTGACCCGGTGGTGGACCTCTTTCAGCAGGATGTTCTTTTGCCGAAGGCTGTCTTCGAGCGTCGCCTCATCTCGCAGGATCGATTCCGCCATGCCGACAAAAGCGGATTCCATCTCGACCAATTCGGTGGGCACCGAGGGGCCAAGCGTCCCGCGCGGCAGGGTGCGGTTCAGCGCAAAGCGACGCATCTGCCGGCCAAGCTTGCGAATGTGGTTGATCGCCAGCCGGTTCAACGCCCAGAAGGCCACGATCAAGCTGGCCAGCCACATGACGATGGGCAAAAGCGCGCTCAGGCGGGTGGAAACGCCCGTGTCCAGAAACGGGGTGTTTTTGGGCCATACGCTCAGCGCAAAGACCGTGTCTGGCACGATTGGGACGATCACATAGACGCGGTCTTGGCCATCGAAATTCTCTGAAAGGAAGACGTTGGGTTCTTTGGTGGTCAACAGCGACAAGGCGACATCGCTGGGGTATTCCTTTTTGGCAACGGCCAGCCCGTTTTCGGTGGTCAGGATGTGGCCCATCTTGTTGAGGGTCATCATCGCGACGCTGCTGTGTTTGCTCTTGGGTTCGCGTATCGCGTTGATGGCGTCTTCGGGAATGCTGAGCGCCATGAAGCCGATCAATTCGCGCTCTTCGTAGACCGGCGCGTTGATCAGCGTGACCATCTGATTGCTGACCGCCCCTTGCAACACCGGCATCGCACGACGGACCGGTGTTTCCACCAGTGTTTGAAAGTTCTCATCCTCGGAAAAGTCATGATCCTGCCCCGTGGAGGAGCAGGTCATTTTCCCGTCTAGCCCGATGAAACCCACAAGCGAATAGATGTCTGACGCTTGTTTGTATTCCTTAAGGAAGGCGGTGCATTCCTCTGGGTCGTCCCGCCTGAGACGCACGATCGAGGTGAGCGCTTCGGCGGCGCCGAAAGCCTCTTGGATCACCCGGCGTTCCGCGGCAGAGGCCTGTTCTGTGACGGCGATCAGCGATAGCTCTGCGCTTTGGCGGCTTTGATCCGCAATCTGCCGTGTCTGCACAACCGCGATCAGCCCGATGGGCAAAAGCGCGAGAGACAGAAACAGCAAAATACGGATCGTCAGCCCACGCATCAGATCACCGCTGAAGAAGCCAGACGTCATATTTAGAAAGAAGAAACTTTAGAAGCGGATAGGACTGACATTGTCGCGTCATCGGTCATTTCAAGCGACTCGTCGTCATGGTGACCCAGCAGTTCAGCAAGGCGGGCACGAGCCCGGTTGGTGCGGCTTTTGATGGTGCCTACGGCAACGCCACACATGTCTGCAGCTTCCTCGTAGGAGAAGCCAGAGGCCCCCACAAGAAGCAGCGCTTCGCGTTGCTCATCCTTCAGCAGGGCAAGCGCCTTGCGGAAATCCGTCATCTGCATGTGACCATCATGTGCGGGCTTTTCGGCCAGCCCGTCGGTCAACACGCCATCCACGTCTGAGACTTCACGTTTCGCCTTGCGGCGCGAGGAATAGTAGGTGTTCCGCAGGATCGTGAAGAGCCAAGCACGCATGTTCGTGCCCTCTTGGAACTTTTCGATGTTGGTCCACGCCTTGACCAAGGTATCCTGCACCATGTCGTCTGCCGTGGCACCATTGCGTGTCAGGCTGATGGCAAAGGCCCGCATAGCCGGCAGATGTTCTACCAGCTCGTCGCGCGGATCGGGACGGGTCATTATGACGTTCCTTTTTCTGAATCCTGTTCCTTCAACTTCTGAAGCAGATCCTTGAAACGATCAGGGATGCCTTCATCGAGCGTCTCATCGAAGACACGCTTGAGGTTGTCGTCGATGACGCGCTCGCGCTCGTCCTTGTTTCCTGAATTCACTAACATCACCTCTGGCATCGTCGTCTCGTTTGAATAATTATGCATGCATACTGGAACCAAACACAATGTCGACGTGTTTGGTTCCAAGAAAAGTAAAAAGGATTCGACTAGATGAACGATGCGACACAAAAGACCAGCATCAGCGATGAACTGGGTGCCAATATCCCCTACCTTCGCCGGTTCGCGCGGGCGATGACTGGCAGCCAGACCAGTGGTGACACCTTCGCCGCGGCGGCGCTGGAAGCCATCCTGGTTGATCGCTCGGTGCTCGATGGAGTAGACACAAAGACGGGTCTTTTCAAGGTTTTGTACGGTATCTGGGCCAGCGCAGGTGCCCCGGTGGAAGAAGGCGAAAGCGGCCCCCGCGCCAAGGCGCAGCGGCATCTGTCGAGCCTGACCAACAACAGCCGCGAAGCGCTGCTGCTGCACACGATCGAAGGCTTTTCGCATGGTGAAATCGCCAAGATCATTGGCGTGGATGAGGCCGAGGCCGATGAGCTGATCCAGATCGCACACCGCGAAATGGCCGACAGCACCTCCGGTTCGGTGATGATCATCGAAGACGAAGCCATCATCGCGATGGACATTGAATCCATCGTCGCCGAGATGGGCCACCGGGTGACTGGTATCGCGCGCACCCGTGATGAAGCGGTGAAACTGGGCAAAGCCGATGTGCCGGACCTGATCCTCGCGGACATCCAATTGGCCGATAACTCTTCGGGTATCGATGCAGTGAACGATCTGCTGAACGAGCTTGGCATGCGTCCGGTGATCTTTATCACAGCCTTCCCCGAGCGTCTGCTGACCGGTGACAAGCCAGAGCCTGCATTCCTGATCTCCAAACCTTACTCGGTGGATCAGGTCGTCTCGGCTGTCTCGCAAGCGATGTTCTTTTCCTCCACGGAAACGCTCAACGCCTAAGCCGGGCCAGAAAAACAGGGTTCCCCGCGCTTTGCTTTGCGCAGGGAACCCTTTGCATTCAGCGCCCGCGCTGCCTATCGTCAGTCAAACATTCAGGAGGCCCACATGGCCAAGACCCCGACCGCTGCCGCAAAAGATCTGACCATCGACGATCTGTCGGATCAGATCGCGCTTCTTAAAAAAGACATCGCATCGCTGACCGAAACCTTGGGCGAATACGGCAAGGCCAAGTCGGAAGAGATGCGCGACAACGCCCGCAACGCGGCGAATGATTTTGCCGACACAGGGCGCCTGAAGGCGATGGAGGCCCAAAAGCAAGCCGAGGAATTCCTGCAAGCCCAGCCCGGTACCGCCCTCGGCATCGCCGCAGGCATCGGTTTCCTTGTCGGTCTTGTGACGGCCCGCCGCTAAGATGCTTTCCTCGGTGATGAACCATCTGCGCGGCTCCCTGCGACGTGCGCTGCGCACCGCGATGCTCAGCGCCGGGGCCGCGCTCTTTCTGCTGATCGGGCTGCTGTTTCTCACGCTTGCGGCATGGCTTTATCTCATCACCGTCACCACAGCGCTCACCGCCGCGCTGATCCTCGGCGCGGTCTATTTTGGTGTTGGTTTTCTCTTGCTTGCCATGGCCGGATCCGACCGCGCGCCCGCCGCTCAGGCCCCCCGTCAGGAAGACCCCTCCGCGACCGAACATGACGGTCTCAAGAACTTGGTCATGGCATTTCTGGCTGGCATAACCGCGGGTCAGAAAGCGCGCCGTTAACAGCGCTGAGCAGATTGCCACTGGAAAAGGGGCGGGTGATGAACCTGAGCCTCCTTTCGGCCTCCGCCAGTCGGGGCGTATCGTTAATGATACAGACGATCGGAAACCACTCCCGCAGGTTCGACAGATCCGACAGATGCTGGTGCAACTGATCGCGCCGCAGCGACAGAACCGCGAATTCGATGTTGTCGATGTTTTCCACCAGCTTGCTGAGATCAAACGTCTCTAAAACGCGAATTTGCGATTGCGGAAACGCAGCAGAAAGCGTTTCATTTATGTCTGAACAGACCAACGGGTCCGGTTCGTAGATCAAAATCGACATGGTCTTCCCCCGGGTTAGCAAAGTTGTCGATTTAGGGGGCGCGCCACGAGGGCGCATTAAACTAAGACATAAGAAGGCAAATTTTATCTGATGACGACACAATGCCGCTATTGCCCTCTCCGTCGCAAAGATGCCTTCCTGCCGATGTCGAAAGATGAAGTGAACTTCATGGAGAAGTTCAAGTCCGGTGAGCTGACGGTTGAGCCGGGCACGCCGATCCTGCTTGAGGGGTCAAACTCACCCCAGCTTTACACGGCCCTGACCGGGATGGGCATCCGCGACAAGACCTTGGAAAACGGCAACCGGCAGGTCATCAGCTTTGTCTTCCCCGGCGATTTCATCGGCCTGCAGGCAGGCATCATGGGTGAAATGGGCCATTCCGTCGAAGCCCGGACCCATATGCGGCTTTGCGTTTTCAACCGCAGCGAGTTCTGGAATTTCTTCAAAAACCACCCCGAACGCGCCTTTGATATCACTTGGTTGGCCGCGATCGAAGAGCATTTCATGGGCGAAGTCCTTGCCACCATTGGCCAACGCACCGCGATGCAGGCCATCGCTTGGGCGATGGTCAAGATTTTCGAACGTGGCCAGTCGCTGGGGATGGTCACCCACAACCAGATGCTGCTGCCCTATTCACAACGCGACTTGGCCGATGCGCTTGGCCTGTCGGTAGTGCACACCAACAAAACCCTCGGTGCCCTGAAAGAACGCCAGTTGCTTTCGTGGTCCGACAGGGTGCTTCAGATCAACGACCTCGGCGCCTTGGCGAAAGCGGGGGTGACCGAACTTGAGGGTCGCCAAAAGCGCCCCCTGCTTTAACAGCTACTCTTGCGTGATATCGATAAAGGTATCTGCGGCCTCGGCCCCACGTTGCCCGCGCGGTTTGGCCGGGCCGATGGTGCTGTCCGGGCGCGTCCGGCGTTCGACCTGCGCGTTCAGGGCCGCGCCGAATAGGATCAGAAAACTGCTGATCCAAAGCCAGACCAACATCGCAATCACAGCCCCGATCGAGCCATAGACCTGATTGTAGTTGCCGAAATTGGCGACGTAATAGGAAAACCCGATCGAAAGCACCGCCCAAGACATCACCGCCAAAATCGCCCCGCTGCTAAGCCAAGGCAATCGCGCCGCGCGCCGGTTCGGCCCGAAACGGTAAAGCACACCCACACCGGCAAACAAAACCGCCGTCGCAACGGTCCAGCGCAGCAGGTCGGCCACGGCGTTGCCAAAGGGGCCAAGCGGGATGAACGCCAGAATGATGGGTGCGACCACCACCGCCAGCAGCGCCACGATCCCGACCCCCACAAGGCTCACCGTCAACATCAAGGCATGCAGGTAATGTTTCGCAGCATTGCGGTTGCGCTCGTTATAGACAGCGTTCAGACCGATCACCATCGCACCCACACCGGCCCGCGCAGACCACAGCGCCACCAGCAGCGATACAATACCGGCCCAACCCAAGGTATCGGCCCGCGCGGTAACCAGCCCGGTCACCTGCGTATTGATAATGTCATAGACATCATCCGGCAGCAGCCCGCGCACATCCTCCAACTGGGCAATGACCACAACAGGGTCCGAGATCAGCCCCAAAAGCGCAATCAGCGCCGCCAGCGCGGGAAACAACGACAGCATCGCGAAAAACGCCACCCCGGCCGAGATCAGCGCAAGGTTATCGTCGGCCGCTTGCTTTAGGCTCGCCTTGAAAGCATCCCAATAGATCGCCGGTCGGGTCGGAGGTCTGCGCAGCACCAATGCCAATCCTTTCAATTCGGCCCCGGCCAAAACCGGGACCGCTTCGCGTTAGCTGTCCTCCACATCGTCGCGGACCTGCCCCCAAGCAACAAGGGTGAAGATCAACGTGCCGCCGATGATGTTGCCGACAAGCACCGGCAGGAAGAAGCCAAAGATCGCCTGACCAAGCCCCAGCCCGCCATGCAGAATGAGCGCTGCCATCTCGACTGACCCGGCGACGATATGGGTGAAATCCCCCGCAGCAATAAGCCAGGTAAAGGTCAGGATCAGGAAAAACGCCGCCTCATCCGCTTCGGGCAGCATCCAGACGATCAATGCCACGATGACCCCCGCCGGAATGGCCCGCCAAAACCCCTCCGCCGCCGGCATGCCCGTCGCGTGTTCCGAAAGGCTGATGATGGCGGGCAAAACCTCCGCCGGGATGGCGGGCGTATAGATAAACAGCGCGGCCGCCGCGAAGGCCCCGATCACATTGGCCCCCAGCACAACGGCCCAAAGCCGCATGAGCCTGCACAGAATATTCAGGCTACGTTCCTGCATCAGGGGCAAGACCGTGGTGATGGTGTTTTCGGTAAACAACTGCATCCGGCCCATGATGACCGCGATGAACCCCAATGAATAGCCGAGGTTCTCCAACAGAAAACGCCAGCCCGCATCCGGCAAATAGGTTCGAAAAATCGCCTCCCCCAAGACCGAAAGACTGATCAGCATCCCCGCGGATATCCCCGACCAGATCAACGACCGGTTGGTGCGGTTCAACTCATCGCGCCCCTCGCGCCGGATCACCTCATAGATCAGCTTGGGCGACAGCGCCGCCGCCTCACTGACAGAGCGTTCTTCCGCCTCTTCATGCACGGCAGAGGTAGGGGGCTTTTTCTGGATCAGTGGGGCCATTCGCGTTCTTCCTGAAATTCATGGACATGATGAACATAGCCCGCCGAAGCCCCCTGCACAGTAAAAAGCCCCAGGCTGCTTAATCCGCGCGCCCCAAACAACAACGCCCCGCCAATCTCGCCCCCACCGGGGGGAGCGTCCCCCCCCTTCAACTTCATCCTTTCTTAAATACCGATCCCGCACCCTCAATCAGACGGATCAGCCGCGTTCTCCCCCACCGGCACTCAACGCCAACCCCTCGACAATAGCCGTCAGCGCCGCCCCCCGATGCCCTTCCGCGTGCGGAAAGCGTGTGCGCATTTCGGCCTCGACCACCTCCATCAGGCTCGACCCGCCGACAAAGATCAGCCGGTCCACGGCGCCGGGCGCGATGCCTGCGTTCCGCGCTGTCGTCTCCGCTGCATCCCCCATCTGTGCGGCCAGTTTCGAAAGCCGCTTGCGCATCCAGTCACGGGGCAGGGGCAAAGTCGCGCGGGGTTTGAGCATCGACACGTCGATCACCGGCTCTGCATCCCCCTGGGCCCCTGCGCCATTGGCGCGGATTTTGCCCGCTTCGACGGCAAAAGCAAGATCATGACCAAGCTCTTCATCAAGCACTTTTACCAATCGTGCCAGACGCTTGGGGTGTTCGGCAAACTTATGCAATTCCGCCGCCGCCTTGCGGGTGTCAGCGCCGTAGAGAAACGGAATTTTCGCCCAAGTGGCCAGATCGTTGAAGATCGCATTGGGCGCGATGTGGGTGTCGCCTCCGAAAGCATGGCGAATTTCGCTGCCCATCCCAAGCTGCGGCATCACCCGCCCGATGGACAAGGACCGGTCAAAATCGGTCCCGCCAAGGCGGATGCCGTGGCTTTCCAAAATGTCGATCTCATCATTCCCGCGCTGGCGGAAAAGCGTGAAATCAGAGGTGCCGCCGCCGATATCGATCACCAGCCCCAGATCCCCCGGTCGCAGCGCGGCGCGGTTGGCAAGCGCGGCGGCTTCGGGTTCGTTCATGAAATCCACATGGTCGAAACCGGCCCGACCATAGGCCTCGCGCAGGTCTGTCAGCGCTTGCGCATCGCGCGCGTCATCGGCTGAATGAAAGCGCACCGGACGGCCAGAGAGTGCTGTGTCGAACTGCATCCCCGTGGCGGCTTCGGCTTGCGTTTTCACCCGCGCCAGAAACCGCGCCACGATGTCGATAAAGTCCAGCCGTTCACCTAAAAGCACCCGCCGCTCGCGCATCAGCCGGGTGCCAAGCAGGCTTTTCAGCCCGCGCATATAACGGCCCTCGGCCCCGGCCAGCAGCGCGTCAGAGGCGGCGGCGCCGATCCGCATTTCACGCGCTTCGAAATCAAAAAATACCGCCGTCGGCAGGGTCTGCGCCTCGGCCTCTAGTGCGATCAGTTGCGGGGTGCCGTTGACGGCGATGCCCGCCGCGGTGTTGGACGTTCCAAAATCAATCCCCAGCCTGGCCATGACGTTCTCCTAATGCCTTCTCACGGGCGGTCCGATGCGCAGCGCGCCCGTGCAAAGCACCCGCGATACCCTTCTCGCGCGGGCTTGGCAACGAAGGCTGGCGCGTCGCGCGGCTTTTGGCTAGCCTCGCAAAAAAATACGCCAATATGGGAGAACTTCATGAACCGTTTGAACCGTTTGATGACCGGTGTGGCCAGTGCTGCATTGGTTGTCGCCGCCACCAGCGCCTTCGCCAAGGACGACATCACCGTCGCCATGCAGCTTGAGCCGCCGCACCTTGATCCGACCTCTGCCGCGGCCGGGGCGATAGACTCGGTGCTTTATACAAATGTCTTCGAAGGGCTGACCCGTTTCATGGGCGATGGCTCTGTCGTGCCGGGCTTGGCTGAGTCCTGGGAGATTTCCGAAGACGGGCTGACCTATACGTTCAAGCTGCGCGAGGGGGTCACCTTTCACGATGGCAGCGCGATGGACGCCGAGGACGTGAAATTCACCCTCGACCGGATCAACGCCGAAGACAGCGCCAATGCCCAAAAGGCGCTCTATGCCGCGATTTCCGAAGTGAACGTCATTGATCCGCAGACCGTTGAAGTCAAACTGAGCGAACCGAATGGCAACATGCTGTTCAACCTCGCCTGGGGCGACGCGGTGATCGTGGCACCAGAAACGGTCGAGACGATCAAGCAGACCCCGATTGGCACTGGTGCGTTCAAGTTTGAGAACTGGAATCAGGGCGACAAGATCACTCTGACCCGGAATGACGACTACTGGGGCGAGGCCCCCGCGCTGGCCAGCGCGACCTTCAAGTTCATCTCGGACCCGACAGCGGCTTTCGCTTCGGTCATGGCCGAGGATGTCGATGTTTTCACCGGCTTCCCCGCGCCGGAAAATATCCCCCAGTTCGAAGCGGACCCGCGTTTCCAAGTGCTGATCGGCTCGACCGAGGGGGAAACGATCCTATCGATCAATAACAAGCGCGAACCTTTCGATAACGCTAAAGTCCGCGAGGCCGTGGCCCATGCCATCGACCGTCAGGCAATCATCGATGGGGCAATGTTTGGTTATGGCACGCCCATCGGCACCCATTTCGCGCCGCATAACCCGGACTACGTCGATCTGACTGAGATGAGCAGCTACGACCCTGAAAAATCCAAGGCGCTGCTGGCCGAGGCTGGTTTCCCCGATGGGTTCGAGACGACGTTGCACCTGCCGCCCCCATCCTACGCCCGCCGCGGCGGAGAGATCATCGCAGCCCAGCTGGCCGAAGTTGGCATTAAGGCGCAGATCACCAATGTCGAATGGGCACAGTGGTTGGAAACGGTGTTCAAAGGCAAGGATTTCGGTCTGTCGATCGTCAGCCATACAGAGCCGATGGACATCAACATCTATGCCAACCCGGACTATTACTTCCAATATGACAATGCTGAGTTCCAGTCGCTGATAACCGAGTTCAACAAGACGGCAGAACCCGCAGCGCGGACCGAGATGCTGGCCAAGGCGCAGCGCATGATCGCCGAAGACTATGTGAACGGCTATCTGTTCCAGCTCGCTTTCCCGACGATTGCCAAGGCGGGTGTCGAGGGGCTTTGGGTAAACGCGCCCACGCAGGCCACCGACCTGACCGGTGTAAGCTGGGCGGAGTGATCCATAGGATCGCGTTTAAGCATTAAAGAAGGGCGCGCCGTGAGGCGCGCCCTTCTTAATTAGATGCGAAGACCTATTAGTCTTTGCCACGCAGGTTTGCTGCGGCTTCGCTTACCAGCGCGTCGGGGTTCTGGTTACAGACGACCATGAAGTCTTCCATTTCCTGCTCCATTTCCGTGTCGGCCATCTCGTCAGCTTCTTCGGAATCTTCGACGGCTTTTGTATCGTCGATCAGGGAATCTTCGGTTTCTTCAGCGTCTGTCGCTTCAGCAGCAGAGATGTCGCTCGGCTCGGAACCGTCGTTTTTGGTTTCGGTGATCATGGAGCCACCGTGGTCGCCATCTTCCAGCTCGGCAATTGCCATGGAAGCGACTTTCATTTTGTCTTCATCGCTCAATTCTTGGTACTGGGCGCAGGTCATGGTGGCCATGTCCATGTGAGCAGCGGCGAAGGCGGGTGCGGAAACGGTGCCCAGAAGGCCGGCGATCGCAAGTGTTTTCAAAGTCGTTTTCATTTTTATTCTCCAGTTTTGTCTGTTCTCCCGAAGACAACACCGCATAACGGATATGGTTCCAGCGCATAGCGATTAGGAACGGGAAAACGGCAGTTTCAGTGCATAACATGCTCACAATGCTAAATTCTTTCGATGTGCACCCCGGCCCCGCGCTGCCTGGGCCTTAAAAATTCAGCATTTCTCTCTTTCTCCTCTGGGAAACTGCACGCGGGCTCTGGACCCTCCCGAGCGTGCCGCCTAACCTCCGCGCTATGTTGCGCTATGCGTTGAAAAGATTTCTCTCCCTGCTCATCAGTCTCGCGGTCGCGTCGCTGGTGATCTTTATGGTGATCGAGGTCGCCCCCGGCGATCCGGCCTCCTTTATGCTGGGCCTGAATGCACAGCCAGAAACACTGGCCGCGCTGCGCAGTGAACTGGGGCTCGATCAGTCCCGACCGGAGCGTTACCTTGAGTGGGTCGGTGGCATGCTGCGCGGCGATTTCGGCACGTCCTACACCTATCGCACCCCGGTGACCGAGATGATCGGTGACCGGCTTTGGGTCTCTGTGCCCTTGGCGCTTTATGCGCTTTTCCTCTCTGTCATCGTGGCCTTTCCGGCGGGCATCTACGCCGCCTCCCGCCGGGGGCGGGCGGGCGACGTTGGCGTCATGGGGGCAACGCAATTGGGCGTGGCGGTGCCGAACTTTTGGTTCGCCATGATCCTCGTGCTGATCTTTTCGATCAACCTGCGCTGGTTTTCGGCAGGCGGTTTCGTCGGCTGGGACAAGGGGCTTTTCGCCGGGCTGCATGCGCTGACCCTGCCTGCCATCGCGCTGGCCTTGCCGCAGGCGGCGATCCTCGCGCGGGTCATGCGCTCGGCCCTTCTGGATGTTCTGGGCGAAGATTTCATGCGGACCGCGCGGGCCAAGGGGCTGACCGCGCGACAGGCGCTTTGGCGGCACGGGCTGCGCAATGCGCTGATCCCGGTGCTCACGATCATCGGCCTGCAGTTCTCTTTCCTGTTGGCCGGGTCGATCATCATTGAGCAGGTGTTTTACCTGCCGGGCCTTGGGCGGCTGGTGTTTCAGTCGATCTCGGCGCGGGATTTGATCGTGGTCGAGTCGGTGGTGATGCTCTTGGTCTTTTCGGTGATCTTGGTGAATTTCCTTGTCGATCTGGCCTATGCCGCCGTCGATCCCCGGCTGAGGGCCCGCACATGAACCGCAATTTGATCCTTGGTGCTGCGCTGACTTCGGTCTTTCTATTGGCTGCGCTGATTTCCTTTGTCTGGACGCCCTATGACTATGCCGGGCTCGACATCGCCAACAAACTGCACAGCCCCTCAATGGCGCATCCCATGGGCACCGATCATTTCGGGCGCGATATTCTGAGCATGATCATGGTCGGCGCGCGCACCTCTATCGCTGTGGCGTTGGTGGCGGTGGGCATCGGCATGGGTGCAGGCGTACCGCTGGGCCTTTGGGCGGCTGCGCGGCGCGGGAGCCTTGTCGATGAGGTCATCATGCGCGGCAATGATCTGGTCTTTGCCTTTCCGGCCATCGTCATCGCCATCTTGATCACAGCGGTCTTTGGTGCCGGGGCGATCAACGCAATCATCGCCATCGGCATCTTCAACATCCCGGTTTTCGCCCGCATCACCCGTGGCGCGGCGCTGTCGCTTTGGCAGCGGGAGTTCATCCTTGCCGCGCGGGTCGCCGGTAAATCCGCCGCGCGTATCTCGGCGGAGCATATCCTGCCCAATGTCGCCAATCTGCTGATCGTGCAGGGGACCATCCAATTCTCTCTGGGTATCCTTGCCGAAGCGGGGCTGAGCTATGTTGGCCTTGGCGCACAGCCTCCGGTGCCGTCTTGGGGGCGGATGCTGGCCGATGCTCAAACCATGGTCAGCATCGCGCCGCATATGGCCTTGATGCCCGGCTTTGCGATCATCCTAACGGTGTTGGGGCTCAATCTGATGGGCGATGGGCTGCGAGACATGCTGGATCCGCGCCTGAGGCTGGCACGCACATGACGCTTTTGACTGTCTCCAATCTCTCGCTGTCGATCCACGGGCTGCGCATCCTCGACGGGGTGACCTTTTCTGTCGCACCGGGAGAGATCGTGGCCGTGACCGGGGAAAGCGGCTCGGGCAAGTCGATGACCGCGCTGGCCGCCATGCAACTGCTGCCCAAGGGGGGCACGACCACCGGCCATATCATGCTGGGCGATGATGATCTGAGCCAGATGAGCGAAGCGGCCCTGTGCGGCGTGCGGGGCAATGACATCGGCATGGTGTTTCAAGAGCCGATGACCGCGCTGAATCCGGTGCAGACCATTGGCCGCCAAGTGGCCGAAACCATCCGCGTGCATGAACCGCGCGTGTCGCGCGCCGAGGCTGAGACCCGCGCCGCCGATACTTTGACCCGCGTCGGCCTGCCGCAAGATCGTTTCCCCCTGTCGCGCTATCCGCATGAGCTGAGCGGCGGGCAACGTCAGCGCGTGGTGATCGCCATCGCCATCGCCCTGCGCCCCCGTCTGCTGATCGCCGATGAGCCGACCACGGCGTTGGATGTCACCACGCAGGCACAAATCCTTACCCTGCTGACCCGTCTGGCGCGCGAAGACGGTATGGGGCTGTTGATGATCACCCATGACCTTGCCGTCGTGGCCGATATGGCCGACCGCATCATCGTCATGCGCAAGGGTCAGATCGTCGAGCAGGGGGAAACCCAAACCCTGCTGCATGACATGCGCCACCCCTATACCAAGATGCTTTTCGACGCCTCCCGCCATGAGGTGAACCTGCCCAAGCCGCCCGCGCCCCAGCCGCTGTTGGAGGTCAAGGGCGTCTGCCGTGACTATCATCTGCCGCGCAAAACGCTGTTTGGTGCGCCCGGCAGGTTCCGCGCGGTGGACAACCTCAGCTTTACCCTGAACCGGGGGGAGCGTTTGGGCTTGGTGGGGGAATCCGGTTGCGGCAAATCGACCCTGACGCGGGCGATTTTGGGTCTGGAACAGGTGCAAGAGGGCAGCATCACCGTCGATGGTCAGCCCGTCTTTACCGGGACAAAGCCGAACCTTGCGGTGCGCCGCAAGATGCAGGTGGTGTTCCAAGACCCTTTCGGCAGCTTCAATCCGCGCCACCGGGTTGATCGGTTGGTGGCCGAGCCTTTTCACCTGCTCGACAGCGCGCCGCAGGGGGCGGAGCGGACACGCGCGATTGACGAAGCGCTGACCGCCGTGGGGCTGCGCCCCGCAGATGCGCGCAAATACATTCACGAATTCTCTGGCGGGCAGCGCCAGCGGATTGCCATTGCCCGCGCGCTGATCATCCGGCCAGAGCTGATCCTTTTCGACGAGGCGGTCAGCGCGCTGGATGTCTCAGTCCGCGCGCAGATCCTTGATCTGCTGGCCGAGCTTTGCAGCCATTATGACCTGACCTATCTCTTTATTTCGCACGACCTGTCGGTGGTGCGCACGGTGACGGACCGGGTGCTGGTGATGCAGTCCGGCAAGATCGTAGAGGCCGGAGAGACAGCGCAGGTCTTTGACGCGCCGCAGCATGAATATACCAAATCACTCATCGCCGCCGCGCCGGTTCTGCCGGATTTGCCCCAGCCTGTAGGGTAGGCTTTTGGGGTCGGGTTACGCCATGAAAGGGAGTTGCATTGATCGCGATGGAAATCCGACCTAACCTGAATTCGGGGATTCCCGCCACAAGGGCATGTCTGCTTGGGCCTGAACGGCGCGTTAGAAATTTCCCTGCCCAGTCAATTGCCTAAAGGCTGCGGCGCTCTACTTGTGCATGCAATGGTGTCCGCCTAAAGGGTGGTCCGCCAAATATAACAATGGGAGACATCTTATGAAAATGTTCAAAATGCTCGCGATGACCGGTGCCATGGTGGCCGGCACTGCGGCCATGGCGCAGGAAAAGTTCATCACCATCGGCACCGGTGGCCAGACAGGCGTTTACTTCGTCGTCGGTCAGTCGATCTGCCGTCTGGTGAACCGAGGCACAGCGGATCACAACCTGAAATGCACCGCGCCGTCGACCGGCGGGTCCATCGCCAACATCAACGCGATCAAAGCGGGCGACATGGATATGGGCGTTGCCCAGTCCGACTGGCAGTTCCACGCCTACAACGGCTCCTCGCAGTTCGAAGGCGACAAGTTCGACAACCTGCGCGCGGTCTTCTCCGTGCACGGTGAGCCGTTCAACGTCATCGCCCGTGCCGACAGCGGCATCGAGTCCTTTGACGACCTCAAAGGCAAGCGCGTCAACATCGGCAACCCCGGTTCCGGTCAGCGCGCCACCATGGAAGTCGTAATGGACGCCAAGGGCTGGACGCTGGACGATTTCGCACTGGCCTCCGAGCTGAAGCCCGCTGAGCAGGCCGCCGCTCTGGGCGACAACAAAGTGGATGCGATCATCTACACCGTTGGCCACCCGAATGGCTCCATCCAAGAAGCCGTGTCGACCATCGACGCCAAGCTGATCCCCGTGGATGGTGATGCGATCCAAGGTCTGATCGACGACAACCCCTATTATGCCGAGGCCACCGTGCCGGGCGGCATGTACAAGGGCACCGACAGCGACATCAAAACCTTCGGCGTGAAAGCGACCTTTGTGACATCCGCTGATGTGGATGACGATGTGGTCTATCAGGTCGTGAAAGCTGTCTTTGACAACTTCGACCGTTTCAAGCGTCTGCACCCGGCGTTCGAGAACCTGACCCAAGAAGAGATGATCTCGGGCGGTCTGTCTGCGCCGCTGCACCCCGGTGCAGAGAAGTATTACAAAGAGCAAGGTTGGATCGAGTAATCTTCGCGTGACATGATAGCTCTGGCGGCGGTACGCTGCCGTCAGAGACCCGAAAAAAACAATATGCGCATCCACCCCAAGGTGGAGCCGACAGGGGGACGATATGTCTGAGAAGGACCAGCAAAAGGCGGCGGCTGTCGAAACCGCCGCAACCGGTGACCGAGGCGGACTGAGCCAGGCGGAACTGGACGAACTTGTCGCTTCTTCTGATACGGGCGGCCGTGCTGTCAGCGGGCTGATGGGCACTTTGCTGCTGTTGGTGGCACTG
This sequence comes from Sulfitobacter sp. D7, assembly GCF_003611275.1. Classification (NCBI taxonomy): domain Bacteria; kingdom Pseudomonadati; phylum Pseudomonadota; class Alphaproteobacteria; order Rhodobacterales; family Roseobacteraceae; genus Sulfitobacter; species Sulfitobacter sp. D7. The sequence continues at coordinate 201,544 of NZ_CP020694.1, forward strand.
GCTTGGTCGCTGTTTCAACTCTACATCGCGTCACCCATTGGTCTGTTCAATGATACGCTGGCCCGCTCCATTCACTTGGGCTTTGCCGTATTCCTTGGCATCATGGTGTTCCCGGCCACGCGCACGAGTTTTCAGGTGGCACTTGGTGTCATCGTTCCGGCCGTTCTTGCCGCGCTCTTTATGGTCAGCACCAAAGATTCGACCGCGATTTGGTGGATCCCGATCCCCGCACTTTTCGTGATTGCGACAGTGCTGCTCGGCTCGCCCAAGAACCGCGTTCCAATCTGGGAATGGGCCTTGGCCATCGTCGGCACCTTTTGTGCGCTATACCTCTTTATCTTCTACCGCGAGATCGCCAACCGCGTCGGTGCACCAATCCTGCCAGACTATATTGCAGGTGTTACCGGATTGTTAATTCTGCTCGAAGCCACCCGCCGCGCCCTTGGGCCTGCGTTGATGATCGTGGCGAGCATTTTTCTTTTCTACACCGTGCTTGGCCCTTCTATGCCCAGCATCATCGCCCATAAGGGCAACAGCCTGTCGGAGATCGTGAACCACCAGTGGATCACGACCGAGGGCGTCTTTGGCATTGCGCTTGGGGTCTCTACCTCCTTTGTGTTCCTCTTCGTGCTGTTTGGCTCACTTTTGGACCGTGCGGGCGCGGGCAACTATTTCATTCAGGTCGCGTTTAGCCTCATGGGGCACATGCGCGGCGGACCAGCGAAAGCGGCTGTTGTGGCATCCGCCATGACCGGCCTGATTTCCGGTTCCTCCATCGCGAACGTTGTGACCACCGGCACATTCACCATTCCGCTGATGAAGAAAGTGGGCTTCAACTCCGAGAAAGCCGGCGCGGTCGAGGTGGCCTCTTCGGTCAACGGTCAGATCATGCCGCCTGTGATGGGCGCTGCGGCGTTCCTGATGGTCGAGTATGTCGGCATCCCCTATTTCGACGTGGTCAAACACGCCTTCTTGCCTGCGGTTATCTCTTACATCGCGCTGGTCTACATCGTGCACCTTGAAGCGATGAAAGCCGGGATGCAGGGTCTGCCCCGCGCCTATACGCCCAAGCCGCTGGTGCAGCAGTTGATCGGCATCGCCTTTGCGATCATCGCCATCTGCGCCCTGTCTTTCGCGGTTTACTACCTAATGGGCTGGATCCGCCCGGCCTTCCCTGAGACGGCGGGCTACATCATCTTTGTCTTCCTCACGGCGGTCTATGTTGGTCTGCTCTATGTCGCCAGCAAAGAAGAGCCGCTGAAGCTGGACGATCCCAATGCTGAGGTGACATCGCTGCCGATGCCCGGACCGACCGCGCGGTCGGGGCTGCATTTCATCCTGCCCGTGGTCGTGCTGGTCTGGGCGCTGATGGTCGACCGTCTGTCGCCCGGCCTTTCGGCCTTTTGGGCGGCGGCTTACATGATCTTTATCCTGCTGACACAGCGCCCGTTGATGGCGATGTTCCGCGGCGAAAGCCAGTTTGTGAACGACGTGAAGGCGGGTGTGCTTGACCTGATCGACGGGTTGGTCACCGGCGCACGCAACATGATCGGTATCGGCATCGCCACGGCAACGGCTGGTATCATCGTCGGCGCGGTGAGCCAGACCGGCGTCGGCTCGGCGCTGGCGGATGTGGTTGAGGTGCTCTCGGGCGGCAATATCCTTGCGATCCTCTTCCTGACCGCGGTCCTGTCGCTGATCCTTGGCATGGGCTTGCCCACCACTGCGAACTACATCGTGGTTTCGGCGCTGTTGGCGCCAGTGATCGTGACATTGGGTCAGCAGAACGGGCTGATCGTGCCACTGATCGCTGTGCACCTCTTTGTCTTCTATTTCGGCATCATGGCCGACGTGACCCCGCCGGTGGGTCTGGCAAGCTTTGCCGCCGCCGCCGTTTCGGGCGGTGATCCGATCCGCACGGGTCTCGTGGCCTTCTTCTACTCCCTGCGCACTGCGGCGCTGCCGTTCCTGTTTATCTTCAACACGGAACTGCTGTTGATCGGGGTCACATGGGGGCAGGGGCTGTTCATCTTTGTCGTGGCAACTGTGGCGATGTTGCTTTTTGCCGCCGCGACCCAAGGCTGGTTTTTGGCGCGTAACCGTTTCTATGAAACCATCGCGTTGCTGCTGATTGCCTTTACCCTGTTCCGCCCGGGGTTCTGGATGGACATGGTCTATCCGCCCTATAGCGAAGAAGCGCCGACCGAGATCGTGCAGGCGGCTGAGGAAACGCCCGCCGGTGAGCGGCTGCGCCTGCGCGTTGCGGGAGTGAACGATCTGGGCGATCCGCTGGAATTCGTCGCGCTGCTGCCGATTGGCGCGGGCGAGACGGGGGCCGAGAAGCTGGAAGCCGCAGGTCTCATGTTCCGCGAGGATGGCGACAAGATGATCATCGACGATGTCCTCTACGATAGCCCTGCGCAGGGCGCGGGCCTTGATTGGGACCAAGAGGTGCTGCGCGTGCTGAAACCGATGCCGCAACCCAGCAAATATTGGATGTTCATCCCCGCGCTGTTGCTGCTGGCACTGGTCGTCTTCCTGCAACGGGGCCGTGCCGCGCGTGACACCCGCAAGCCCGCGACAGCCTGAGGAGGGCGCACCATGTTTGACAATATCTTGCTGACTGTTGACCTGAGTGACCCAAAATCATGGGAGAAAGCGCTGCCGCAGGCGGTGGATATGATCCGCCTGTCCAAGGGCACCCTGCATATCCTGTCGGTCGTGCCTGACATGGGCACGCCGCTGGTCGAAGGGTTCTTTCCCGCAGATTACGAAAAACAGGCCACGGGCCGCGCGGCCAAGGCGCTTGAAAAGCTTGTCGAGCGGGAAGTGCCTGATGACGTAAAGGTGAAGCAGCACCTCAAGTTCGGCAAAATCCACCGCGAGGCGCTGAAAACGATAAAGAAATCAAACGCCGATCTGGTGGTCATGGGATCAGAACACCCCGACAGCCTGCGTGAATTCCTCGTTGGCTCCAATGCCGACCGCATTGTGCGTCGTTCGCCTGTTTCCGTTTTGGTCGTGAGGGCGTAAGACACGTGCGTCGCGGAGATAAGCAGGGAAATGGTCCATTGCGCCGCGTTGTTCGGAGTATTCACGCATGACCCCTTTCGCGATTGCCGGCGTGCAGATGTACGTCAATGCCTTGCAGCCCAATGTCGATGGCATGATCCAGCGGCTCGACATTCTGATGGCACGCTTCCCTTGGACGCAGATGGTGCTGTTCTCTGAACTGGCGCCTTTCGGCCCGCTCGACCGGTTTGCCCTGCCGCCCGAGAACGAGACGATTGAACAGTTTCAGGCCGCCGCGCGGCGGCACCGCGTCTGGCTGATCCCCGGTTCGATGTTCCTAAAGCATCCCGAAGATGGCCGGGTCTATAACACTTCCGTCGTCATCAACCCCGAAGGCGAAGTGGTGCGCCGCTATGCCAAGATGTTCCCATTCCGGCCCTATGAGGCCGGGATCGCGGCGGGCAATGAATTCTGCATCTTCGATGTGCCGGATGTGGGCCGCTTTGGCCTGTCGATCTGCTATGACATGTGGTTCCCCGAGACGACGCGCCAGCTGACCTCTCAGGGTGTCGAAGTGCTGTTGCACCCGGTTTTGACTGGCACCACGGACCGCGACGCAGAGCTTGCCATCGCGCGGGCCACGGCGGCGCAGTTCCAGTGCTATATCTTTGACGTGAACGGCCTTGGCGCTGGCGGTGTGGGCAAGTCCTGTGTCGTTGATCCGACCTCGATGGTGCTGCACCAGTCGGCAGGCCAAGAAGACATGTTCCCGATTGAGATCGATCTCAACATGGTGCGCCGCCAGCGTGAGACGGGGATGAAGGGCTTGGGCCAGTTGCTCAAATCCTTCCGTGATCGCCCGACCGATTTCCCGGTCTATGACCGCGACAGCGGCGCGGATGCTTTCCTGCACACCCTCGGCCCGCTCGAAGTTCCGCAGCAGGGCAGCCGCGCGGGGCTGCATGTCGATGTGCCCGCCCAGCAGGTGCCTGCCGAGATCCCCGCCTATAAGGGCAAGAACGGTTTCCCGCCGGAACCGCTTGCCAGCGCCACCGCCGGCACCGCGCCGGAAGTGGCACAGACACCGGCGCCCGCGGCACCTGCTGCGGCCATGCCAGACCCACAAACAACGCCCGAAACACCCGGGCAGAACGACAATACCAGCGGCTAGGCCGAGGTTAGGTTCGCACACTGCGGTACCTAGGCATCGGTCGGCCCTCCAGCAGAGGACGACTGATGCATTCTATGAACGACTATTCCTCGGCCATTCAACTGCGGTCGGATCGGTGGAGCGCCCTGCGCGCCGCCGCCGCCGCCATGTCGCGTGACCCTAAGGGCAAAGGCGCGGCGCAGGGCCGCAAGGAAATCGAGGCGCTGTTCGACTCGCTGGCCCTGATCGAGCCCTATTGGGCCTTTCCGGGCATGTCCGCCTTTGACCACATGCGCCGTCAATTTGCCCATGGCAATTTCGAGGATCTGGCCTTTGCCGTGAACCGGGTGACCCGTGCGCTGACCACCGGCGCTTACCGGCGGCGCACGATCCCGCTGGAACGCGACAGTCTGGATCAAGACGAACATGACGACGAGGCGATGCTCCCACCCGAGGCGCGCGCTCTGGCCAAGCCCTATTTCGAAGTGCTTATCGTTGACAATGTGAACGAACAGCAAGAGCGCTGGCTGCGCAGCAATGTCACCCGCATGCGCCGCAGCGAAGACCCGTTTATCTACGAAGCCGTCGTGGTGCCGAGCCTCGAAGACGCGCTGATTGCGGTGATGTTCAACCACAACATCCAAGCCATCGTCGTCCGCCCCGGCCTGACATTGAAATCAAAGGTCGATCAGCAGATCCTGACCCGCTACCTCGCCCGCGCGGGGGGGCAGGATGAGATCGACGCGCTTGAACCTGAAAGCTATGGCCCCGAACTTTGCCGGATGATCGCCAAGGTCCGGCCCGAGTTGGACGCCTATCTGGTCACCGAACGTTCGGTCGAGGATATCGCCGGGCTGGATCTGGGGATTTGTCGGCGGGTTTTCTACAACCAAGAAGACTTCATGGAGTTGCACCTCAATATCCTGCGCGGGGTGCAGGCGCGCAACAAGTCGCCCTTCTTCACCGCGCTGGTGGAATATTCCAAGCAGCCCACAGGCGTTTTCCACGCCATGCCCATCAGCCGCGGCAAGTCGATCACCCGCAGCCATTGGATTCAGGACATGGGGGCGTTTTACGGGCCTAATATCTTCTTAGCGGAAACTTCCGCCACGTCCGGCGGTCTCGACAGTCTGTTGGAACCGCATGGCCCGATCAAAGAGGCACAGGAACTCGCCAGCCGGGCTTTCGGCTCTAAGCAGACGTTTTTCGCCACCAACGGCACCTCAACCTGCAACAAGATCGTCGTGCAGGCGCTGGTGCGGCCCGGTGACATCGTGCTGGTCGACCGCGACTGCCACAAGTCGCATCACTACGGCATGGTGCTGGCCGGCGCGCAGGTCAGCTATCTCGACAGCTATCCGCTGAATGAATACTCGATGTATGGCGCGGTGCCCCTGCGCGAAATCAAGCACCGGCTGCTGGAGCTGAAAGCGGCGGGCAAGCTTGATCGGGTGCGGATGCTTCTGCTGACCAACTGCACTTTCGACGGGCTGGTCTATAACGTCGAGCGGGTGATGGAGGAATGTCTGGCGATCAAGCCCGATCTGATCTTCCTCTGGGATGAGGCGTGGTTCGCTTTCGCCCGGTTTAGTCCCACATATCGCCAGCGCACGGCGATGAACGCGGCCAACACCCTGCGCGAGAAATTCAAGTCTGACGCCCATGCCGACGCCTATGAAGCGCAGCAAAAGACGCTGAAAGACGCGGATGATGAGACCCTGCTCAACACCCGGCTGATCCCGCCGCCGCAGGCGCGGGTGCGGGCCTATGCCACGCAATCGACCCATAAAACCCTGACCTCCCTGCGGCAGGGGTCGATGATCCATGTCAACGATCAGGACTTCAAAGGCGAGGTCGAACAAAGCTTCCACGAAGCCTATATGACGCACACGTCAACCTCGCCAAACTACCAGATCATCGCCTCGCTGGATGTGGGGCGGCGGCAGGTCGAACTTGAGGGCTTTGAGTTCGTGCAGCGGCAGGTCGAAGCGGCGATGTCGATGCGCCGCGCAATCAGTGAACACCCGTTGTTGCGCAAGTATTTCAAAGTGCTGACCGCGGGCGACATGATCCCCGAAACCCACCGCGAAAGCGGGGTGACCAGCTATTACGACACCGAACAGGGCTGGACCGACATGTGGGATTGCTGGGAACAGGACGAGTTTGTCCTCGACGCCACTCGCGTGACCCTCGCCGTGGGCGGCACCGGCTGGGATGGCGATACCTTCAAGACGCAGATCCTAATGGATAAATACGGCATCCAGATCAACAAGACCTCGCGCAATACCGTGTTGTTCATGACCAACATCGGCACCACGCGCTCTTCGGTCGCCTATCTGATCGAAGTGCTGGTCGAGATCGCCAAATCGCTCGACGATCTTTTGGACGATGCCAGCCGGATGGAACGGCTATCGTTCGATCGGCGTGTCACCAACCTGATGGAAAACTACCCCCCGCTGCCGGATTTCAGTTGCTTCCACGAAGCCTTCCGCGCCGCGGATACGCCAGAGGGGGACATTCGCACGCCCTTCTTCCTCGCCTATGATGAGAAAAACTGTGACTACCTCGACCTGAACGGCTCACTCCAAGAGGTGATGGACGCGGGCGATACCGTTGTCTCGGCCAGTTTCATCATCCCCTATCCGCCCGGCTTTCCGATCCTTGTCCCCGGACAGGTCGTCAGTCAGGAAATTCTCGACTTTATGCGTGCCTTGGACGTGAGCGAGATCCACGGATACCGGCCCGATCTGGGCCTGCGCGTCTTTACCGCGGAGGCGCTGAAACGCGTGCGCCGCAAAGACCTTTCTTCTTCACCCGTTTGACCAAAAGGACCCACGACATGGTAAAAATTCTCAAGAATATCTCCGAAATCCGCCGGTTCTTTCACCGAAACGAGGACCCGGTCTATTTCATCTCGGCCACCAACTTCAATCTGTTGGGCCTTGATGAATGGGTGAAGAATTTCAAATACATCTGCTATATCGACTGCTACGGCGGTAAGCACCCCAACGTCTTTTGCCCCTCGGAACAGCCCCATGCAGAGTTCCAGAGCATCGAGGACATCAACAACTACTTGCTGCAGCACAAAGAGGTCATCGACTTTATCAAGCGCCGCGGCGGCAAGCCCAAGTTCGTCTTTTTGATGTTCGACGAAGAGACCGAGCGTCTCAGCAAGGAGTTGGGCGCCGAGGTCTGGTTCCCGAAAGCCAAGCTGCGCCAGTCGATGGACAACAAGATCGAAACCGTGCGCATCGGCAACAAGGCGGGCGTGCCCTCGGTGCCGAACGTTCTGGCCGAGGTGAAATCTTACGACGACCTGAAAAAGACCTGCGAGGAGGCCGGGATCGGTCATGATCTGGTGTTGCAGTCGGCCTATGGCGACAGCGGGCACACGACCTTCTTCATCAAGTCCGAAGCCGACTTCCGCCGCCACGAGAGCGAGATCATCGGCGAGGGCGAGATCAAGATCATGAAGCGGATCGATTGCCGTGGCGCGGCGATCGAGGCCTGTGCGACCAAGGAGGGCACCATCGTCGGCCCGCTGATGACCGAACTTGTGGGTTTCAAAGAACTGACCCCCTATCGCGGCGGCTGGTGCGGGAATGAAATCCTCGCCACCGCCTTCCCGCCGAAGGTGCGGGAGAAGGCCCGCGATCTGACCTTCAAGTTCGGGGAGCAGCTGCGCAAGGAGGGTTATCGCGGCTATTTCGAGCTCGATTTCCTGATCGACAAAAAGACCGGCGATCTGTGGTTGGGTGAGTTGAACCCGCGCATCACAGGCGCGTCTTCGATGACCAACCACGCCGCCTTCGCCCATGCCGATGCGCCGCTCTTCCTGTTCCACCTGTTGGAGTTCAGCCGCAAGAAGTTCAACCTCGACGTGGATGAGTTGAACGCCCGCTGGGCCGATCCGGACAACATCGACGGTTGGAGCCAGATGGTCATCAAACACACCGATGACAGTGTCGACATCTGCACCGAAGCGCCCGAGACCGGCATCTACAAGATGAAGGAAGACGGCAGCGTGGTCTTTGACCGCTTCGACTATCACCGCCGCGCGGTGGAGAGCGAGAACGAAGCCTTCTTCCTGCGCATCCTGCAACCGGGTGATTACCGCTACGAAGGCGCGGATATCGGCATCCTTGTGACGCGGGGGCGGTCGATGACCAAGTCTTTCCAGTTGAATGAGCGCGCGAAAAAGTGGATCCATGGGATCAAACGCAGTGTGGACGGCAAACCCCTGCCCACCGCGTCTGCTGGTCCGGAGCTTTCTGATCCGGCGTTCAAGATCCTGTAGCAAGATGAAAGGCCGCGATGTACTGGCGCGCAATGTCCGAAGATCAGCCCGGCCCCAAGTGGGCCGGTCTCTTCGCAGCCTATTGGCCTGACTACCACGCATGGTGGCTGAAGGAAGGAGAGGCCGCGCGCCCGACCTATGCCCAATGCCGCCGCGCCTTGGGCAAACATATGCCCGAGATGCTGCCGCTTTATGATGAGCTTTGCACCCTCGCGGGCGGCGGCGATCACGCGGCGCGGTTTCTGAGCTTCTATTGCCCGCCGCCCTATCTCTCGGCCTGTTCACAGGCGATCTGGGCCGGGAAAGAGCCGGTCATGGTGCGCAACTATGACTATAATCCCAATGCATTCGACGCGATGGTGCTGCGCTCGGGCTGGCAGGGGCGGCAGGTCATGGGCACATCGGATGGGCTTTGGGGGCTGGTCGATGGAGTGAATGATGCGGGGCTGTCGATCTCGCTGACCTTTGGCGGGCGGCGCGTGGTAGGCGAAGGGTTCGGCGTGCCGCTGATCCTACGCTATGTGCTGCAGACCTGCGAAACCGCGCAAGAGGCGGGAGAGGTGCTGGCACGGGTGCCGACGCATATGAGCTATAACGTCACCGTGCTCGATCGGAAGCGGAGCTACCTGACCGCGATGATGGCCCCTGACCGCCCGGCTATCATCACCCGCGCCGCGGTGGCGACCAATCACCAGGAAAATGTGGAATGGATCAGCCACGCCCGTTTTACCGCCACGGTCGAGCGGGAGCGCTATCTTTTGCAACGTCTGCGTCTGCACCGCGACCCGGAAGAGAAATTCATCGGGGCGTTTCTGAAACCTCCGCTTTATTCCACGGCATTCAACGCCGGGTTCGGCACGCTTTACACCGCTGTTTACCGTCCACGAAAACGCGAGATGGAATTGCGCTGGCCCGGCACGACTTGGGCGCTGTCGCTGTCGGATTTCACCGAAGGCGCGCGGCAGGTCTTGGTACCGGGGGCGGCATGAGTAGGGCGGCGCGCAAAGGGCCGCTGTCGTCGCTGCGGGTGGTGGAGTTCTCCGGCCTCGGCCCCGCCCCATTGGCGGGGCAACTGCTGTCCGATCTGGGCGCGGATGTCATCACGGTCGACCGCAAAGCCGCCCCGGCGGACCCGTCCGATATCAACCGCCGTGGCAAGCGGTCGGTGGTGGTGAACTTGAAAACCCCCGAAGGGATCGCGGCAGCGCGGGCGCTGATTGCCTCTGCCGATGTGCTGATCGAAGGGTTTCGCCCCGGCGTGATGGAGCGTTTGGGCCTCGGCCCAACAGATTGCTCTGACAAGCTGATCTATGGCCGCATGACCGGCTGGGGTCAGACCGGCCCATGGGCGCAGACGGCGGGGCATGACATCAATTATCTGGCTCTAACAGGGGCCTTGCACGCCATGGGCAGCGCGGGTGCGCCCCCGGTGCCGCCTTTGAACATGGTGGCGGATTACGGCGGCGGCACGATGTTCTTGCTGTTTGGCATCCTCTCGGCAGTGATCGAGCGGGGGGTGACCGGCAAAGGTCAAGTTGTCGATGCTGCGATGGTCGACGGGGTGCCTGCGATGATGGGGTTGATCCACGGCATGTTGGCCCAAGGCACATGGACCGAGGAACGCGCTACCAATTGGCTTGACGGGGCCGCGCCCTTCTACCGCTGCTACACTTGCGCCGATGGAAAATTCATCTCTGTGGGCGCGTTGGAGCCGCAGTTCTACGCGATCCTGTTGGAGAAGCTGGGTCTGCCTGCGGACCTAGCCGCCAGCCAGAACGACCGGGCGACTTGGGAGGCGCGGACCGCCGAATTCGCCGCGATATTCGCAACCCGCGCCCGTGATGACTGGGCCGCGCATTTCGACGGTTCGGATGCCTGCGTGGCCCCCGTGCTCAGCTTTTCCGAAGCGCCGGACCACCCGCAGATGGCGGCACGCGGCAATGTGGTGCGGGTGGACGATGTGCTGCAATCGGGCCATGCGCCGCGTTTTGGCGCAACTGCGCCCCAGTTGCCCAGCCCCCCGCGTGCCATCGGGGCGGACACCGATGCGGTGCTGGCGGAGCTTGGCCTACGTTTGGACCGCGCATGAAAAACCCCCGGCGCGAGGGCCGGGGGTCAATCTTGGAACGAAAGCTCAGGCTTAGGCCGCTTTGCGGTCGTGTTTGCCTTCTTCGATCTCCTCGACGATCTTGGCGACGAATGCGTCGAGATCCTCGGGCGAGCGGCTGGTCACGAGGCCTTGGTCGGCCACCACTTCGCTGTCTTCATACTGCGCGCCAGCGTTCTTCACGTCGGTCGCGATGGAGCTAAAGCAGGTTGCCTTGCGGCCCTTGATGATGCCCGCTTCGATCAGCAGCCATGGGGCATGGCAAATCGCGGCGACGGTCTTGCCGCTGTCGTGGAACTTGCGGATCAGGGCCACAGCGTCATCGTTGGCGCGCAGCAGGTCAGGGTTGATCTGGCCGCCGGGCAGCACGATGCCTTGGTAGTCATCAACATTTACGTCCCGAAGGGCGAGGTCTGCGGGCACGGTGTTGCCCCAGTCGTCTTCGTCCCAGCCCTTGATCTCATTCCCGTCGGGGGTGGCCACATGGACAGTGGCGCCGCGGTCGCGGAGATCGTTCAGGGGTTTTTCCAGTTCGGACTGCTCAAAACCGTTGGTGGCGAGGATCAGGATCTTTGCATTGGTGATATCGGTCATTGCTTTCTCCTTTGTGATTTCTGCTGGACCAACGATGTGCATGGTCCCCTGTTCCGCTCACATTCGCGCGAGGGCAGTGATCCGCCGGTGCAGATGCGCCACAGGGCCGCGAATATTTGTTGATACAGCCAAGAGCGGCATCATATATGCGTTCAGAATGGATCACCCCGACACCCCCCTCGCCGAACTGCCCATGGACGAATTGATCGTCTGTCCGCAATGCGACGCCGTCTACCGGCTACGCCGCCCCGCCCATGGGGAACGCGCGGCTTGTGAGCGGTGCCACACGGCCCTGATCACGCCGCGCAGGAACGCAGGTTTGCAAATCATCGCCGTGGCGGTTGCGGTCATGGTGTTGATCATCGGGGCGGCGGTCTTTCCCTTCCTTACGATTGACGCGGCGGGGGCCCGCAACGCGGTGTCGGTGCTGGATGCGGCGCTTGCTTTTTCAGGGGGGCCGATGATCTTTCTGTCGCTGGCCACGGCGGCGCTGATCTTTTTCATTCCGCTTTTGCGGGTATTGCTGACGCTCTATGTGTTGATCCCCGTGGTGCTGGATCGCCCGGCCGCGCGGCATGCCGTCGCCGCCTTTCGCCTGTCAGAGGAACTGCGCCCTTGGTCGATGGCCGAGGTCTTTGCCATCGGCTGTGCGGTGGCGCTGGTTAAAGTGGCCGATCTGGCCGATGTCGGCTTTGGCCCGGCGTTTTACATGTTCGGCGCGCTGGTGATCCTCGTCATCGCGCAGGACAGATTCTTATGCAAATGGTCTGTATGGAACTCTCTGGAACATCCCAAGACATCCTGAGCGCGCGGGAATTGGGCGTCGTGGCCTGCACCCGTTGTAGCAAGCCCGCGCCGATGGGCACGCAGACCTGCAGCCGCTGCGGCAGCAAGCTGGTCTCACGCGATCGGTTGAGCCTTCAGCGTGTCTGGGCGTTCTGGACCGTTGGGCTGATGTGCTACATCCCCGCCAACACCTACCCGATGCTCAAGACCCGGACGCTGTTTCAGGTCGAGGAAAGCACCATCATCGGCGGCGCGGTGGAACTGGCGCAATACGGCAATTGGGGGATCGCCTTTATCATCCTCTTTGCCTCTGTTGCCATTCCGCTGGCCAAGTTCATGGCCGTGGCCTTTCTTGCGATCAGCGTCAAACGGCGCTCTGTCACCTCGCAGCGGCAGCGGCACTACCTTTACGAAGTGGTTGAGTACATTGGCCGCTGGTCGATGATCGATATCTTTGTGGTTGCGATTTTATCCGCTCTGGTGCAACTCAAGACACTGGCCGCCATCAATCCCGGTACCGCGAGCATCTTTTTCGCCCTCTCCGTGATCTTTACCATGCTGGCGGCGCAAGCGTTTGATACCCGCATGATCTGGGACGCTCAGACCAAGGACGAGGGCCTGAAAACCGATGACTAAGACGCCTCCCGACGTACCGATTTCTCCGACACGCAAGATGTTCCTCAGTGGGGCGTCGGTGATCTGGATCATCCCGATCCTTGCCCTGATCGTGGCGCTCTTCGTGGCGTATCGCTCTTATAGCGAACGCGGCCCGGTGATCATTGTGGAGTTCGAAGAGGGCGCGGGCATCTCTGCTGGAGAGACCGAATTGCGCTTTCGCGATGTGACGGTCGGTGTGGTCGAAAAGGTCGGCTTCACCTCGGATCTGGACCGGGTGACGGCGCATATCCGGCTCGACAAAGATGTGGCCCCCTATATCGACAACGGTGCGGTCTTTTGGGTCGTACAGCCCGAAGTCACCGCGCAGGGCATTACCGGCCTCAGCACGGTGCTGAGCGGTGTCTATATCGAAGGGTCATGGGACCAGCAGGTCGGCCCGGCGGCGCAGCGTTTTCAGGGGTCATCGACCGAGCCTTTGATCCGTGGCGGTCAGGGCGGGCTTGAGATTGCCTTTCGGTCCACCGCCAATGGCCAGCTGACCGACAATGCGCCGATCCTTTACAAGGGCATCGAAGTGGGCCGCGTAGGCTATGCCAAGATTGCCCCGCGGGGCAACTTTGCCATTGTTGAGGCGCTGATCTTTGAAGAGCACCGCCAACTGATCAATGAATCCACCCGTTTCTGGGACGCCTCCGGCTTTAGCGTCAACATCGGCCCGGCGGGGGCCGAGATTGACTTTTCCTCGCTCGCTACCCTCGTGGGCGGCGGCATCACCTTTGACACCTTCGTCTCGGGCGGGGCGCAGGTGTCTGACGGGACGGTGTTTGAGATCTACCCCGACAAGGAAACCGCGCGGAACTCTGTCTTTAACGCTTCCGAAGTGGATCCGCTCAAGTTGAGCGTTGTGTTCGACGACAATATCTCAGGGCTGATCGTCGGCGCCCCGGTTGAAATGAGCGGGCTTGAGATCGGTGAGGTCGAGACCCTGTCGGGCCTCGTGGATTTCGAACGCTTTGGCGATAGCCGGGTTCGGCTCAACGCGATCTTGTCGATCCAACCGGCGCATCTGGGGTTGCAAGACGACGTAACCGCCGAAGCCGCGCTGGCCTTCTTACAAGAGCGTGTGGAAAACGGCCTGCGTGCGCGGCTGGCCTCGGCCAGCTTGTTGACCGGCGGCTTGAAGGTTGAGTTCGTGACGGTGGAAGACGTGCCTGAGGCATCGTTGGAAGCGGCTGATAACGGTCTTGCGCTGATGCCGACCACTGAAAGCGATGTTTCCGATGCGGCGGCCACGGTCGAAGGGGTCTTTACCCGCATCAACAGCCTGCCGATCGAAGAGTTGCTCAACAGTGCGATTACTTTCCTTAATTCGGCAGAGGCTTTCGTCTCCGACGAAGACCTGCGCGAAACGCCGCAGGATGTGCGGACCCTTTTGGGTGAACTGACGGGGCTGGTCTCCTCCGAAGAGGTCAAGAACGTGCCGGTCGCCTTGAACGGCACGCTGGTGCGGATCGAAGAACTGGTGGCCCAGCTTGAGGAAGAGCGGATCGCCGAGCGCCTGTCCACCGCGCTTGAAGGGGCATCGGAGGCGGCGAACGCGGTATCGTCTTCGGTTGAGGGCGTGCCAGAGTTGGTAGAGCGCATTCAGGCCGTGGCGGCCAAGGCCGAAACACTGGAAGTCGAAGAGTTGGTCGTCGCGCTGACGGACCTAACCGAATCCGCCGATGCGGTGATCGGCACTGAAGACGCGGTGGCCCTGCCGGGCGCGCTCAAGCGGGCATTGGATGAGGTGAACGCCACGTTGGTAGAATTGCGCGAAGGCGGCGCGGTTGAGAATGTGAACCGCACCTTGGCCTCGGCCCGCAATGCGGCGGATAGCATCGCCGTCTCGGCCCGCGATCTGCCGCAGGTGGTCGAACGTTTGACCGCGCTTTTCGCGCAGGCCAGCCGCACCATAGAAGGCTATAACCAAGGCGAACAGCTAAGCCGCAGCGCCGAGCGCACCCTGCGCGACATCCAGAAAGCCGCCGATGCGCTTGCATCTTTGGCGCGGACCATCGAACGTAACCCCAATTCTCTATTGCTGGGACGGTAAAGCATGAATGTTGCAAGACCTCTGATCACCCTCGGCCTGCTGGCAGCCTTGGCGGCCTGTGGCGGCGCTGCTGAGCGTTTCACCGTGCGCGCCCCGGCGGTCACAGAAAAGACTTCGATCGCTTTTAGCTCGGTTGAGGTGCGCGATGTGTCCCTGCCGACCTATGCCGCCGCCGAAGAGATTTCGCTGCAGATGGCCGACGGCAGTCTGGTCAGTTCGACCGATGTGCTGTGGGCCGATGCCCCCGAACGGGCCGTGGCGCTGGAGCTGAGCCAGAACCTCGCGCGGATGACCGGGCGGCGCATCGCGTCTGAGCCTTGGCCTTTTGAGGCTTTCCCCGATGCCCGTCTCGAAGTGCGCTTTGCCGAAATGGTGGCCACCGAAGCCGGAGAATTTCGCGCCTCTGGTCAGTATTTCGTGGCCGTCCCCGATGACCGTCGGGAGCGTTCGGGCCTGTTTGACCTCAGCGTGCCGTTCAACCCCGAAGGCGGGGCCAATGCGATCGCCACAGCGCGCGGCCAGCTTGTGCTCGATCTGGCCCGCTACATCGCGCAAAACGGGTTGAAGTAGGGCAGTTCGCCCGAAAATGACCTTGCGGCATGTCGTGTTCAGTCTGTTCGGAATTTTCTGAATAGACTTGATTTGTGCCGGGCCTTGTTTATCTAACGTCAACGCAGCGTGTCGTTGACGGGGAACAGATGGATACCACAGACCAAATCGACCAAGTCCGCGATGATTTCATCACGCGCATGGGCGTGATCGCCATGGGCGAAGGCTTGCCGCGCATGTCGGGACAGGTCTTTGCCATGCTCGTTTTCGAGGGCGAGCCGATTGCCTTTGGCGCGCTGTCGCGCCGTTTGTCCGTCAGCCGCGCCACGATCAGCACATCAATCCGCGTGCTGGAAGAGCGGGGCCTGATCCGGCGGGTGAACAAAACCGGCGACCGGCAGGACTACTTTCAACTTGCCGATGACGCCTATGCCGCGATGACAAAATTCGCGCTGGCAGGCACGCGCCACGCCAAGGCCGAGATTAGCGACACGATCAGCAAACTGCCCGAAGAGGCCGACGGCGTACGCGCGAGGCTCGATTCCTTTGCCGAGTTTTACGACGCGATCAGCACCGCGCTTGATGATGTCGCAACCCGGGTGAGCAAACCCAAGAATTGACGCGCGACCTGCAAACAGGAACGCGGTGATGGAGTTCGATCAATGAGTGACACATCTCAAGAGCGCCAGACGCTTTCATTCGACAGCGATGCTGGCTCGAAACGGTCGAAATTCATCGCCGGTGGAATCGCGCTGTTGATCGGACTTTGGATGGGCAGCGGCTATATCATTCCCGCCGAAGAAACCGAGGAAGCCGCACCTGCCCCCCTCTCGCCCGAGGCGGTGACAGTGGCCGTGCGCGGCTCTCAAGCCAAAAGTGTGACGCAGGTCTTTGTGGCCGAAGGTCAGGCCCTGCCGGACCGCGACACGATGGTCCGCGCCGAAGCAGGCGGAGAAATCGCCGAGGTGCTGGTCGCCAAGGGCGATGTGGTCGACGCGGGCGCGTTGATCGCGCGGCTCAGCACCACGGCGCGCGATTCCGATCTGGCCCGCGCCCGCGAGGAATTAAGCCGCGCACAGCGGGAATACGACAATGCCGAAGCCCTACTGGACCGGGGCGTCTCGACCGTGGACCGGGTCAGCCAAGCGCGGGCGACCTTGGCCGCCGCGCAGGCGTCGGTCACTTCAGCCGAAGAGGCGCTGAACAACACCGAAATCCGCGCCCCCTTTCCCGGTCGGTTAGAGATGCTGGATATCTCTGCCGGAGAGTTCGTCTCCACCGGTGAGGAAATCGCACGTCTGGTCGACAACACCCCGCTGACGATCCAAGTGCAGGTGCCTCAGCAGTCGCTGAAAGACATCAAGGAAGGGCAAAGCGCCGAGGTCGTGTTCATCACCGGGACAGAGGCGCAGGGCAAGGTGCAATTCGTCTCAAGCAGCGCCAGCGCCGAAACCCGGACCTTTACCGCCGAGGTTAGGGTCGAAAACGCCGATGGTGCGATTCCTGCCGGTATCTCGGCCCGCGTGCGTATTCCTACGGGCGAGACCCGCGCGCATTTCGTTTCTCCGGCGATCCTGTCCTTGGACACCAATGGCACATTGGGTGTCAAAACCGTGAATGACGAGGACAAGGTCGTTTTCAACAAGATCGCGATCGTGCGTGCCCAGACCGATGGTATCTGGATTGCGGGCCTGCCGGAAGAGGCCGAAATCATCACCATCGGGCAGGGTTTCGTGAACGACGGAGAGACCGTTAACCCCCAGCCCGAAACCGGCACGGATTCAAGCCCCGAGGGGCAGCCGATGGCGGGCGTGCCTGAGATTGACGAATTGGAGGAACAGCCAGCCGGTGATGGGCAGATCACCGGCAGCGCCGAAGCCGCCCAGCCGGAGCAGGTGGAATGAACGCGCTGATCGACGCCGCTTTCAGCCGCGCCCGCGTGGTGATCCTGAGCTTGGTGATGATCTTGGCCGTCGGTGCCTATGCCTATATCGGCATCCCCAAGGAAAGCTCGCCCGAGATTCCGATCCCGACACTCTATGTCTCGACCTCGCTCGAAGGTATCTCTCCGGAAGATAGCGAACGGCTATTGGTCGAACCGCTTGAGACCGAACTCAGTGCCATTACCGGGCTGAAACAGATCACCTCCAACGGCGCCGAAGGTCATGCCTCGGTGCAGTTGGAGTTCGAGCCGGGTTTTGATTCCGACGAGGCGCTCGACAAGGTGCGCGAAGGCGTGGACCGGGCCAAGTCGGACCTGCCCGAAGACGCCACCGATCCGGTCGTGACCGAGATCAACACAGCGCTTTTCCCGATCCTGACAGCGATCCTGTCCGGCCCGGTGCCGGAACGGACGCTCAACACCATATCGGAGGAGTTGAAGGACGCGATTGAGGGGCTGTCAGGCGTGCTTGAGGTCGATGTCGGCGGTGAGCGTACGGAACTTCTGGAGGTGCTGATCGACCCCACAGTGTTCGAGACCTACAACATCTCTTTTGAAGAGCTGATCAGCCAGATCAACCGCAACAACCGCCTGATTGCGGCGGGGGCGATTGAAAGCGGCGCGGGGCGGCTGGTGCTCAAAGTGCCGGGGCTGATCGAGAATGTCGAAGATGTCATGTCGCTGCCGATCAAGGTGCGTGGCGATACGGTGGTGACCTTCGCCGATGTCGCCGCGATCCGCCGGACGTTCAAAGACCCCACCGGTTTTGCCCGTATCGACGGCCAGCCCGCGCTGGCGCTTGAGATCAAGAAACGCTCCGGCGCGAATATCATCGAAACAGTCGCCGCCGTGCGTGAGTTGATCGACGAGATGCGCGCGGAATGGCCCGACAGCATCACAGTCAAATACACCCAAGACGAATCCGAGCAGGTCCAAGACATGCTCAGCGATCTTGAGGCCAATGTCATCGCGGCGGTGATCCTTGTGATGATCGTGATCGTCTGGGCCTTGGGCGTCCGCTCGGCGCTGCTGGTGGGGCTGGCGATTCCGGGGGCGTTTTTGGCTGGGGTCACGGCGCTTTGGGTCATGGGCTATACGATGAACCTCGTGGTGCTCTTCTCGCTGATCCTTGTGGTGGGGATGCTGGTGGACGGGGCCATTGTGACCACCGAACTGGCCGACCGCCGCCTGCAAGAGGGGCATGCGCCCCGCGCTGCCTATGCCCATGCCGCCAAGCGTATGGCATGGCCGATCATCGCCTCTACCGCCACGACGCTCAGCGTGTTCTTTCCGTTGCTGTTTTGGACCGGCACGGTGGGGGAGTTCATGAAGTTCCTGCCCATCACCGTGATCCTGACCCTGACCGCATCGCTTTTCATGGCGCTGGTTTTCATTCCCGTGGTTGGCGGGATCATCGGCAAACGGCCCCCGCAATCCGCTAAGGATAAGGCCACGCTCTATGCCGCCGAACAGGGGGATCCGCGTGACCTGAAGGGCTTCACCGGCGGCTATGTCAAACTGCTGCAATTCGCCATTCTGCGGCCATGGATGACGCTGATCCTTGCCATTGCCATGCTGATGGGCGGCTTCACCGCCTATGCGCAATTTGGCAACGGCATCACCTTTTTCCCTGAGGTAGAGCCTGATTTTGCGCAGGTACAGGTGCGCGCGCGGGACAATTTCTCGATCTACGAACAAGACGCGCTGGTGCGGCAGGTCGAGCAACGTCTCTTTGCCTACGACGAGATTGCCAGCGTCTATGCCCGCACCGGCAGCAGCAACCGCGACAGCGCCGACCTGATCGGCACCATTCAGGTTGAGTTCACCGAATGGGACGAACGGCGGACCGCTGCCATGATCGGCGAAGAAATCCGGACCGAGATGGCGGCCATTCCGGGGATCGACGTACAGGTTCAGACCGCCTCGAACGGCCCATCGGCGGGCAAGCCGGTCAATCTGCGGGTCCAAGCCCATGATCCTGAGGTGCAGCAACAGGTGGTCGACCAAATCCGCGAAAAGATGGCCGATATCGGCGGCTTTACCGACGTGACCGACTCGCGCCCCCTGCCGGGGGTGGAATGGCGCATCGCGGTGAACCGCTCTGAGGCGGCGCGGTTTGGGGCCGATATCTCGACACTGGGGCAGGCTGTGCAACTGCTGACGCGGGGCATCACCGTGGCGGATTACCGGCCCGATGATGCCGAAGGCTCCATCGACATCAACGTGCGCTTCCCGTCGGATGAGCGCACACTGGAAGAGTTGCAATCGCTGCGGGTGCCGACCTCGGCGGGGCTGGTGCCGATCTCGAACTTCGTGACCTTTGAGCCAAGTCCCCGCACCGGTACGATCACGCGGGTGGATCAAGAGCGGGTGGTGACGATTGAGGCCAATGTCGCACCGGGCGTTCTGGTGAACGACCAAACCGTCGCCCTGCGCAGCGCGATTGACGCGATGGACCTGCCGCCGGGTGTCGAAGCCTCTTTCGCCGGGGAGGCGGAGGACCAGCAGGAATCGATGATTTTCCTCGCGGGGGCGTTTATTACCGCGATTTTCCTGATGTTCGTGATCCTCGTGATCCAGTTCAACAGCTTCTACCAAGCCTTTGTCGTCATGTCGGCCATCGTGTTTTCGATTGCCGGGGTGCTGTTCGGCCTGTTGATCACCGGGCGGCCCTTTGGGGTGGTCATGGGGGGGATCGGTGTGATCGCCTTGGCGGGGATCGTGGTGAACAATAACATCGTTTTGATCGACACCTATAATGACCTCAAAAAAGCGGGGCTGTCGCCGCTGGAGGCCGCGCTGCGCACCGGGGCGCAGCGTTTGCGTCCGGTGGTGCTGACCTCGGTCACCACGGCGCTTGGCCTGATGCCCATGGTGATCGGCCTCAACATCAATTTTTTCACCCGTGAGATCGTCTATGGCGCCCCCTCTACCCAGTGGTGGACCGAGCTGAGTTCGGCCATCGCGGGCGGTCTGGTGGTGGCCACTGTGCTGACGCTGGTGGTGACACCGGCGATGCTGATGTTGGGAGAAAAGAAAGCGAAACGCGCCGAGCCGACCCCGCAAGAGCCGGAACCGGTCGCGATCTAAGCCAAGGTCATGCGGCCCAAGATCAGGCGGCCCAAGATCAGGCGGCCTTGTCGGCCTTGTCCTCGGTCAGGATGGTGTAAAGCGTGGCCGGGTCGGGGTTCGACCGCAGCTTGGTGCAGATGCTGGTGTCGCGCAGCGTGCGGGCCACCAGTGCCAGCGCCTTGAGGTGCTCCACCCCCGCATCTTCGGGGGCGAAGAGGGCAAAGGCCACATCGACTGGCTGACGATCGACCGAAGAGAAATCAATCGGTTTGTCCAGCAGCACGAAAGCACCGACAACCTTGTCGATCCCGTCCATTCGCGCATGGGGCAGGGCGACGCCGTGGCCGACTCCGGTCGGCCCGAGGGTTTCGCGCGTCATCAGCGCATCCACCACTTGGCCGGCCGGCAGCCCATAGGCTTGCTGGGCGAGTTCGCCGATATCCTGCATCAGACGCTTCTTGCTCGAAGCCGAAGTCAAAACCTTCACGGCCTCTGGCTTGAGGAGTTTGCCGAAATCCATTCCGCTCGCCCTGCTCTTTGGCGGATATTACCGCCGTGGGTTACGAAGGGTCGATCCAGCCGATGTTGCCGTCTTCTCGACGGTACACGACGTTCATCCCTTCCTGGCCTTCCTTGCGAAACAGCAGCACCGGGTCGCCCGACAATTCCATCTGCATCACCGCTTCACCGACAGACAAAGTTGGCACCTTTGTCTGCATCTCTGCAATGATCATGGGTTGGAGGGTATCAGGTTCCTGCGCATCTGAATCGCTGTCTGACGCGAGGATATAGGAGGACGCACCCAAAAGTTCAACCGGTTCGGCGCGTTCTTTGTGATGGTCCTTCAGGCGGCGCTTGTAGCGGCGCAGCTGTTTTTCCATCTTTTCGCAGCAGCTATCGAAGGCGGCATAGATCTCTGTCGCCTTGGCCTTGGCCGACGCATTGAGACCGGTGGAAAGATGCACGGTGGCCTCGCAGGCAAATTCGTGACCTGTTTTGGAAAACACCACCAGAGCATCTGTCGGGCGTTCGGCATATTTGCTGACCGCCTCGTCCAGTTCGGTCCGGACATGTGTCCGGAGCGCATCGCCAATGTCGATCTGTTTGCCACTGATCTGATACCGCATATCGTCTCCTTGTCTTTCTTGTTCCGAACATTGCCAAACGGTCCACATGCGTGGAGCGCGACAACTTTCAGATATGGAGGAATGGTGCTGCGACCAGGATGATTTTAACCGTTCCTTCGCGGGAAGGGCGATGCAGGATCAAACAGGAACGCGATGTCACCATAGGTCAATGAGGCCGCGTTTCCGTTTGAAAGTCAATGGCGCCGATGCACCCGCCATTCTTTTATCGCTACAATCAGAGCGGTTTTCCGCAAAGTGCAGGCAGGGCCCTGCCGAGGGCTGAAAGGCCGGGCGAAACGCGCTAAGTCTTAGGAAATACGGAAGTTATCGCCAAGGTAGACGCGGCGCACATTCTCGTTTTGCACAACTTCTTCGGGCGTTCCGGACATCAGAACTTTGCCCTCATGCAGGATATAGGCGCGGTCCACGATCTCTAGGGTTTCGCGGACGTTGTGGTCGGTGATCAGCACGCCGATGCCACGTTTTTTAAGGTCGGCAACCAATTGCCGGATGTCCCCGACAGAGATCGGATCGACCCCGGCAAAGGGTTCGTCAAGCAGCAGATAGTTGGGATTGGCGGCCAGACAGCGGGCGATTTCGACCCGGCGACGCTCCCCACCCGACAGGGCCAGCGCAGGCGCGCGGCGCAGGTGTTCGATGGAAAACTCGGTCAGCAGCTCTTCGAGCCGTTCGCGGCGCTGGTGACGGTGTTTGACCCGGATATCGAGAATCGCGCTGATGTTGTCTTGCACCGACAGCCCGCGAAAGATGCTCATTTCCTGCGGCAGATAGCCGATTCCCAACTGCGCGCGGCGGTACATCGGCAGGGTGGTGACATCCTTGCCATCCACCGTGACGCGCCCGCCTTCGGGCGTGACCAGCCCGGCCACCGCGTAGAAAGTCGTGGTCTTGCCCGACCCGTTCGGCCCCAGCAGCGCCACGACCTCACCCCGGTCAAGCTCCATCGAAAAGTCGCGGATTACCGCTTTCTTGCGATAAGACTTGCGCAAATGCTGAATGCGCAGGCCGGATTCGCCCCCGGCGACTTTAAGCTCGGGCGGCATCAGTTGCCGCTGCCGGGCTGCAAAATGGTCTTCACGCCGCCTGACATCTGCGCCGTGCCGTCGTTTAGGTTTACCGTCATTTCCTGCGCGCTCAGCGCACTTGGGCCTTGGGTCATCAGCACATCGCCGCTCATTACCAAGGTGCCTGCGTCGATATCATAGTCGGCCCGCTGCGATTCAGCGGCGTCTTCACCCGCGACCAAGACCACGCCGCCGGTTGCTTCCAACTTGGCGATGCCTTGATCCGACGCGCGATAGATCACCTCGACCTTGCCGGCGGACAGGGTCATTTCGCCCTGCGAAATCAACACATTGCCAGTAAAGACCGCGGTGCCCGTGGCGTTGTCGACCGATAGGTTGTCGGCGGTCACTTCGACGGGCAGGCTGGTATCTTGCTCTAGCGCGCCAAAGGCCACATCGGCAGATTGGGCAGAGACAGGGGCGGCATGCAGCGCGAGAAACAGCGGCAGCATCAAAATAATCAAATGTCTCAAGGCAGTTACTCTTTCGTTGCTTGCGGCGTGTATATCAGTTTCACACCCTTTGTGAAAAGCAATTGCGATCCGGCGCTGTTCTGGCGGTTGGTGATGGCCATGCGCCCGGCGGTGATCTCGCCCACGGGGCTGGTGGCTTTGACCGGGCCGGGTGATAGCAGATCTAGTGTGGTGAGGTTCGAAGTCATCCGGTCCGACAGAATCTGGTAGCCGGTTGAGGTGCTAACCCGCACATCGCCCGCCAGTTCCGCTTCTTCCGCGCCGGTGTCAAACCGACCTCTGTTGGATTGCAGAGTGATCTTGGCACCGCCCTGCAGGTCCAGCGTCGCCTCGATCTCTTCGGCCTCGTTGGTGCCGGTTTCCCCGCCGGGGGTGGTCAGCTTTTCCGCCGAGAATGAGATCAGATCGCCCTCCGCCGTGGTGCCGGAATAGAAGGGGCCGGTGATCTGCTGGTCGCGCAGCCGCTCTTGCACTTCTTTATCTGCAAAGGGGATCACCGCCTGCGGTTCAATCGCGCGCGACAGCAAAAACAGGGTCGACAGCAGCGCCAGCGCGATCAGCGGAAAGAGCACTTTCAGCCAAGAGACGACGCGAGAGTGGCGGTCACCCTTCATCGCAGGCTACCCCAGCCCAACGCGCAGGCAGTCGTGGATATGCAGCAGGCCCACGGGCGATTTGCCGTCGTCCTGCACAGGGTCGGTCACGACCAAGCAAGTGATCTTGCGGTTGTTCATCACGCCCACGGCTTTCTCGGCGAGTTCTTCAGGGCTGATGGTGACAGGTGAGGGGGTCATGACCTCACGCGCGGTCATGGTCATCAGCCCATCTAAATGACGCGCGAGGTCGCCCATGGTGATGATGCCTTCAAGCGTGCCCGCGTCATTGACCACGCAGACCACGCCAAAACCCTTGCGACTGATTTCACTCAGCGCGTCGGCCATGGGCGCATCTGCGGCGACCAAAGGCAGCGCATCGCCCACATGCATCAAGTCTGCCACACGGCTCAGCCGCGCGCCCA
The DNA here is from genome assembly GCF_003611275.1 of Sulfitobacter sp. D7. Lineage (NCBI taxonomy): Bacteria > Pseudomonadati > Pseudomonadota > Alphaproteobacteria > Rhodobacterales > Roseobacteraceae > Sulfitobacter > Sulfitobacter sp. D7. Next base: position 225,469 of record NZ_CP020694.1, read on the forward strand.
ATTTGCCGCCGGGGTGGAAGTCGCGGAAATGCTCGGCGGTGAAGGCGCGGTTCTCCATCAGGGCCACGGCCACAGCATCGCCCATCGCCAGCGTCAAGGTGGTCGAGGTGGTCGGCACCACGCCGGTGCCGCAGGCCTCTGCCGCGCGGGGCAACTCCAGCACCACATCGCTGTGGCGGCCCAAGCTGCTGTCGGGGCGGCTGGTAATGCCGATGAGCGGGATCGCATAGCGGCGCGAATAGGCGATGAGGTTCGCCAGTTCCGGTGCCTCGCCCGAGTTTGAAATCGCCAGCACCACATCAGCCGCAGTGATCATCCCCAGATCGCCGTGGCTCGCCTCTGCCGGGTGCACGAATTGCGCGGGCGTGCCGGTAGAGGCCAGCGTCGCCGCGATCTTGTTGCCGATATGGCCCGATTTGCCGATGCCGGTGACGATCACGCGGCCCTTGCAGGCGCGCATCAGATCGACAGCGGCACGAAAGCGGTCATCAAGGCTGTCGGCCAGCAGCGTCAGCGCCTCGGATTCGCAGAGGATGACGCGGCGGGCAGTGTCGAGGAAAGGTGTGTTCATGCGTGTGCGAAGATGTCCGTGTCCGGCCATCCCTCCAGATCCAGCCGGGCGCGCATCGGCAGGAAATCGAAACAGGCCTGCGCCATGTCCATCCGACCTTCGCGTATCAGGCGTTTGTTAAGTTCATCGCGCAGACGGTGCAGATAGAGCACATCCGACGCGGCATAGTCGATCTGCGCTTGGGTCAGCTTTTCAGCCCCCCAATCGCTGGATTGTTGTTGTTTCGAGATGTCGACGCTCAGCAGTTCTTGGCACAGCTTCGCCAACCCGTGCCGGTCGGTATATGTGCGCACCAGACGGCTGGCGATCTTGGTGCAATAGACCGGCGCTGCGGTGGCGCCAAAGGTGTTGCGCATCGCGGCGATGTCAAAACGGCCGTAGTGGAACAGCTTCAGCACATGCGGATCTTCCAACAGCGCGCAGAGGTTCGGCGCCTCGGTCTGGCCCTTGACGACCTGCACCAGATGCGCGTGACCATCGCCGCCCGAAAGCTGCACAACACAGAGCCGGTCGCGATGCGGATGCAGCCCCATCGTTTCGCAGTCAATGGCGACCATCGGCCCAAGGTCGAGGTCATCCGGCAGGTCGTTCTGATAGAGGAAATTTGTCATGAGCACGTCTATATCGTGCTTGTCCGGCATGGGAAAGCGGAGGCTTTGCCCCGGGTCAGGCGGTGGCCAGATCCTGCAATGCGGGGCGGGGATAGCGGCGCAGCAAACGGTCGACCAGTAGATGGCACCGGTAGCCGGACCACTCGGGGCGGATCAACCCGCCGGGCAGGGCGGGGTGTTTCAGCACCAGCCGCCGCCAGTTGTGCACGATCAGACAGCGCAGAACCGCGACATCCAAGGCGCTCAACCTGTCTGCATCCGGCAGTTTGGCGTCCAAGGTAGAAAGCGCAGCCAGCAGCGCGGCATAGTCGGCCTCAAGCTCAGCAGGCTCCACCGCGCGGCGCAGCCAGTCGGGCGGCGGCGTGCCGGGCAGGGCAAGACAGCCTTTGGGCACCGCGCTATCGGCCCGCCCGACATAGGCGCGGGGCAGGGCGGCGATAAAACCCGCGCCCCGCAGGGCGCTGTCGGTCTCGCGCCCGTTCTCTTCGGTCATTACCATCTGCCACGGCTCGGTCAGTTCCGGCGGCGCGGCGTAGATGCGGGGGCTGGCGGCGGCGCTTTCCGCGCGGCCCTGCGCGGTCAGGCTATGCTGGCTGATCCGCCCCACCTTATGGGATTGCAACCAACCGTCATTGCGGAGCCGATGCAGCGCCACGCGGCTCGCCTCCGGCCGCACGTCAAGTGCTGTCATGATCGTCGAAAGCACCGGCCCGTCGATCGCATCGCCCTCTCCCTGCGCCAGGTCGCCGAAGAGGCTGACCATCAGCGACCAGACCCGCTGGCCGCCCAGGCCCGAAAAGGCCGCGATGACGGGAAGGGAGGGATCAGAGAGCATTCATCGTCAGCAGCTCATATTCCGCGACTGCCTCCTCGCGTTGGTTGGTCAGGGTCACATGCCAGCGCACCTCGCCATATTCCTCATTGCGCGGCGTCTTGTGCTTAACCGAGAGCCGCACCTTGATGCTGTCGCCTGCCGAGACAGGCTCAAGAAAGCGCAGGCTGTCGAGCCCGGTATTGGCCAGCACCGGGCCGGGGTCGGGCTGCACGAAAAGGCCCGCGGCGAAGCTGAGCAAGAGGTAGCCGTGTGCCACGCGGCCCGGAAAGAAGGGGTTCGCGGCGGCGGCCTCGTCGTCCATATGAGCGTAGAAAGTATCGCCGGTGAAATGGGCGAAGGTCTCGATATCCTCCAGTGTGACTTCTCGGGTGGGCGAGTTGAAGGTCTCGCCCAGATCCAGCTCGGTGAAACGGCGGGTGAAGGGGTGCGCGCGGTCGGTGATCTCTTCCGCCCCCGGCACCCATTGTTTGCCGATCGCGGTGAGGATGTCGGGGCTGCCCTGAATGGCCGTGCGCTGCATGTAATGCATCACGCCGCGAATGCCGCCCAGTTCTTCGCCGCCGCCTGCGCGGCCCGGCCCGCCATGCACCATATGCGGCAGCGGAGAGCCGTGGCCCGTGGCCTCCCCCATCGACGTGCGGTTGTTGAAATAGAGCCGTCCGTGAAAGGCTGCGGAGCCCATCGTCAGCTCGCGCGCCACCTCACCGTCATTGGTGATGATCGAGGCGACAAGAGAGCCTTGGCCGCGGTTCAGCAACTGCGAGGCATGGGCCAGATCGCGGTAGGGCATGAGGGTGGAAACGGGGCCGAAAGCCTCGGTGTCATGCACGCGCTCGGCGCTGTCGGGATCAGCGCAGTGGAACAGCATCGGCGGCAGGAAGGCGCCTTTGTCTTTGTCGGCGCCGTTGACGGTAAAGTTGTCGGGGTCGCCAAAGACCCGTTCCGCCTCGGCACTCAGCAGCCCCACCTTTTCCAGCACATCGCGTTTTTGGCTGCCCGAGACCAGCGCGCCCATGCGCGTATCCTCGGCGCGGGGGTCGCCGATGGTGGTCTTGGCGAGGCGTTCTGACAGAGCAGAGATCACCGCGTCGACCTGCGCCTGCGGCACCATGATGCGGCGGATGGCGGTGCATTTCTGCCCCGCCTTCGCAGTCATCTCGCGCTGCACTTCCTTGACGAAGAGGTCGAACTCTGGCGTGCCGGGAACGGCGTCGGGGCCAAGGACCGAGGCGTTTAGACTGTCTTGCTCCGAGGTGAAACGCACGGAGTTCTGCAGCAACAAGGGATTGCTGCGCAGTTTCAGCGCGGTATCGGCAGATCCGGTAAAGGCCACGGCATCCTGACAGTCGAGGTGGTCGAGCATGTCGCCCAAGCCGCCGCTGACCAGTTGCAGCGCGCCCTTCGGCAGCAGCCCACTGTCGAGCATCAGCCGCACGCAATGTTCGGTGACGTAGCAGGTTGCGGTGGCGGGTTTGACAATGGCGGGCACGCCAGCCAGCAGCGTGGGCGCGAGCTTCTCAAGCATACCCCAGACCGGGAAGTTGAAGGCGTTGATATGCACCGCCACGCCCTGCAGCGGGGTGCAGATATGCCGCCCCATAAACTGCCCGGCGCGGCCCAGTTGCTCGGGCGCACCGTCGAGATAGACATGCGCGTCCGGCATCTCGCGCCGGCCTTTGGAGGCGAAAACCAGCATGGTGCCGATGCCGCCGTCCACGTCGATCTTGTGGTCCGACAGCGTCGCGCCGGTGTCGTAGCTCAGATCATAAAGCGCCTGCTTGTGCTCCATCAGGTGCAGCGCCAGCGCCTTCAGCATGCGCGCGCGGTCGTGGAAGGTCATGGCGCGCAGGGCGGGGCCGCCGTGGTCGCGGGCAAAGCCGAGCATGGCCTGCGCGTCGAGCGCATCGTTGCCGGCCTGCGCGATGACCTCGCCGGTGATGGCGCTGGCGATGTTGCGGGCGCCCGCGCCCGGGGCCAGCCATTCGCCTGCCGCGTAACTGTGAATATCGCGCATGTCGGCTCCTTTAGTGCGTGTCGTAGTCGATGGTGAGCGTGTCGCTCAGCGGGTAGCTCTGGCAGGTCAGCACATAGCCGCGCTCGACCTCGTAATCCTCCAGCGCGTGGTTCGAGATCATCTCGACCTCGCCCTCCAGCACCTTGCCCATACAGGTCGAACAGACCCCGGCCTTGCAGGAAAACGGCGCTTCCTGCCCGTTCTCTAGTGCGGCTTCCAGCACCGATTGGCCCTTCTGCATGGTGAAACTGCGCCGCGCGCCGTCGATGATGACGGTGATTTCGGTGCCGCTCTGCCCCTCGCTGCGCTTGGCCATTTCCTGTTTGGCCAGACGGCCCTGCTGGCTTTCGCTGAAGAGTTCAAATTTGATCTGTTCGTCGGTCAGCCCATTGGTCTTCAGCGCCTCGGCAATCGCCAGCATCATCGGTTCGGGGCCGCAGATGAAGGCGGTGTCGATATTGTCGATCTGAATCCAATGTTTAAACAGCGCATCGCATTTCGCTTGATCGATACGGCCCTCAAACAACTCCATATCCTGACCGGATTCGAGGATGTGGATCACCGTCAGGCGGCCCATGTAGCGGTTTTTCAGATCCTCCAGCTCCTCGCGGAACATGATCGTGTTCACCGCGCGGTTGGCATAGACCAGCGTGAAGGTCGAGTTCGGCTCGCGTTTCAGCACGGTTTTCAGGATCGACAGCACCGGGGTGATGCCCGATCCGCCCGCGAAGCCGAGGTAGTTTTTCGCCACCTCCGGCTCGATCGCGGTGAAGAATTTGCCCTGCGGCGGCATGGCGTGGAGCGTATCGCCGACCTTCAATTCGGTATTGGCATAGGTCGAGAATGCCCCGCCATCGACGCGCTTGATGCCGACCTTTAGCTCGCCATCGTCCAACCCGGCGCAGATCGAATAGTTGCGGCGCAGCTCGGTGCCGTCGAAATCCTGCTTGAAGGTCAGGTATTGGCCTTGGGTAAAGGCGAAGGCGCCGGGGTCCTCCGGCTTTAGCGTCAGCACCACCGCGTCGCGGATGGTGTGGTGGATATCAGTCACTAACAAGGGGTGAAACTGGCTCATCGGGGCCTCAGATACATTTGAAATAGTCGAAGGGTTCACGGCATTCGGTGCAGCGCCACTGCGCCTTGCAGGGGGTCGAGCCGAACTGGCTGATCCGCTCCACCGCGGTAGATTTGCAATGCGGACAATGTTGCGGCCCACCGGCGGGACGGGGTGGCGCGATGCCGTAGGCTTCCAGCTTGGCGCGGCCGGTGTCGGTCATCCACTCGGTGGTCCAGGGCGGGGAAAGCTGGCGTTTCAACTCCAGCTTTTCGATCCCATGGCCGTGCAGCGCCATCTCGATATCGAGGTTGATGATGCTGGTGGCCGGGCAGCCCGAATAGGTCGGCGTGATGGTCACGACCAGCGAGTCGCCCTGCCACGCCACATCGCGGATGATGCCGAGATCGGTAAGCGAAATGGCCGGGATCTCCGGGTCCGGGATCGCCGAAAGCCATGCCCAAACCGTCTCTAACGTGGGCTTTCCGGCCAACGCGGCACCGCGCGGGGCGGTATCGCGCACCACCCCCGGCACCGGCGCGGGGGCCGGCCGGCTGTGGGGGCTGGGTTTCACCATGTGGCGTCCGGGTAGGCGCGCTGCAGCCATTGCATCTGGGTCAGCATATGGCCGAGATGTTCGCTGTGCCGTGCGCCGCTTTTCCCGCCTTTGTGGGCGAAATCGTCTTCGGGTTTGGTCAGGGTCGCGGCTACCAGCGTGTCGCCGACGAGTTGGTCATAGCTCGCGCGCAGGCTTTCCGGTTCGGGCGCGATGCCCGCCTCGACCATCGCCGCGTCGACGTCATCACCAAGGAACATCTCACCGACATAAGGCCAGAGCAGATCAAGCGCCGCCTGCATACGGCGGTGGCTTTCCTCGGTCCCGTCGCCGAGCCCGATCACCGTGTCAGAGGAGCGTTCGAGGTGGTAGGTCACTTCCTTCGCCGATTTCTCGGCGATGGCAGAGATTTCCTTGTCGCTGGAATCGATCAGCGCGGTCAGCTGCGCCAGATGCCATGCGTCGAAGAGGAACTGCCGCATCATGGTCTGGCCGAAGTCGCCGTTGGGCTGTTCCACCAGCAGGACATTGCGGAAATCCCAAACGTCGCGGTGAAAGGCGAGCTTGTCCGCATCGCGACCTTCGCCCTCAACCTCGCCCGCCAGACCCAGCCACAACTGCGTCTGGCCGATCAGGTCGAGCGCCACGTTCGCCAGCGCGATGTCTTCTTCCAGCACCGGGGCCACGCCACACCATTCGGAGACGCGGTGGCCGAGAACCAGCGCGTTGTCCCCCATCCGGCAGAGGAATTCGAACTTGGGATCGGTGCTCACATCGCCCCCACTTCGTCGGGAATGTCGAAGAACGTCGGGTGCCGGTAAACCTTGTCATTGGCAGGCTCATAAAGCGCGCCTTTTTCCTCGGGCGAGGAAGCGGCGATGGCGCTGGCCTCGACCGCCCAGATGCTCACGCCTTCGTTGCGGCGCGTATAGACGTCGCGGGCGTTCTTGATCGCCATTTCCGCGTCCGCCGCATGCAGGCTGCCGACATGGCGGTGGCTCAACCCGTGCTGGCCGCGGATGAAGATCTCCCACAGGGGCCATTCGGTGGTCCGCGCCTTGCCGTGCGGGGCGGCTTCGGTGCCGTCGTATTCACTGGATTCAGGGCTGCTCATGTCGCTTACTCCGCTGCCATTTGTCTGCTGCGCTTTTTCTCGGCGTGGGCCAAAAGCCCCTCGCGCACCCAACGGCCTTCGTCCCAAGCCTTGTTGCGCGCCGCCAGCCGTTCGGTGTTGCAGGGGCCATTGCCCTTGAGCACCTGAAAGAACTCTTCCCAATCCGGCTCGGCGAAATCGTAATGGCCGGTTTCCTCATTGAACTTGAGGGTTTCGTCGGGGATCGTGAGACCGAGGTATTCGGCCTGCGGCACCGTCTCGTCGACGAACTTCTGGCGCAGCTCGTCGTTGGTGTTCATCTTGATCTTCCACGCCATCGACTGCGCGGAATGGACCGAATCTTTGTCTGAGGGGCCGAACATCATCAGCGCCGGAAACCAGAAACGGTTCAGCGCGTCTTGGGCCATTTTGCGCTGCGCCTCTGTGCCCTTGACCATCTTCATCATGATGTCGAAGCCTTGGCGCTGGTGGAAGGATTCTTCCTTGCAGATCCGCACCATCGCCCGGGCGTAAGGACCGTACGAGGTCCGCTGCAGCGGCACTTGGTTCATGATCGCGGCGCCATCGACCAGCCAGCCCACCGCGCCCATATCGGCCCATGTTAGGGTCGGATAATTGAAGATTGACGAGTACTTCATTTTGCCCGACAGCAGGTCGCGGGTCATCTGGTCGCGGGTCACGCCCAGCGTCTCGGCCGCGCAATAGAGGTAGAGCCCGTGGCCCGCCTCGTCCTGTACCTTGGCCAAGAGGATTGCCTTGCGCTCCAGCGTGGGCGCGCGGGTGATCCAGTTGCCCTCGGGCAATTGGCCGACGATTTCGCTATGCGCGTGCTGACCGATCTGGCGGATCAGGTTCTTGCGGTAGCCGTCGGGCATCCAGTCCTTGGGCTCGATCTTGCCGCCCGCATTGATGCGCTCCTGAAAGGCGCGTTCTTCGGGGTCCATATCGTCGAGGGATTTGATGCCCTTGCCGGTGGATTTGATCATCTGTGCATACATCGTTCTGTTCCTTTCCCGGAAAGAAGTCTCAGCCTGCGTTTTCGAGGATCAGGGCGACGCCCTGTCCCACGCCCACACACATTGTACATAGCGCGTATTTGCCGCCCGTCCGCTTGAGCTGCAGCGCCGCCGTCATCACCAGACGTGCGCCCGACATGCCCAGAGGGTGGCCGATGGCGATGGCGCCGCCGTTGGCGTTCACATGGGCTGCGTCATCCGGCACGCCCAAGGCGCGGAGGGTGGCGAGGCCTTGGGAGGCGAAAGCCTCGTTGAGTTCGATCACGTCCATCTGTTCGATCGTCAGGCCTGCGCGGTCCAGCACCTTGCGGACTGCGGGGATCGGACCGATGCCCATGACGCGCGGCTCGACACCTGCGGCAGACATGGCAACAACGCGGGCGATGGGGGTGAGGCCGTGGTCTTTCACGCCTGCCTCTGACGCCAGCAGCATCGCCGCCGCGCCATCATTCACGCCCGAGGCATTGCCTGCAGTCACAGTCAGGTCCGCGCCATTGATGCCGCGCAGTTTGCCGAGTTTTTCCAGCGTGGAGCCGGGGCGGGGGTGTTCGTCGCGGTCGACGATCACATCATCGCCTTTGCGCTGCGGGATGGTAACGGGGGCGATTTCCTCGGCAAAGATGCCTTTCTCATCCGCATCGGCCCAGCGTTGCTGGCTGCGGGCGGCGAAAGCGTCTTGGTCCTTGCGCGACACATCATGGTCGGCGGCGACGTTGTCGGCGGTTTCGGGCATGGAATCGACGCCGAACTGCGCCTTCATTTTGGGATTCACAAAGCGCCAGCCGATGGTGGTGTCATAGACGGCGTTGTTGCGGGAAAAGGCGGTTTCGGCCTTAGGCATGACGAAAGGTGCGCGTGACATGCTCTCTACCCCGCCTGCGATGGCCAGATCCATGTCACCCGCGCGGATCGCACGGGCAGCGGCACCGACGGCGTCCATGCCGCTGGCGCAGAGGCGGTTGATCGTGGCGCCCGGCACGTCGACGGGCAGACCGGCCAGCAGGGCGGCCATGCGCGCGACGTTGCGGTTGTCTTCGCCCGCTTGGTTGGCGCAACCCATGATGACATCATCGACGCGCGCCCAATCCACCGAAGGATTCCGCTCCATCAGCGCCTTCAACGGGGTCGCGGCCAGATCGTCGGCGCGAACCGAAGAGAGTGCGCCACCGTAACGGCCAATGGGGGTGCGCTGCGCGTCGCAGATGAATGCCTGCATGGGGGTGCTCCTGTTGTTGCCCCACAATTTACACATCAGGGCGATTCGTTTCAATCAAAATGTTACTGAATAGAATTGCGGAGTTAATTTCGGTAACACGTTACAGCGCTGTCGCCAAAGCTTTGCCAAAGAGTCACGCATCTGTCGGCGCTCTGTCACGCGGCGGGGGTTCTGTGCGGCCATCGCCACCCTCAGAGGAAGCCAAAGATGACCAAATTGATCCGCCCGACCCGTCGCGCTGTGCTGGCGGGCTCCACCGCCTTTGCCGCAAGCCTTGCCATGCCCAGCCTCAGCCGTGCCGCCTCGCGCCCGGTGTTTACCCATGGGGTGCAATCGGGTGATGTCGACACGCAATCCGGCATGATCTGGACCCGCACCGACCGCCCGGCACGGGTGCAGGTTGAAATCTCTACAACCGAAAGCTTCGCCAACGCCCGGCAGCTTGCACCGATGAACGCGCTGCCGAACCACGATCTGGCCGTGAAACGTCTGGTCGAAGGGCTGCCGTCGGATCAGGATATCTTTTACCGCTTCACCGCTGCCGACCTGAGCGACATCAACGCCACTTCAGAGCCGATCATCGGCCAGTTCCGCACCGCGCCCACCGCGCGCCGCGACGTGCGCTTTGCCTGGTCGGGCGATACCGCCGGTCAGGGCTGGGGCATCGACGATGAGGGCATGCGCACCTATGCGACCATGGCCAAACACCGCCCCGATTTCTTCCTGCATTCCGGTGACACCATCTATGCCGATGGCCCGCTTGAGGATGAGGTGCAGCTTGAGGATGGCACGCTGTGGAAAAACACCACGATCATCGATGAGAAACGCAAAGTGGCCGAGACGCTGGACGAATATCGCGGCCAGTGGAAATACAACCTGATGGACGATCATGTGCGCGAGATGAACGCCCATGTGCCGACCTTCATGCAGTGGGACGACCATGAAGTCGTGAACAATTGGTCCTCTTCGCGCAGCCTGATGGAAGACGACCGCTATAGCGAAAAGTCGATCCACGTCCTCGCCGCCCGCGCCTCGCAGGCCTTTCACGAGATGACCCCGCTGCGTATCACCCCCGCCGAGCCGGGCCGGGTTTACCGCAAGATCAACTACGGTCCGATGCTGGATGTCTTCTTCCTTGACCTGCGCAGCTACCGGGGGCCGAACAGCGAGAACATGCAGACCGAGATGTCGCAGGCCACAGAGATCCTCGGGGCCGAGCAGATGGCATGGCTCAAGCGGGAACTGACCAATTCGGCAGCCACGTGGAAGGTCATCGCCTGCGACATGCCCATCGGACTGGTCGTCGGCGGCGGGGCCGAAGCGGTTGCCAATGGCGACAACGGTGCCGCCAAGGGGCGCGAGCAAGAGATCGCGGGGCTGCTGCGTTTCATCAAGACCGCGCAGGTCGACAACGTCGTCTGGTTCACGGCGGATGTGCATTACACCGCCGCGCATTACTACAACCCCGACAAGGCGCAGTTTCAGGATTTCGACCCGTTTTGGGAGTTTGTCTCGGGCCCGCTGCACGCGGGCACCTTTGGCCCGAACGAGTTGGACGGCACCTTTGGCCCCGAGTTGAAATACGTCAAAGCGCCGGAGGAGGGTCAGGTGAACCTGCCGCCTTCTGCTGGTCTGCAATTCTTTGGCTTGGTCGATATCGACGCCAAGACCCAGCAGATGAAAGTGCGCCTGATGGACCGTGCCGACACCGAGCTCTACTCGGTGACGCTCGACCCCAAGGGGGCCGCGATCTAAAGACCCGTTTGAACGGTCGGATTGAGAGGATCGCCCGGATGCGGGCGATCCTTTTCGTTTCAGTAGTCGACGCCGCGCTGTGCTTTGATGCCTGCTTTGAACGGGTGTTTGACCTCTGACATCTCGGTCACCAGATCGGCATAGTCGCAAAGCTCGGGCCTGGCGTCGCGGCCCGTCAGCACCACGGCGGTACGCTTGTCGCGGGCATCAAGCCCGGCGATCACATCTTCGATCTTGAGGTATTCATAGCGGATAGCGATGTTGATCTCGTCCATCACCACAAGGTCATATTCCCCGCTCGCCATCATCTCGCGCGCCTTGCCAAATGCAGCTTCGGCGGCTTCAATGTCGCGGTTACGGTCTTGGGTATCCCAAGTGAAACCTTCGCCCATCGTGTGCCATGTCACCTCGTCGAGCTGTTCAAAGAACAGCCGTTCGCCGGTTTTCCATTTGCCCTTGATGAACTGCACCACACCGACGCGCTGTTTCCAGCCAAGCGCGCGCACCACGACTCCGAAAGCAGAGGAGGATTTGCCCTTGCCCGGCCCGGTATGGACCAGTACCAGCCCCTTTTCCGGGTCTTGCAGTTCGGCCACCTTGGCGCGCTGCTCGGCCTGACGCTGCTGCATCTTTTCCTTGTGGTCTTGCGGATCCGCGTCGCTCATCGGTCATCTCCTCTATCCGGTTTCGGGGCACCATAGGGAGAGGATTGGTCAGGCGAAAGCCCGCAATGAATCACGCCTTGGGATCGGTGACAGACCGCGCTTTGCCGCGTTCCATCCCCAGCTGCCGCTCTCGCCAAATCACCAGTGCGCCCGCGCTGATCACTAGGGCTGCGCCTGCCAGCATCATCATCGTCGGCAGTTCGGCAAAGAAGACATAGCCCAGCAAGATGGCAAAGAGCATCGAGGTATAGTCGTATGGCGCCAGCATCGAAGCCGAGCCAAAGCGATAAGCCGAGGTGATAAGAATCTGCGCCACTCCGCCGATTAACCCTGCCAACACCAGCAAGCCAAAGGTTTGCAGATCAGGCATGACCCAGCCGAAGGGCAGGGTGAAAAGCGCCAAGACCGATGCAGTGACGGAAAAGTAAAAGACGATCGCCGCCGTGTCTTCGTTCTGCACCAATTGCCGGATGTGGATCTGCACAAGGCTGCGCACCATCGTCGCCATCAGGATCAACAGCGCACCAATCGTGGCTGTCTGTTCCATCGTACCGATGCTGCTGAAACGCGGCCAGAGGATGATCATCACCCCGACCAGCCCGATCGCCACGGCAGTCACGCGGATCAGACGGATCTGTTCGCCCAGCAACACGGCGGCAAGGATCACAGTGAAAATCGGTGTGGCAAAGCCGATGGCGGTGACCTCGGGCAGGGGCAGCAGGCCGAGGCCGGTGAAGGTCAGCCCCATTGCCGTGGTGCCGAAAAGCCCGCGCCAGACATGGCCCATCGGGTTTTTCGTCTTCAGCCCGCTTTTCAGTTTGCCGCGTTGCGCCAGCCAGATCAGGATCACCGGAATGGCAAAGAAGGACCGAAAGAAGACGGACTCGCCCGCGGGCACATCGTCGGCCAGCGATTTGATGATCGCAGACATGCAGGTAAAGAGCAGGATCGCCGTGATCTTCAGCCCGACGCCAAGGGCGGGGCGGGCGGAGAAATCATCGACTTTCATGCTCTGGTCCTCATGCTTCGGGGCCGATCCGTCCGCGGTTAGTGCCGATCTGACCGCGGTGCAGCAGCAGGTGATCCAGCAGCACGCAGGCCATCATCGCCTCGCCCACCGGCACGGCGCGGATGCCAACGCAGGGATCATGGCGGCCCTTGGTGATGATCTCGGTCTCTTCGCCTTGTTTGGTGATGGTGCGTCGCGTGGTCAGAATGCTGGAGGTCGGTTTTACCGCAAAACGCACGACCACGTCCTGCCCGGTGCTGATCCCGCCCAAGATACCGCCCGCGTGGTTGGAGGAATACTCCGGCCCCTCTGGCCCCATGGTGATCTCGTCCGCGTTCAGCTCTCCGGTCAGCATCGCGGCTGACATGCCTTCGCCAATTTCCACGCCTTTGACGGCATTGATGCTCATCATTGCGGCGGCCAGATCGGTGTCGAGCTTGCCATAGACCGGGGCGCCGATGCCCGCAGGCACGCCGCGCGCGGTGACTTCGATGATCGCACCCACGCTGCTGCCCGATTTGCGCAGCCCGTCGAGGTACTCGGCCCAATCGCCTGCCGCCTTAGCGTCGGGCACCCAAAACGGGTTCTGCTCGATCTGGTCCCAATCGAACGCATCCCGGTCGATCTTATGCGGACCCATCTGCACCATATAGCCGGTGATCTGCAGGTTCGGGGCCAGCACCTTGATCGCCTCACGCGCCAGTCCACCCGCCGCCACCCGCGCCGCCGTTTCACGGGCCGAGGAACGCCCACCTCCGCGATAGTCACGGATGCCGTATTTCTGGAAATAGGTGATGTCGGCATGACCGGGGCGGAACTTGTCCTTGATATCGCCGTAGTCTTTGGAGCGCTGATCGGTGTTCTCGATCATCAGCTGGATTGGCGTGCCGGTTGTTACCCCTTCGAAGGTGCCCGAGAGAATCCGCACCTCATCCGCTTCACGCCGCTGCGTGGTGTATTTGTTCTGGCCCGGTTTGCGCTTGTCCAACCACTGCTGGATCATGCCCTCGTCAATCGGCACGCCGGGGGGGCAGCCATCAATCGTGGCGCCAAGGGCGGGACCGTGGCTTTCGCCCCATGTGGTGACCCGGTAAAGATGGCCAAAGCTGTTGATCGACATGGGCGGACCTCCTGTTGTCAAACCCTTAGCCGGGGCAGCGCCCTGCCTCAAGGGGATTTGCCTTGCCAATTGTGCAGGTCCGATCTACCCCTGACGCTACCTCGGGGGGCCTTTGGGCTGAGATGTACGTGTTGTGCGGACCCGTTGAACCTGAACCGGTTAACACCGGCGGAGGGAAGGTCCGGACAGACATCCACCTTTTACCTTTCGCCGCAAAAGGAGGATGCAATGAAGTATCTTACACTTGCTGCGGGCGTCTTGGGCGCATCGGCTGCATGGGCCGAAACGCCTGAATTGACGGTCTATACCTACGACAGTTTCGTCACCGAATGGGGCCCCGGCCCGGCCATTGAAGAGGGGTTCGAGGCCGAATGCGGCTGCGACCTGAAATTCGTTGGCATGGGCGATGGCGCGGCACTGCTGGCGCGGCTCAAGCTTGAGGGCGCGCGCTCTGACGCGGATATCGTACTGGGGCTCGACACCAGCCTTGTCGCGGCGGCGAAGGAGACTGAGCTGTTCGCGCCGAGCGGGTTGCAGGCTGACTATGATCTGCCGATCACTTGGGAAGATGACGTCTTCGTCCCCTATGACTGGGGCTACTTCGCTTTTGTCCATGGCACGGACCTCTCCGCGCCCACCGATTTCAAAGCGCTGGCCGAGAGCGATTTGAAGATCGTCATCCAAGACCCGCGCTCCTCAACCCCCGGTCTGGGTCTGCTGATGTGGGTCAAAACGGCCTATGGCGATGAGGCGCCCGAGGTTTGGGCAGGACTGGCGGATAACGTCGTGACCGTCACCAAGGGCTGGTCCGAGGCCTACGGCCTGTTCCTCGAAGGCGAGGCCGACATGGTGCTGAGCTACACCACATCCCCCGCCTATCACCTGATCGCAGAGGAGGATGACAGCAAGACAGCGGCGCTGTTTGACGAAGGCCACTACATGCAGATCGAAGTGGCGGGGAAGCTCGCGGGGTCGGATCAGCCGGAGCTGGCCGATCAGTTTCTGCAATACCTCGTGTCCAACGCGGCGCAATCGGTGTTGCCGACGACCAACTGGATGTATCCCGCCGTGACACCTGAGGGCGGTCTGCCCGAAGGGTTCGACGGGATGATCCAACCCGGCAAGGCGCTATTGGTGCCCAATGCCGAAGTACCTGCGCTCCGTGAGGAGGCCTTGAACGAATGGCTGACCGCGCTGTCGCGCTAAGCAGCAAGACGGGGCTTTTCGCCGCCGCTCTGGTCGCGGGCCTGATCCTTGCCGCCCTGGTCGCCGTTTTCATGGCGGCCGATGTGGGGGCAGGGCTCGGCGCGGCGGACTGGGCGGCGGTGCGTTTTACTGTCACGCAGGCGGTGTGGTCGGCGGTGCTGTCTGTGCTGCTGGCGGTGCCGGTCGCGCGGGCCTTGGCGCGGCGGCGGTTTTGGGGGCGCGGGTTGCTGATTACATTGCTCGGCGCGCCCTTTATCTTACCGGTGATCGTAGCGGTGTTGGGGTTGCTGACGGTCTTTGGCCGCTCGGGCGTGCTGAACCAATTTGGCGCGGCTCTGGGCCTGCCGCCCGTGTCGATCTACGGGCTGCATGGCGTCGTTCTGGCCCATGTTTTCTTTAATCTTCCGCTGGCGACACGGCTTTTGCTGCAAGGCTGGCAGAGCATACCGTCCGAGCGATTTCGACTGGCCGGGCAGCTGCAGATGACGCCCCGTGCACTGTTTCTGGCGCTGGAATGGCCAATGCTGCGGCAGGTGCTGCCCGGCGTGGCGGCGCTGATCTTCGTGATTTGTCTGACCAGTTTTGCCGTGGCCCTGACACTGGGTGGTGGGCCACGCGCGACGACGATCGAGCTGGTGATCTATCAGGCGTTTCGGTTTGATTTTGACCTTGGGCGGGCGGCGCTTTTGTCGGTGGTGCAGCTTGTGCTCGCCGGTGCTGCGGCGGTTGCGGCGCTTTGGCTGATCCCGCCGATCAGCTTGGGCGGTGGGCTGGACCGCCCCCTGCGCCGCTGGGATGCGCTGGGCGGGGGGCAGCGAGCGTTGGACATTACCGTGATTTCGGTTGCCGCATTGTTTTTGCTGCTGCCGCTGGGGGCTGTAGTGCTGCGCGGATTGGTAGGTTTGGGGCAACTGCCGCCTTCGGTGTGGCAAGCTACATTGAATAGCATTCTGGTGGCGGGCTTCAGCGTGATGGTACTTGCCGCACTGGCCTTGCCGATGGCGGGTTGGATCGCTACCCGGCGGCGCGGCGGGGTGGAGGCGATTGGCCTGATGGGGCTTGCGGCCTCTCCGCTGATGATCGGCACGGGCTGGTTCATCATGATCAACCCGGTGCTGGATCCCGCGCGGCTGAGCCTCCCCGTTACGGCCCTCGTGAACGCGCTGATGGCGCTGCCTTTCGTGCTGCGCATTCTGGTGCCGCGGCTGCGTGAAACGTTGCAGGATTATGGCCCGCTGACGCAGACCCTCGGCATGAATGGTTGGGCGCTTTGGCGTCTGTTGGTCTTGCCGCGCTTGCGTCCACAACTGGGCTTTGCCGCCGGGCTGACCGGGGCGCTGTCGGTGGGTGACCTCGGCGTGATCGCGCTGTTCGCCGATCAGGACCGTGCGACGCTGCCCTTACAAATGTACCGTCTGATGGGCGCTTACCGGATGGAGGCCGCAGCAGGTGCGGCGGTGTTGCTGCTGGTCTTGGCGCTGGCGCTGTTTTTCATCTGCGACAAATGGGGGCGCTGGCATGCTGACGCTTGAAAAGATGCGCATAGAGCGGGGCGAATTCAGCCTTGTCGCCGATATGACCCTCGCACCGGGGCGCAGCTATGCGGTGATCGGCCCCTCTGGGTCGGGCAAGTCGACGTTGCTGGCGGCGATCTGTGGGTTTGTGCCGGTGGCAGCAGGGCGGTTGTCGCGGGAGGGGGAGGACATCACCGAACAGCATCCCGGCCAGCGCGGTATGACGATGTTGTTTCAGGACAATAACCTGTTTCCCCATCTCACCGTGCGGCAGAACGTCGGGCTTGGCCTGCGCTCCGACCTGCGGCTGACAGCAGCGGATCGAGAAACGATTGACGCCGCCCTCACGCGGGTGGGGCTGAGCGATCACGCCGCCAAACGCCCTGGTGCGCTGTCGGGCGGACAGCAGAGCCGCGTGGCGCTGGCGCGGGTGCTGGTGCAGGCGCGGCCTTGGGTGCTGTTGGACGAACCCTTTGCCGCGCTTGGCCCCGCGCTGCGGATTGAGATGTTGGACCTTGTCCAAGACCTCGCCCGAGAGACCGGGGCGGGGCTGATAATGGTGACCCATGCGCCCGATGACGTGCGGCGCATCGCGGATGAGGTGATCTTTGTCGAAGGCGGGCGCGCCCATTCGCCGGGGCCAGCGGCGGAATTGCTCGACAACCCGCCCCCGGCCCTGCGTGCCTATCTGGGTTAGGCGGCGGAAATTTTTGAAATTTCCGGGGCGTTTTCTTTTGAAGAAAACACCTCCAGCGCTTGGGTCATGCCGAGGGCGGCTTGGGCGGCCTCGCGTCCTTTGGTGACAAAATGCGCGCGGTAGATCGCGTTGTGGTGGTCGGTTTCCTGATAGTGATGCGGGGTGAGCGAGACTGACAGCACAGGCAGGTCGCAGTCCAGCCCCACGCGCATCAGCCCATCGACCACCGACTGCGCCACGAAGTCATGACGGTAGATACCGCCATCGACAACGAAGGCCGCACAGACCACGGCGTCATAGCGCCCCGTTTTGGCCAAGCGCTGTGCCATCAGCGGCAATTCAAAGGCACCGGGAACGGCAAAACTGTCGACCTGCGCGGCGTCGATAACTTCGGTAAATCCGTCATAGGCGCGGTCGACGATATCCGCATGCCAACTTGCGCGCACAAAGGCGAAACGGGCGGAACGATCTTGTGTCATGGTGATCTCCTTTAGGTTCAGACACGTCCACCCAAGGCGATCACGAGCATAGGCAGGGCCAAAGCCCCACATCTGTTCGCATTCTCTTCCATCCGGACTGTGACCGTCGGCTCTGGAATCGCACCAGATCTGCTGACACCCCGTGGGGCCGCTCGCGGGCTTGCGGGAACCGCTTACCGCCGGTGGGGAATTTCGCCCCGCCCTGAGAATGATGCTAGGTTGCCAAGTTGGGGAAGGCTCTGCAATACCAAAAGAAACGCTCAGGAGCCGCCATGCATCCCAACCCGATCTACCGCAAAGAGGGCCGAGACAGGAACCTCGCTTTTGCCCGCGACATGGGCTTTGGCGTGCTGGCGATCAACGCCGCCGACGGGCCGCTGATGGCGCATGTGCCCTTCATTCTGAACGCTGCCGGGGATCTGGCGGAGCTGCATCTGGTGCGCTCAAACCCCATCGCGCGGGCGCTGAAGGCCCCGCAGCCGGTGCGATTGGCGGTGACCGGGGCCGACAGCTATGTCTCGCCCGATTGGTACGGCATCGAAGACCAAGTGCCGACATGGAACTACGTCGCCGTGCATCTGACCGGGATGCTAGAGGCGCGCCCGGCAGAGGAACTGCCCGATCTGCTGGCGCGGCAATCGGCGATCTATGAGGCGCGGCTGGCGCCCAAGACCCCGTGGAAGATGGACAAGATGACCCCCGAGGCGCGCGACAAGATGCTACGTATGATCGTGCCCTGCCAGATCCGCGTCACCGGGATCGATGGCACGTGGAAGCTGGGCCAGAACAAGGATGATGCCGTGCGTCTGGCGGCGGCGGATCAGATGGCGGCGCATGGGTTCGGGACAGAGCCTGCGGTGATGGCGGCATTGATGCGCGGCGTTTGAACGCCGTTGCGTCAGGCGCGGCCCCGTTGAATAGTGCGGGCAACCAAGGGGGGACTTCACGTGAAACTATTTTATTCTCAAACCTCGCCCTATGTCCGCAAGGTCATGGTGCTGCTGCACGAAACTGGCCAGCTTGATGATGTCGCGCTGGAGCCGACCTCGGGCACGCCGCTGGCCCCGGCCGAGGGCTTTGCCGTGCGCAACCCGCTGACCAAAGTGCCCGCACTGGAGCGACCGGACGGATGCACGCTTTATGACAGCCGGGTGATCTGCGCCTATCTGGATGACCGCGCCGGAGCGGGGCTTTACCCCCAAGGCGCAAGCAGGTGGGACACTTTGACGCTGGAGGCCACGGCGGACGGGATGCTCGATGCAGCGCTCGCCATGGTCTACGAAGGCAAGCTGCGCCCCGAAAACAAACGCATGGCGGAATGGGTCGAGGGCCAGTGGGGCAAGGTTGAACGCGCCTGCAAGACGCTGAACAATCAATGGGCAGCGCATTTGGCGGGGCCATTGGATATGGGGCAAATCGCGATTGGCTGCGCGTTGGGCTATGTCGATTTCCGCCATGGCGCACGCGATTGGCGTGCTGGAAACCCTGATCTGGCGGCCTGGTTCGATGCCTTTGATTCGCGTCCCGCGATGATGCATACGGCGCCGCCGCAGTAATCGGGCCGTAATGATATTGCCACAATCGCGGTATTTTTGCCGCGTTGTGGCGCGGTTGATCCCAGATGCGCGGCTTTGACATCTGGACGGGCGCGGTCCATCCCGGTAGATAGCGGCGAGAAGTCAGGTGGCAAGGTGACGCCACCCCTATGTCTGACGGCCAGATTTGGCCAAGAATTGGAGTAAACCCGTGTCCCAAGCAGAAGAACACGCAGGCACCCGGAGGGATTTCCTGTATTACGCGACAGCCGGTACAGGTGCCGTCGCCGTTGGTGCCGCCGTCTGGCCGCTGGTCAACCAGATGAACCCCTCTGCCGACGTAAAGGCGCTGTCGTCCATTCGTGTGGATGTGTCCGGCGTTGAAGTCGGGACGCAGCTGACTGTGAAATGGCTGGGCAAGCCGGTGTTCATTCGGCGCCGCACCGAAGCCGAGATCGAAGAGGCGAAAGCCGTCGATGTATCGACGCTGCCCGATCCAATCGCGCAGAACGAGAACCTTAGCGGCGACGTGCCTGCCACGGACGAGAACCGCGCGCTGGATGAAACTGGTGAATGGCTGGTTCAGATGGGCGTTTGTACGCACCTTGGCTGTGTGCCTTTGGGTGATGCGGGTGATTTTGGCGGCTGGTTCTGCCCTTGCCACGGGTCGCACTATGATACCGCAGGCCGCATCCGTAAGGGGCCGGCCCCACGCAACTTGCCGGTGCCTGTCGCCGAATTCGTGGACGAGTCCACGATCAAACTGGGTTAAGGGAGCGGAAGAGAGATGTCTGGAATTCCTCACGACCATTACGAGCCGAATTCGAACGGCGAAAAGTGGCTGCACCGCCGCCTTCCCATCGTTGGCCTTTTGTACGACACATTGATGATCCCCACGCCCAAGAACCTGAACTGGATGTGGATCTGGGGCATCGTGCTGACTTTCTGTCTGGCGCTGCAGATCATCACCGGCATCGTTCTGGTGATGCACTACACGCCGCATGTCGATCTGGCCTTCTCGTCGGTTGAGCACATCATGCGCAACGTGAATGGCGGCTATATGATCCGCTATCTGCATATGAACGGCGCGTCGCTGTTCTTTATCGCGGTCTATGCGCATATTTTCCGTGGTCTCTACTATGGCTCCTATAAAGCCCCGCGTGAGATCACATGGATCATTGGCATGCTGATCTACCTGCTGATGATGGCCACCGGCTTTATGGGCTACGTTCTGCCTTGGGGTCAGATGTCCTTCTGGGGCGCGACCGTGATTACCGGCCTCTTTGGCGCGGTGCCCTTCGTCGGTGAAACACTGCAGACATTCCTGCTGGGTGGACCTGCCGTTGATAACGCGACGCTGAACCGCTTCTTCTCGTTGCACTATCTGCTGCCCTTCGTGATTGCGGGCCTTGTGGTTCTCCACATCTGGGCCTTCCACACGACCGGCAACAACAACCCCACCGGGGTCGAAGTGCGCCGCACCTCGAAGGAAGACGCCAAGAAAGACACGCTGCCGTTCTGGCCCTACTTCGTGATCAAGGACTTGTTCGCGCTGGCCGTGATCCTGACGCTGTTCTTCGCGGTTGTTGGCTTCATGCCGAACTATCTGGGCCACCCGGACAACTACATCGAAGCCAACGCTCTGGCGACGCCTGCACACATCGTGCCGGAATGGTACTTCCTGCCCTTCTACGCGATCCTGCGGGCCTTCACGTCTGAGGTTTGGGTTGTGCAGATTGCGTCCTTCGTGACCGGTGGCATCATCGACGCCAAGTTCTTCGGCGTGCTGGCGATGTTCGGTGCGATTGCCGTGATGGCGCTGGTGCCATGGCTGGACACATCCTCTGTGCGCTCGGGCCGGTATCGTCCAATGTTCAAATGGTGGTTCGCCCTGCTGGTGATCGACTTCTTCGCCCTGATGTGGCTGGGTGCGATGCCCGCAGAAGAGCCCTATGCGAGCTTCTCACTGATCGCTTCGGCCTATTGGTTCGCCTACTTCCTCGTGATCCTGCCCCTCTTGGGCGTGATCGAGAAGCCGCTGGCGCAACCTGAAACCATCGAAGCCGACTTTGACGCGCATTACGCGCCCAAGGCAGGCGGCACCAAGACGCTTGTGAACCCGGCGGAATAAGGATCATGACCATGATGAAGACCAATCTCCTTTCTGCCGTGGTAACTCTGGGCCTTGCCCTGCCGGGAACGGCGGTGCTGGCGCAGGACACAGCGACAGAAGAAGAACTGCTAACAACTCCGGCGGAAACGCCGGAGGCCGAAGCCGAAACCGCGCCTGCTGAAGCGCCAGCGGCGGAAGAGGCACCTGCCGAAGCTGACGCGACCGCAGCCGAACCCGAGGTCGACGCGGCCCCGGCAGAGGAACCAGCGGTTGAGGCAGCTCCTGCTGAGGACACCGCAACCGAAGAGGCACCTGCTGCCGAGGCTCCGGTTGAAGAAGCTCCTGCTGAAGAGGCGACAACCGAGGAAGCTCCGGCTGAAACGGTGCCTGCCGAGGAAGCACCAGTAGCGGAAGAGGCCCCGGCCGAAGAAACCGCCACTGAGGATGCTGCCACCGAGGAAGCGCCCGAAGAGGTTTCCGCCGAAGACGCAGAAGAAGCACCTGCCGAGGAAGTCGAAGCCTCGGACGAAGCGCAATCGACAGCCGAGGAAAACGCTGAAAACGAAGTGATCGTCGAAGACGACGTCGACGGCCAAGCGCATGGCGATGACCCCAACGTTGGCGTCATGGAAGCGGATGATCACGGCGAAGAGCACGCCTCGGACGATCATGCCGGTGATGATGACCACGGCGGCGATTCCCACGCCACACCGCATATCGACAACATCGATTTCTCTTTCGATGGTCCGTTCGGCGGCTATGACGTAAACCAGCTTCAGCGCGGTCTGCAGATCTATACCGAGGTTTGCGCTGCGTGCCACGGTCTGGAATATGTCGCGATGCGGACATTGGCGGACGAAACCGGTCCGAACATGCCCGAAGATCAGGTGATCGAATACGCAAAAGGCTATGACGTCTATGACGCCGAGCTGGACGACACCCGCCCCGGCACCCCGGTTGACCACTTCCCCGGGTCCAACCTGCCGAACGCACCTGACCTGTCCCTGATGGCCAAGAAACGCGCCGCGTTCCACGGCCCCTACGGTTTGGGCATCAACCAGTTCCTCAAAGGGATCGGCGGGCCGGAGTATATCACCGCACTTCTGGCCGGCTACACAGGCGAAGAGAAAGAGCAAGCGGGCACGGTTCTTTATGAGAACACCGTTTTCCCCGGCGGCTGGATCGCCATGGCGCCCCCGCTGTCGGATGAGCTGGTCGAGTTCGCGGATGACCATGCCAATGACGTGCAGCACATGGCCGAGGATGTCTCTGCCTTCTTGATGTGGACCGCCGAGCCAAAACTGGGCGCGCGCAAGCAGGCTGGCTTTGCCGGGGTTGTGCTGTTGGGTCTGTTGTCGGTGCTGCTGTACCTGACCAACAAAAAGCTCTGGGCGCCGGTCAAGAACCGCCGCAAGGACGACTGATCGGGCCACGGCTTTTGGAAATGAGAAGGGCGTCGGGAAACCGGCGCCCTTTTTTTGGCCATGCGTAAAGACGGCGGCCATTTGGCCTAAAACCTCTCAACAGGGTCCCCCCGGTGGCACACCGGGCATCGCCCTCCCTCCCCCCGGAGGGCGATTGGGCGAGGTTTCATGATGCGGAGTCGTTTCGAGTACGGCAGCCGTTCCGACGACAGCCTCGTTCCATCGCCCCCCAGGGAGGGCGATGCCCTTCGCGCTAGGCGGTCAGCTGCGCGCCTGAAATTCCGGTGATCTCGGCCCGCACGATGTCGCCCTCGACCTGTGGCGCGGCAAAACTCACCTCGGTGAACTGCGCCGTGCGCCCCATGTGAGGGTTCTCCATCAACACATCATGCGTTTGCCCCACCTGCGCCTCCAGATGCCGCTGCACTTGCCGCTCACCCGCCGCGCGCAGCCGTGCCGCGCGGGTTTTAATCGCAGCACCGTTCACCGCGGGCATCCGCGCCGCGGGGGTGCCGGGGCGGGCGGAATAGGGGAAGACATGCAGCCATGTCAGGTCACATTCCTCGACAAGTTTCATCGAGTTTTCGAACATTGCTTCGGTCTCGGTCGGGAAACCGGCGATGATGTCGGCGCCGAAGGTCATGTCGGGACGCAGGGCGCGGGCCTCTTGGGCGAAACGGATCGCATCGTCGCGCAGGTGGCGGCGTTTCATGCGCTTGAGGATCATGTCGTCGCCGTGCTGCAACGACAGGTGCAGATGCGGCATCAGGCGTGGCTCAGTCGCGATGGCCTGCATCAGGTTCTCATCCACCTCAATTGAATCGATCGAGGAAATCCGCAGCCGCGGCAGATCGGGCACCAGACGCAAGATTCGCATCACCAGATCGCCGAGCTTTGGCGTGGCGGGCAGATCGGCCCCCCATGATGTCAGGTCGACCCCGGTTAGCACCACTTCGTTAAAGCCTTTGTCGACCAGCCGCTTGATCTGATCCACCACGACCCCTGCGGGGACCGACCGGGAATTGCCGCGACCGTAAGGAATGATGCAGAAAGTGCAGCGGTGGTCGCAGCCGTTTTGCACCTGCACATAGGCGCGGCTGCGGGTGCCGAATCCGTCGATCAAATGGCCTGCCGTTTCGGTGACTGACATGATGTCGTCGACCTGCACAGTCTCGGTCTCGCCGATGAAATCGGCGGCCATGCCCTGCCATGTCGCGCCCTGCATCTTTTCGGTGTTGCCGATCACGGCGTCGACCTCGGGCATGGCGTTAAAGGTCTCGGGCTCGGTCTGTGCGGCGCAGCCGGTGACGATCAGCCGCGCATCGGGGTGCGCCTTGCGCAGCTTGCGGATGTCTTGGCGCGCTTTGCGCACGGCCTCGGCGGTGACGGCGCAGGTGTTGACCACCACGGCGTCTTGCAACCCGGCCTGTTCGGCCAGTTCTTTCATCGCCTCGGTCTCATAGGCGTTGAGCCGACAGCCCATGGTGCTGAAGATCGGGGCGCTCATGTCAGGCTCTCCAGAAAGCCGGGGGTGAAGGTGCCGGAAAAGACATGGGCGGTCGGCCCCGTCATCCAGACGCCATCCTCGCGCCAATCGATGTGCAGTGTGCCGCCGTCGAGGTCGATACGCACGGCGCGGCCCGTCAGGCCCCGGCGCGCGGCGGCCACGGCGGTGGCGCAAGAGGACGAGCCAGAAGCCAGCGTCACCCCCACGCCGCGCTCCCAAACGCGCATGCGGATGTGATCCGGCCCGACGATCTGCGCGACTTGCACATTGGTGCGCTCAGGGTAAAGCGGATCATGCTCGGCGCGGGGGCCGAGATCGGAGAGGTCCATCGCCTCGGCATCATCGACGAAGAAGGTGCAATGCGGGTTGCCCATGCCGGTGGCGACGGGGTCGCCGTTAATCGGCAGGTGCAGCGTGTCCATTTCGCGCGCCAGTGGCACCTCGTCCCAATTCAACTGCGGGTGGCCCATGTTGACGGAGGTCAGGCCGCCCCCGGCGTCTTTCGCTGCCAGATCGCCCCGCGCGGTGGTCAAATGCAGCGAATCGCGCCCCGACTCATCCATTAGGTAGCGCGCGATGCAGCGGGTGGCATTGCCGCAGGCAGCAGAGAGGGATCCGTCGGAATTGTAAAAGGTCAGATGCGCGTCGCCCGTCCCTTGTGTAATCACCGCAAGCTGATCGAATCCCACGCCAAATTGCCGGTGCCCGATGGCCTGCGCCATCGCCGGGGTCACGTCGATTGCCTCCGCGCGTGCGTCAAACACGACGAAGTCATTGCCTAGCCCATGCATTTTCATGAAGGGCAATCCGGGGGTCTGATCGCTGTACATTCGGGGCATATAACCCCGGCATGAAAACTAATCCAGCATCTCGCATTATTTTCGTAATTAAGGGCTTGACCCTGCCGCCCGTAATTTCTAGTTACCCGCCTAGTGGGCCGTTAGCTCAGTTGGTAGAGCAACTGACTTTTAATCAGTAGGTCGATGGTTCGAACCCATCACGGCTCACCACTCACCCCCCCCCGAATATGGTTGTGGATCAGGTGTTTGGTGCCGCCCGCGGGCGGTTTCGCCTATTCCTGACCGCGCAGCCGCGCCGAGCGTCGGCGCAGGGCTTCCAGCACGAAAAGCATCGTCGCCGAGAGCACCACCAGCAGCGTTGCCACCGCCAGAATCGTCGGGTTGATCTGCTCGCGCAGACCCGAGAACATCTGCCGCGGAATCGTGCGCTGTTCGGGGCCTGCCAGGAAGAGCACCAGCACCACCTCGTCAAAGGATGTGACAAAGGCAAAAAGCCCGCCCGAGATCACGCCGGGGCGAATGAGTGGTATCACCACGTCCCAGAACACTTTGATCGGAGAGGCCCCAAGGCTCAGCCCCGCCACGAAGAGTGAGCGGTCAAAGCCGCTGAGCGTGGCGGTGACGGTGATGATGACAAAAGGCACGCCGAGCGCCGCATGGGCGATGATCAGCCCGGTGAAGGTGCCGACCAGATTGAACTGCGTGTAGAAAAAGAACATGCCTGCCGCGATGATGATCAATGGCACGATCATCGGCGACAGCAGCAGCGCGGTGATGACCCGTTTGAACGGCATCCAAGGCGAGGCGAGGCCGACGGCGGCCAGTGTCCCCAGCACCGTAGCGATGCTTGCCGCAGCGATGCCGACAAGGAAGGAGTTGCGGATCGCGATGCGCCATTTCTGGTCATCGACAATCTCTTGATACCAGCGCGTCGAATAGGCGTCGGGGTCGAGCGACAGCATGCCTTGGGTAAAGGTAAAGAACGGCTCGGCATTGAACGACAGCGGCATGATCACGAGGATCGGCAGCATCAGAAAGATGAGCACCAAGGCCGCCATGACGCGCAGGCCGTAGTGGCCCGCTTTGTGCCAGATCGTGTAATAGTCGGGCAATGGGCTCATGGCGTCATCCCAGCTTGAGGTTGTCGGTGCCGACGAAACGGTCGAACAGCCAGTAAAGGACAAGGATCAGGATCAAGAGGAGCGAGCCAAGCGCCGCCGCCAGTTCCCAGTTGTTCGAGACCTGCATGTGGAAGGCGATGATGTTGGAGATCATCTGACCATCGGTGCCGCCCACCAGCGCCGGGGTGATGTAGTAGCCGACCGAGATGATGAAGACCAACAGCGCCCCGGCAGACAAGCCCGGCAGGCTCATCGGCAGGTAGATTTTGTACCACGCGCCGATGGGGTTCGAGCCCATCGAAATCGCGGCGCGCATGAAGCTCGCGTCGATCCCGCGCATCACCGCATAGAGCGGCAGCACCATGAAGGGCAGCAGGATGTGGGTCATGGCAAGGATCGTAGAAAACTCATTGTAGAGCAGTTCAATCGGCTCATTGATCAGCCCCGCCCAGATGAGCGTAGAGTTCACCACGCCGCCCGCTTGCAACAGCGCGATCCAAGCGGTGGTGCGCACCAGAAGCGAGGTCCAGAACGGCAGCAGCACAAAAACCATCAAGAAGTTCGCCGTCGCCGGAGAGGCTTGGGACATATAGAACGCCAGCGGATAGCCCAGCAACATGGTCAGCCCGGTGATAATCAGCGCCATCTTCAGCGTCTTGGTATAGAGCTGTTTGTAGATCTGCGTGTCGCGCATGACGATCTCGCCCTCGGCGTCGTACTCCAGATCGACGGCGGTAAGGTAATAGCTTGAGGTATAGGCCTGCCCGGCACTGCGGATTGCGCGCCATGTGGCGGGTTTGGCCCAGCGGTCATTCTCTGCCAGCAGCATCTCAACCCCATTGGCGGCGAGTTCTGCATCATCGGCACGGCGCAGACCGCGGGCGGTGGATTTGATCACGCTCGACATGCCCGGCAGGGCGCGGTTGATCTCATCGGCGAATTTGCCGGAGGTGCGGTTGCCCGCCATGCGCTTCATGTCGATGGCCATTTGCGTCACCACAGCCGGATCGGGCAGGGTCTCACCCTCCCAGTCTTCCAGCATGGTCAGCGTCTCAGGCACCAGTTCGGCGACGGTCGGGTTATAGACACTGCGAAACAGCATCGTGGTGATCGGGGCCACAAAGGCAAAGAGGATAAAGACCAGCAGCGGCACCACGAACAAAAACGCCTGCGTGCGGCGTCTGCGCAATTGGCGACGGGCGTTGGCGGCGTCTTCGGAACTGAGGCTGGGCACGCGATTACTCATCTGTAAGGTGTGGGGTCCCCGCGCCCGGAAAGGCGCGGGGCAGGGTGCTTATTGCAGCAGCCATTCGTTGAACTTCTCGCCAAGGCTTTCGCCATAGTCGGCCCAGAAGATACCATCGGCCTTCACGCCCTCATCAAGATGCGCCGTGGGCAGGTCTTTCTTGACCTCTTCGGGCAGCAGCGCCTGAGCAGAGGCGCGGGTCGGGCCGTAGGCCACGTCTTGCATCCCCGAGAGCGGCACGGTGCCTGTGGCGAACTTGATGAACTCCATCGCCTCTTCTTTCTTCTCGGTGCCTTTCATGATCGCCCAAACGTCGAGGTCATAGATGTGGCTGTCCCAGACGATCTCGAAGGGGGCGCCATCGTCCTTGATCGCGGCAAAGATACGACCGTTGGCGGATTGCACCATGGTGGCACCGCCGTCGTTCAGCAGAACGGGGGCCTGAGACCAGCTGTCGTACCAAGTGATCTCGTCCTTGATGGTGTCGAGCTTGGCAAAGGCTTGGGCTTGGCCCTCTTCGGTGGCCAGCACCTCATAGACTTCCTCGGGGGCAACGCCATCGGCCAGCAGCGCCCATTCCATGTTCACTTGGGGGCGTTTGCGCAGACCACGTTTGCCGGGGAAGGCTTCGGTGTCAAAGAAGTCTTCGATGGTTTTCGGGCCTTCGCCGTTTTCGGTGTTCACGGCAAAGACGACGGACCAAACGATGTTACCCACGCCACATTCATTGGCCAGCGCGTCTTCGATGAAGTCATCGGCCGCTGCGGTGCCATCGTCGCCATCGGGCAGGACGGATTGGTCGATCACTTCCAGATAGCCTTCGGCGCAGGCGCGCTCGAGGTCGATCACTTCGATGTCGACCACATCCCACAGGATGTTGCCAGCTTCGACCTGCGCCTTCATTTCGGCCACGCCGCCGCCGTAGTCTTCGAACAGGACGTTGGTGCCGGATTCCTTCATGTAGGGTTCAATCATGTGCTCCATCTGTGCCGCGCCATAGGCGCCGCCAAAAGATGTCACTGTCAGATCCTGGGCCAGAACAGGGCTGGCAAGCAGCGCCGTCGTGGCCAGATACGTCAGATGTTTCTTCATCGGGTCTCTCCTTGTTGTGTCCAGGTCTTTTGCGGGGCCCCGGTTTGCCCTCGGTCGCCTTTAATTGGCAAAGGCGATGCAATCTTTCGTCAGGGACAACAGCTGCGCCGTCGCGCCGTCTTCGAATTCTGGCGCGGACAGATCGTTGAGCACTTTGACGATAATGTCGGTGCCGTCGGGCAGGCGGAAATAATAGCGGATGAAATCGCCCACATAGATGCGCGTGACAAAGGTCGCCGTCAGCGCGTTGTCATGGGCGTGGGTCGTGGGGTGAATGAACAGCTTCTCAGGCCGGATCGACACGCGGCATTGTGCACCTTCGGTCAGCCCTTCGGAGGTCTGGGTGGTGATGGTGCCGGTGTCTGTCTCAACCTTGGCAAGGTCGCCATCGATCTTGCTGACCTTGCCCTGCACGAAGTTATTCTCGCCGATGAACTCGGCCACGAAGGCATTGACCGGGCGCTCATACAACTCCGCCGGTGGGGCGCATTGTTGCACGACGCCATCGTTGAAGACCGCGATCCGGTCCGACATCGACAGCGCTTCGGTTTGGTCGTGGGTGACGTAGATCACGGTAAAGCCGATCTGCTTGTGCAGGCGGGTGATTTCAAACTGCATCTGTTCGCGCAGGTTCTTATCAAGCGCGCCCAAAGGTTCATCCATCAGAATGAGCGTCGGCTGGAAAATCATCGCGCGGGCCAGCGCCACACGCTGCCGTTGGCCGCCGGAAAGCTGACCGGGGCGGCGGTCGCCAAAGGCCGAAAGCTCGACCAATGCGAGATATTCGGCCACGCGCTCTTTGATATCGGCCTTGGACATTTTGCGCACGCTAAGCGGATAGGCGAGGTTTTCGGCCACCGTCATATGCGGGAACAGCGCGTAGTTTTGGAACACCATGCCGATGTTGCGCTTGTTGGGCGCGGTCTTGTTGATCGATTTGCCGTTGATGGCGATATCGCCCGAGGTGACGCTTTCAAACCCCGCCAACATCATCAAAACGGTGGTTTTGCCCGATCCGGAGGGGCCAAGAAGGGTGATGAACTCCCCCTCCTGCACATCCATGTCGAAGCCTTTGACGACGAGGTTTTCCTGATCGTAGCTCTTCTTGACGTTGTCAAAACGCAGAAAAGTCTCTGCTTTGGTGTCTTTCATTGTGTCGCGGCTCTCCCTGTCGCTGGGGGGAGTTAAGCAGGTGCGATGATTCTAAACAATATCTTGTATCGTTTAAGAGAATCGGCCCCGCGCTTTGAGCGCTTATCGGGTGATCATGTGACCATTTTGGCGGCACAGTCGGCGGGTTTTGGCATCCCGGGCGGGAAATTTATGCACCCGCGCCTATGTGGATAGCCAACCGCAAGGGCAAGATTGTCCGGCAGACTGGGATGACCACAAGGAGACAGCACCGATGGGCAAACGTATCGCAATCGTAGGGGGCGGGTATCTGGGGGCGGAACTGGCCAAGGCGATGGACGACATCGCCGATGTCACATTGATCGAACCGCGCAGCCATTTTGTGCATGCCTCTGCGATGATCCGCGCCGTGG
Organism: Sulfitobacter sp. D7; assembly: GCF_003611275.1. Lineage (NCBI taxonomy): Bacteria > Pseudomonadati > Pseudomonadota > Alphaproteobacteria > Rhodobacterales > Roseobacteraceae > Sulfitobacter > Sulfitobacter sp. D7. The sequence continues at coordinate 255,283 of NZ_CP020694.1, forward strand.
TCCAGCCCGGTTTGGTCGAGGACTCGCTGATCCCCTATGACCGCTTGCTGAAGCGCGGCCGCGTCGTTGCGGCGCGGGCGACGGGTGTGGATGGGGAGGGTGTGACCATCGATAGCGGCGCGCGGGTCGACGCAGATTACATCGTCGTCGCGACCGGTTCAAGCTATGCCGCGCCCTTCAAGCCCAAAGGCGCAGACATCGACGGGCTGCGGGCCGCGAGCCAAGCCGCGCATGAAAAGCTGCAGGCGGCCAAGACCGTCGGCATCATCGGCGCCGGGGCTGTGGGGGTTGAGCTTGCGGGCGAGATCGCCGAGGCCATGCCCGACAAAAAGATCACCGTGATCACCATGGACGACAAGCTCTTTGCGGCCAAGCCGGAAAGCCTTGGGGTTTCGCTGAGCAAGAAGTTAAAGGCCAGCGGGGTGGAGCTTATCCTCGGCAAAAAGGTCGAAGGGCTCGCCTCTATGACAGAGCCGCATGCGGGCAGTGTGACCCTCGAAGGGGGACCTGAGCGCGCATTCGATCTGATCTTTCCCGTGTTGGGGGCGCGCGCTTGTTCTGACCTGCTGAAGAACCTGCCCGGCGCAGAGGTCACCGCCGCAGAGCGGATCAAGACCGATGGCCATCTGCGCCCCTCGTCCTTGCCCAACGTCTTTGCCGCCGGGGACGTGGCGGACCCCGGTGACAACATGACCATCGTCGCGGTCAGCCGGCAATTGCCTTGGTTGAAAAAGACCCTCACCGGGCTGATCACGGGCCGCAAACTGGCGGATATGAAAACCTATCGCCCGTGGGGCACGGAGGCGCCGATCGTGCTGCCCTTGGGGCCGGAACGCGGCAATAGCTTTTTGATGCTGTTCACAGCAGGCGATTGGATAACGAAAAAGGTGAAAGGCGCGGATCTGTTCGTGCCAAAGTACCAAAAGCTGCTGAACCGTCGCTGACGGGGCGCTTTTCGTGGTCTGAACGTGACGTGGCATATACCTAAGAATAGGGCCGTTATCCTGACGCCAGCAGGCATTGAGCGGCGACATGTGTGAAGGTTGATTAACGTCAACTCAGGAGCACAAGCCATGTCCATTCAGTTCAGCCACAGTTTTGATGCCGCCCAAAACGTCACAGAGATGACCCCGATCACCGCCTGCGTCAGCATGGGCAAATACGCGACCGCGCAGGGGGAGCTTGTCTGGCAAAAGGGTGAGATCGCCTGCATCCGTTCCGACACTGCGCTGTTTGTCGGCAAACGCATTTAAGCATTCACACGATATTAAGTGCCGCACCGCTACGGTGGCCCTCGGGGCGTTATTTAGAATGTAAGGTGCGGTGAAATGAACTGGAATGCTATCGTTATCGACGATTCAGAGATTGCGCGGCAGTTCATTCAGGCGTCCCTCGCCGAAGTCGGATTTTCATGCGTGGCGGATTATGGATGCCCCGCCCAAGCCTTGGACGCGCTGGCGAAGGAGCGGATCGCGACAGACGTGATCATCACGGATTTCATGATGCCCGCGATGGACGGGCTTGAGTTTTGTAGCCATGTCAGAGGTCTGCCATTCTACCACGGCGTTCCGGTCGTCATGATTTCAACCCGGAAAGACGCAGATCTGCTGCGCCGCGCTTTGGCCGCGGGGGCAAGTGACTGTTTGAAAAAGCCTTTTAGTCTGCCAGAGCTTGGGAGACGGCTGCAGATATGTCTGAAAAACGCAGGCGTTGCCGTGCAATAGGGGGTGCGTCTGTACGCAGACTGGGCGGCATAACGCCCCCTTGCGGGGCGCGTATCATCGGGGTCGGTTAAGACCTGATCTACAGTCAATCATCTGTCGGGGAATATTGGTGCCCAGGAGATGCCTTGAAGACTTGAACCTCTTCGTTTCACCTTGTTTCAAGCTGCACCTATTCTAATATTAACGCGTTGAAATAGTTAAAATATATGTTTCATATTGCCCCAGGCGGAGCCATACTATCCCACAAGAAAAGGTGGTTAGGTAGGTGGATAGATGGCGGCGAAAAACAAGCTTACTGTGATGCAGGTGAAGAGTCTTCCGGCCGGAAAGTATGCAGATGGTATGGGACTGTGGTTCCACCGGAGAAAAGATGGAGGGGGGCAGTGGTTCCTGCGCGTCACGATCCATGGCCAACGCAGGGAAATGGGTCTCGGATCGATGGATGCTGTCGGACTTAAAGAAGCTCGTGAAGCTGCTAATCGCTGGCGTGCGATTGCTAGGAAAGGCATGGATCCTATCAAAGAAAGAGACCGACTCCGCCGTAAAGCAGCGAGAGAGGACCATTCCTTCGCGACTATCGCTCGTCAAACCTTTGAAACGAAGAAAGCCGAATTGAAAGGGGATGGCAAGGCTGGGCGCTGGTTCTCGCCTCTAGAGCTACATGTTGTGCCCCGAATCGGACGGACTCCGGTCGAAGAAATTGACCAAAGAGACATTAAGAACGCCCTTTTACCAATCTGGGATAGCAAAGGTGAAACCGCAAGAAAGGCTCTGGGGCGTATTCGCATAGTTCTGCGCCATGCCGCTGCAATGGGCCTAGACGTCGATATCCAGGCTGCTGACAAAGCCAGAGAATTACTTGGTAAATCACGGCAAAAAAGCAAGCATGTCCCCGCCTTGCCGTGGGCAGAAGTGCCGTCGTTCTATGAGACTTTGTCGGATGGTACCACCACCCATCTTGCGCTACGGCTCCTCATCTTAACCGCTGTTCGTTCAGCAAATGTGCGCTTCCTACATCTAAGTGAAGTTGAGGGGGATACATGGATCATTCCCTCCGAAAAGACGAAAGCAGGTAGAGAGCACCGGGTACCCCTGTCTAATGCCGCGCAGAATGTCATTGCTACGGCAGCTGAAACTTCGCGAGATGGCTATCTATTTCCTAGTGTCAGGCGTGGAGTTATTTCAGATGCAACTATGTCGCGTTTGATGGAGAGGCGTAATTTAAGAGCGCGGCCTCACGGGTTTAGGTCAAGTTTCCGGACATGGTGCGCTGAAGTTACTGATGTGCCACGAGAAATTGCGGAAATGGCATTGGCACACTCAGTTGGGACCAAAGTAGAGCTAGCATACCGCAGGACTGACTACTTGGAGCGGCGTAGGGCCTTAATGGATCAATGGGCTAGCTTCGTGACAACAAATGAACCAAGCGGACCTCCGGTGTCTGGCGCGAACGCGTGAGGTATTTGCCTATCATGGAGGGGATGCCCCGACGCATTAGGCCTGATGCTGGTTTGCGTACGATGGCGCACATGCTGTATCCAAACAACCCGTTCTCTATTCACCAATATATGCGGCTGCCGCAGGATGAGGCAAAATTGGGTGCAGAGGTCTACGGTACTGATTGCGAGCCCCAATCTTCCGCAGGATTTCAATACTCTAATCAGTTTCTGCAGCTGCTAAAACGTAGAAAAAAAGATGTAGATAGAGGAATGAAAGCAGGTCGAGTTTTCAGAAAAAAGATTCAGTTACTGCAGCATCTTGGTGAAGGAAGCGACCTACTTGCAACTTGGATAATCGCTAGCGAATTAGTGCAATCGCGCGAAAGTGGCGCGAAAAAGGAAAATGCTCATGCAGGACTCAAGGCAACTTTTAGAGCATATCAGGATGTAGCGCATCTCTGGGCTGCCCTAGGATTGCTGGATGCTGTGCAGGTTACCACCTTGCAAGGCTGTTCAGTTAGCACGGGCGCTAAAAGCCTCTATCAACTTCTTTCGACGGGTTACTGGTTTCAAGAGTGTGTGAAGCCTTCCGATCATCAGCGATCCTATAATAGCAGCTTAAACCGCTGGCTCGTTCCGGTGTACTTTGGCATTCGGCCTCTCAGCCTGCCGGTACCCGAACTCTCCACAGAAGACTTACGGAGTATAGAGATGTATCGCCGTTAAAACCGACTCTTGCCAGGCTGTGGGTAAAAATTCTTTCTACCCACGCTTTATGGCGAGCCCTATGCCAATTCTGGGTGCAGTTGATACAAGCTGGAGCCCCTAGAATGACCCCCCTTTACTATAACTTTCATGATATCATGATTTTGACCGGACTTGGTCGCTCAACTATCTACCGTCGCATCGAAGACGGTACGCTGCCGGGGCCCGTAAAAATCGGTCACCGCTCGCTCTGGAGAAGGGATGAGTTCATCACAGCGTTGGCGCTCTTGGAGCGTCCATGATGAAGGTAGATGAAACCGTCAATCGTTTGGTTCCGGTGCATAGTGAATGTTCCGACCTGTATTCCGAAGTTGTCTTCGTCTGGAAATTTTATCGGGTAATCGTGTGCGAGGATCGGCTCCAATGGATTCTGCAAAAATTTGCCGGACAAACTGTTCATGCTCAAGATTTTTGGGTTCCACTTGGGTACTTCACCTCTAGGCGAGCGCTTGAAAGGGTTTGGAAACAGGAGACCGGAAATAGTTTTCCTGCCTCCGTTCTTATGCCGATAAAGTTCAACATACCGGGTCGGAGCGGGTGAGCCGGAATCAATGCAACCCGTTGCAAAACCTGCTTTCTGAGCGGGGCTTTCGGCGAGAAACGAAATGCATACTGCAGGTGAACTGATTAACTGCGACGTTTACTGAACGGCGGGCCGTTCCCGAGGACCTCTCCCCGTTTCGGGCCATAGTGCGCAGCAATGCGGTTGCGTCCCATCGGTTTCTCTCCCGCTTCACGTTAACGGTAAATCCGCACCTACGATCAAAAAGCTCCGGCAATAATAGTGCGCGTATAGAGGCCAGATATGAGGAAAATAGCTATGGAACGATCTGGATCGTTGCAACGGGTTGCAACGGAAGACGCACAGCGTAGCTGGCGCAAGATGCAGGCAGACTCCCACTCCGCTTTCATTCAGAAGTCGCAACGCATTCAACTTGCTGCAGAATATGGAAAGCGTACCCAGCCAGTTGTGCGCGATTTTTTGCGGTCCTCGCATGTCCGGTTGAGCGCAGCATTAAGAGCGCTGGGAGGCACGCCCTGCCAAAGGACTGCGACTGAGCTGAGAGATGCAGTGAACATGTGGGGCGCGGAAGTTGACCCTGTCTTTTGGTACGAGAAAAAGAAAAATGGAGGCGGAGGTCGGCCAATCTGTAGATTCTCGCCGGTATTAATGTCGCGCCATAAGATGCTCGAGTTCGCTGTTCGACCCCAACTTCAGCCCGATCCAGGGTTGTTCGGGATTCCACAAGCAGGCCGGAGTCGTGATGATGCCGTCCGGGCCATCCGTAAGCTAGTGCTGTCCGGACATAGTCTCCTTGCTGAGGTGGATGTGAAGAACTGCTACCAGAGCATTAATCCTGACGCTCTTTATGAACTGCCACTACCAAAGCAGACATAAACGGGGCCGCCTAGTCAGGGGAACGACAAGCCAGAACTCTTACCCTTTCCCATCCGGGAAAAACTTGGGTCGGCCTGTCTACACATTTTCCGGGTGGCGCCTGTCACGCGAGCTGATCTTTACAAATCTCGTTCAACCAAGAGCTTCTTCGGGTGAACCTTTGCTGAGCGGCTTTCAGACCGGCGAGACTCCGTTCTTGTTGACGGCCTCTTCGTTGCTTTGGTGCGTTGCGGCGGCGCGGGCCGAGCTGTGACGCGCAGGACGCGGACGACATGCGCGACGCGCTTCTGCATGAGGCGGCAGAGGCGCGCCGCTTGCCCTCTGATCCTGACTGGGACGTCATCGAAAACTCCGGCCTCACCTGGGGCGGGCCGATCAGGGAGCAGGGTGGACCGTGGTAGGATCACCTGGAACGATTGGGCGGTTTGGGAGAGCGCACGCCCGACAACTTCAAGACGTTCGATTTCTTCGACGAAGATCGAGGCCTTGCCACAAGCGCAAAGACGCTCGAAACCCGCGCGCCGGGATATGCGGACCGGCCCAGCCGTATCTTTGGTGCATTGAAGCGCTATATTGATCAGATCGACAAGTTTGGAGGGGGTGTCGTAGGAGAAACAGTAATACTGCAAGCTCTCTGGGATTTCACCGTAAAGCCCTTCATCTACAAACTTCTCGGCCAGCTCCCGCAATGTCTCGACATGGTAGATGTCAATGTCATGCTGACCGAGCATTTCCTCGAAAGTGTATCCGCATTGTAAGCATCCAGGGAAGCCCCTCTGCACTGTGATCATAGCAGCTCGTTGATTGTCATTCGGCGCTAATGATTGGCCGTGGTTCCGACCAGTTTCAGCCCAACAATCCCAGCAACAATCAAGAGAAGACAGGCGACACGAGCCAAGTCTTTTTGCTCTCCCAAGATGGTCATTCCAATAATAGCAACGCCCACAGCCCCAATACCTGCCCAAACGGCATATGCAGTACCTACGGGAATGTCTTTCATTGCTTCAGCCAAGAGCCAGAAGCTTGCGATCATTGCGAGCACGGTCAGGACAGATGGCTGAAGTTTCGTGAAGCCTTGAGTGTATTTCAGACCAATTACCCACCCACATTCAAGAAGACCCGCAAAGAACAAGTAAACCCAAGCCATTTTACCTCCATAGGCGTCAATGAAAAGTTTGATCAGGCGGCGTGTTGATCCCCGACCTCAGCATTCTGCGCGTTGATCATGCCCTGAGATGCCCAAGGTAGCAACAGGGGGATGCGATTGACGGGATGATCCTGGATGCGTTCGAGCACCCAAGCGAGCCAGGCTTCGGGATTGACGTTGTTCATCTTTGCGGTCTCGATGAGAGTATAGGCGATTGCTGCGGATTTGCCGCCTGCCTCTGACCCCATGAAGAGGTAGTTCTTTCTTCCAACGGCCACAGGACGCACTGCCCGCTCGGCTGTGTTATTGTCGATTTCCAAGAAGCCGTTGTCGAGATAAGGCCGTGCCTTTGGCAGGCGCGCGAGGGCATATCGGATGGCCTTAGCCAGTGGCGTCTTGCCGGAGATTTTACCCAACTGCTCCTTGAGCCAGATCTCCAGATCATCAAAGATGGGCTTGGCGAGTTCCTGACGCAGGGCCACGCGCTCATGGGGTGGTAGGAACCGTGCCTGTGTTTCAACGTCATAGAGCTTTCGAATGCGCAAGACCGCTTCGCCCGCCACAGGCAGCTTCAGGCTTTCATACAGGGCATAAAACTCCCGTCGCACATGGGCCATACAGGCCATCTCCTTGATGCGCCCCGTGCGGTAGGCATCGTTATAGCCTGCATAGGCGTCCGCATGGGCGTAGCCCGTGTAGGATTTGAGATGTTCGCTCGGGTGTTCCGCACCTCGGTTGGTGGAGAACTGATACCACACGGCGGGTGGCGCGGCCCCGGACCAGGCGCTCTCATCTCGGGCATAGACCCATAGCCGTGCGGTTTTGCTCTTGTTTTTGCCACGCCCTTTGCCCTTCTGGAGCAGCTTGACCGTGGTATCATCCATGAAGATGGCTTGTGCCTCAAACACATGGTCACGGATGGCATCTGCCACGCGTTCAAGCAGCTTGGTGCATTTGCCCACCCAGAGGGCCATGAGCGATCCGCTCAGGTCGATGCCTTCGTTCTCAAACATCTGGCTTTGGCGATAGAGCGGCAGGTGATAGCCGTATTTGCAGCACAGGATATGCGCCATCAGCGCGGGACCCACAAAGCTCTTGGGGATGGGGCGGCTTGGCATCTCCGCCTGAACCACCTTGTCACAGCAGCTACAGGCCAAACGCGGGCGGTTGATCTGATTGACGATGTAATGGCCTGGAACATATTCCAACTCTTCCAGAACATCTGTTCCCAGCTCCCTGAAGCGGCCACCACAGTCTTCACAGGTCTCACCGGGGGTGATGGTCTTCTTGACCCGCTTAAGCCCCTTTGGGAAAGGCTTGCGTTTGCGCGGGGTGCGCGGCGGCTTTGGGACGTCTGCCTCGGAAGACGTCTGGCCCTCACCATCACCTTCAGTCTCTGCGGCTTGCTCGATCTCCAACTCTTCGAGGATCAGTTCCAGCGCCAGTTGCGCGCTGCTTTCCGACTTTGACCCAAAGCGGTGCTTTTTGTGACCATGCAATTGCAAGCGCAGATCAGCAATGAGGGTATCTCGGCTCTGGATGGCCCGCGCATGGGCGGTGCGCTCGGCAGCAAGGGCGGCTTCCATCTCATCCTTGAGGCGTTTTTGGGCGGAGGCATGGCTCAACGATTGGCCCAACAACTCCGCATCCTTACGGGCCAGTTCCGCCGCTTGTGCGGCTACAAAGGCCTGCACGTCAGGTGGCAGATCAGCCAGATTTGGAGGGGTCTTACGCATGCCATTCCATAGCAAAATCGGACATCAGGGGGAATCCCAAAACAGCAAGAAAGCCCATAAAACATTGCCTCAGCCCACCATCGCGGGCCGCCATGTCTTCTGCGGCATGCGCCAGTCTATGCCTTCCATCAGCATGGCCAACTGCGCGCGGCTCAGGTTGATTTTACCCTCGCTGGCCGTGGGCCAGACAAACCGACCCCGCTCCAAGCGCTTGGTGAACAAGCATGCACCCTGACCGTCCCACCAGATCATCTTGATCTGATCACCTCGCCGTCCCCGGAACAAAAACAGATGGCCGGAATAGGGATCGCCCGCCAGAACCTGCGCGGTCTGTGCCGCCAGACCGTTGAACCCACGCCGCATGTCCGTCACACCCGCCGCCAGCCAGATCTTCGCATCCGCCAGAACAGGGATCATGCCGCCAGCCCCCGCGCCAGTTCCAGCACAAAGCCAGCATCAACCCCGTCGCTAACGCTCAGCTTGCGCCCATTCTCCAGCGTGATCTCTATCCGGGAGCTGGCTGTAGGCCGCGCTTCCGGCAGCATCGGTACTGCATCGTGATCGCCGCCTGAAATCTCAACAGGCATGAACCCGGCATCATCAGACCCATCGGGTTGAAACCTGTCATCGCTGCGCCACGAATAAATCCGGCTTGTCGGCACGCCATGACGGCGAGAAACCATCGGCACACTGACACCATCGGCTTGGCTCTCTGCCACCAACCGCCGCTTGAACTCATCCGAGTATTTGGAACCCCGCCCAACCCGCCGTTTACTCATCTCAAAACCCTCATATTGCGCCAGTCAAATCGCCAGCCTCGCGCAATAATCGCACCTCAAATCAGCCCAAAATAGAGGGGGTTCCCTTGATGCTTACCTACCAAAGGAGGTGATTTACAGAAACTTAGATGCAAGAAACCTCATATTCCAGAGGGACGGTGGAGGGATGCATGCTTCCAATCTGCCTACCTATGGGGTCGAGGACATTGAGAACTCAAGCGGACCTCGGGGCCTTTTGCAGGGCTCTCCGGCGTCAAGCGTGATCCTTGCATGGTTCATTAACGGTATTCTCCTGCGGATGCCGAAGTGCGACAATGCGAGAATAGTGGTTTGTTTTGACAACATTTACGTTGCTGGGCGGACCCGCGCGGGGCTACGGACGATGGTGGATATTCTGGCCGAAGCTTTTGATCGGTGCTCCTTCGGTCCGCTTGAACTCTCTCCTCCAAAGCTCGGTGATGCAGACGGCCTGGACGTCATGGGTTATCTTGTAAGTCCAGATGGAAGAATTGGGTTATCGCACCGGGCACTATGTAAATTGGAACGACGTCTTTGTTCCGCGGAGGAGCGAGACAGCTGGGAAACAGGCGAGGTTCCGTTTCGAACTTGGAGAGCTCTGCGCAGGTTCCGGACAGGTTTTAGCGCAGCAGAAGATATCCGTTCAGAGCTCGCATATTATATCGAAAATTCTAGGGAATTAGCGGAGGCGACAGGCAGTCCTTTAATTTCTTACCTCCATGAATCGGTGTTTGCCCGCTCGTCGTCTTTTGAAGGGAAGTTTATTGAAGGTCTCATTGAGTACAGAGCTGGGTAACTTAGTGCTTTTGTGCACTAGCGCGAGACTTCTCAGTAAGAAAAGTTTGGCTGCGTCTTAGGCGCTGTTTGGTGTTGTCTGCAGCTCAGATTAAACGAGCTCGACATTTTCTAGCTGAACATACCATGTAGCTTCTTGCCGGAGCCCGCGCTTTTGCCCATTGGTGAACTTATTGGGGCGCGGATTTCCCCATACCTCACCGTGGTGTGGATTATCATCCACGGGTTCATAACCAATCCACAAATTGAGATTGCGGATGGAGTTTGCAGAAAATTGTACTGAGCCGGTGAAAACTGGCGTAGTCACAAACTCAGCCGGCTCAACTCCAGCGGCAATTATCTTAGCCTCGATATCCACCGACATACCTCCATAATCACCAGATGAAGGGGAGTAAGCTTTGGAAGATATACGGTGGCACTGATTGTTTTCGTCCCAAACAATATGTTGTTTGGGGTCAATACGTCGGATAATCACTGCTTCTGGAGAGATATCCTCTTCGTCGTAGGGCGGCACAGGCAAGAGTACTAAGTTCCTGTTTGCAGCTGAGGACCGCGCTCCTCACCTAGTTGTGACATCCATTCAGTCAATGCAGTGAAGTCAGCCTGTACTTCGATCTCTTCATCCTCCCCAGTAAGATGATCGAAGCGGCTAGCATTCACTTCATATGGGGCGAGGACGTCGAGCTCTACATCGAAGCCGTTGATGTGCCACTCTAGCTGGAGCGTCCCGTCATCACCTGGAACGAGTTGTGGGGCGGGCACATTTGCGCAGAAAAGTCTCTCGATGAGAGCTGCCGCAAATTGCGCACAGGTGAATGATACCGGCGCTCCATCATACCCATTCCACCCTCTTGGAAGGGCAGTCAGCTCATTTAAACGGTCTTCTAACTCTTCAAACCAAGGAGAGGTTGGTTGGGCGACGCGAGCTTTGCGTCCAAACCTGCCAATGGACGATACATTCGAAGTGCCCGCAAAGTAGTTAGGAACCTCATCTTGAAAGGCTGAGCTGGTCAACGAATTCCGTTTCATTATTTTATGCCCCATATTTCATGTGCAGACTGACTAGTAAGTTCTTCAAATCTCGTAACTATCTTTTCACGACCACCCGCGATAAAATCATCTACAGAAGAGATGTCTCGCCCTGCGGGTTTACCTTTATAGGTTAGCGAAAATCGAAATGCTCTTCTCTTCCCGTCTGGAGTAAAAACCGATTGGATCTCATACTTCAATCTAGCAAACGGTCTATCGTGTTCGTCCCTTATTACTTCACTGAAGCTAGTGTTAATACCCTCCACTTCAAAGTGAGTGTCGTTCCAGAAGCTGAACCACTTCGATGGGTGAGAGAAGTCTTCGACTGGAATGATATTAATATAGGCTACTTCAGCTTGGTTTACATCGGTCGAGTGTCCGAAGCTCTTTTCAAGGTGGGAAAACAGCTTGGTTAGATTTTTGCTGAAAGAGTCTGCGATACCTTCAAATCTCGGATAGGTTCCTTGAGAGTTCTGACGCCGCCAATTCGTAATCATTCGGTCTGGCTGGAATTGAAGTATGTGGTTGCCGTCTTCAGAGATGAACCAAAGTCGGCTTCCGACTGGCGGCTGCCCAAAATGAAACTTTGGGCCTTGGTCGGAGTTGGGGCCGCCGAATGTTTCGAAGTGTGTATCAAGAACTGGCTGTTCCTCGACAGAAGGGAACTCACCTCGGAACAACTCCCAAAGATCTTTAGAGTGTACGGCAAGATATCCGGGTACAGGGGTAAACTGTACACCCAAGACCACTTCATCAAGCGGAGGGTCGGAAAAGTCTGGAAGGTGTTCTGGTCGTGTCATTTTTCTCCCCTAGGAGAATTTGTATCTAAGCAACCTACGGTACTCCAGTCCTTTCTTGGGCCCGGAAGTAAATTTCCTTGACTAATTTGATTCTCGGTGACGCCAAGGCAGCTAATCTGCTAGGCGATTCTCTATGATTGCGCTGTCCAGCGATGTGACTGGGGTGGTCAGGGAGGTGGTTGGAGGTCCCCCTGATCCCTAATTTCCGATATATTTCAATTACTTATCGGGGAATATTGGTGCCCAGGAGAGGACTCGAACCTCCACACCGTTGCCAGTACTAGCACCTGAAGCTAGCGCGTCTACCATTCCGCCACCTGGGCACGTATCGTGTGGGGTGCTCTAAGGCTCAGCCGGGTGACTGTCAATCGCAATTTGAGCGAAATCTAGAAAATCCTGCGCGGGGATCGCTACAACCGGGGGTTTGGCCTTGTGACAGCGGCGGCGCACGGGTACATCCTGTCAGAGAATTTATCTACAGGAGCGGCAGAATGTCTAAGCTGGTCACGATTTATGGCGGTTCGGGGTTTGTCGGACGCTATATCGCGTATCGCATGGCCAGAGCTGGTTGGCGGGTACGGGTGGCGGTGCGCCACCCCAACGAAGCGCTCTTTGTGCGGACCTATGGTGTGGTTGGCCAAGTCGAACCTGTTTTGTGCAACATTCGCAACGATGGCTCCGTGCGCGACGCTCTGCGTGGGGCGGACGCGGTCGTGAACTGCGTGGGCATTTTGGTTGAGACCGGAAAGAACGGTTTCGACGCGGTGCAATCCGAAGGGGCGGAGCGTATCGCCCATATGGCCGCAACCGAAGGAGTTGCGCGTTTCGTGCATGTCTCTGCCATCGGCGCGGATATGGAGGCCGAGAGCGACTATGCCCGCACCAAGGGCGAGGGCGAGGCCGCCATTCTCAAACATATGCCTGAGGCCGTGATTCTGCGCCCCTCGATCATGTTTGGCCCCGAGGATGAGTTCTTTAACCGCTTTGCGGGCATGACCCGCACCGGCCCGATCCTACCGGTCGCCGGTGCCTCTACCCGGTTCCAGCCGGTCTTTGTCGATGACGTTGCCAAAGCGGCCGAAAAGGCTCTGGAGGGGCAGGCCCCCGCGGGTGTCTATGAGCTTGGTGGCCCTGATGTGGATACTTTCCGCGGCCTGATGCAGCGTATGCTTGAGGTGATTCACCGTCGGCGTTTGGTGCTCAACATGCCGTGGTTCTTAGCCAAGATCGTCGCCTTTGGGTTCGACATGGTGCAGGCCGCGACCTTTGGTCTTTTCACCAACAAGATGCTGACCCGCGATCAGGTCAAAAACCTGCGCAATGACAACGTTGTGGCAGAAGGGGCGCGCGGCTTTACCGAGCTTGGCATCACCCCCACCGCGATGGACGCGGTGCTGCCCGACTATCTCTGGCGGTTCCGACCCTCGGGGCAATATGACGCCATCAAAGCATCGGCACGTAACCTGCGGCAGGGATAATGGAACAGTCGACCACTCTGATCGCCGCCTTTCTGGGTTTGCTGGAGGGGCTGACAGAGTTCATCCCCGTATCTTCGACCGGGCATCTTCTGTTGGCCGGTCACTTCTTGGGCTTTGAGAGCGCCGGGCGGACCTTTGAAGTCGTGATCCAATTGGGCGCGGTGCTGGCGATCCTGACGGTTTATTCCGCACGGCTTTGGGCGGTATTCTCGGCCGCGCCGCATGATCCGCAGGCGCGGCGGTTTATCTGGTCGGTGCTTCTGGCCTTTCTGCCTGCGGTGTTCATCGGGGTTTTGGCCCATGATTTCATCAAGACGGTCCTGTTCGAAACACCTTTGCTGATCGCCATCATGTTGGTGCTGGGCGGGGTGGTGCTGTTGATCGTGGATCGCATCGCACCTGCGCCGACCTATTCCGACGCGACCAAATTCCCCCTTTCCATGGCGTTCAAGATCGGCGTGATCCAATGTCTTGCCATGGTGCCGGGCACCTCGCGGTCGGGGGCGACGATCGTTGGCGCCCTGTTGCTGGGGGCCAGCAAGCGCGCCGCGGCGGAATTCTCGTTCTTTTTGTCGATGCCGACGATGGCGGGCGCCTTTGCCTATGACATCTACAAGAACCGCGACGTGCTGGATGCCTCTGCCATGGGCGAGATCGCCGTGGGCTTTGTCATGGCCTTTATCTCTGCCGTCTTCGTGGTGCGTTGGGTGCTCGATTACATCAGCCGCTATGGCTACGCGCTTTTTGGGTGGTGGCGAATCCTTGTGGGTGGTGTCGTGATCATCGCGCTTTGGGCGGGGTTTTGATAGTTAGGTCCGCATCGGACCCTAAATGACGCATAAAAATGACCTCCGGGCGTTCCATTTGCCCGGAAAGAGGTAAATAGGTCAGCACTGCTGTCTTTTATTTACTTGGGCGCTCTCGTATACGAGCCTTCTGACGGAATTTGTCGAAGGAACGGGTATATGGCGAAGCAGGTCATGCTAAAATTTACAGACGTTGCGCGGGATATGCCCGAAAAACGCCCGCCTGATTTGCGCCGGACGGATTTCGACGAAATTTATGCCGAATATGCGGATGCGAAAGCGGCTGAACAGTCCAGCCGGTGCAGCCAATGCGGCGTGCCCTACTGCCAGACCCATTGCCCTTTGCACAATAACATCCCCGACTGGCTCCGCCTGACTGCAGAAGGGCGTCTGCAAGAGGCCTATGAGATCAGTCAGGCGACCAATACCTTCCCCGAGATCTGTGGCCGCATCTGCCCGCAGGACCGCCTGTGCGAAGGCAACTGCGTGATCGAGCAGTCGGGCCATGGCACCGTCACCATCGGCTCGATCGAGAAATACATCACCGACACCGCATGGGAGCAGGGCTGGGTCAAACCCGCCGCCCCGCGCGAAGAGCGCGCTGAAAGCGTTGGCATCATCGGTGCCGGCCCCGGCGGTCTGGCAGCGGCGGACATGCTGCGCCGCGCGGGCGTGCAGGTCACCATCTATGACCGCTACGACCGTGCGGGCGGCTTGCTGACCTATGGCATCCCCGGCTTCAAGCTTGAGAAAGACGTGGTCGAGCGCCGCAATGCGCAGCTTGCCGAAGGTGGCGTGACCTTTGAATTGAACTGCGATGTGGGCGTCGACCTTAGCTTTGGCGCGATCCGGGGCAAACATGACGCGGTGATCATCGCCACCGGCGTTTACAAAACGCGCGAGATCGAAGCCCCCGGTGTGGGTGGTTTCGGCGTGGAGCGGGCGATCGACTTCCTCACCGCCTCCAACCGCAAAAGCTTTGGCGACTCGGTCGATGAATTCGAAAGCGGTCGCCTGAACGCTGCGGGCAAGAAAGTCGTCGTGATCGGCGGTGGCGACACCGCGATGGACTGCGTGCGCACCTCGATCCGCCAAGGCGCGGAGAGCGTCAAATGTCTCTACCGTCGGGACCGGGCCAATATGCCGGGCAGCCAACGCGAAGTGCAAAACGCCGAGGAAGAAGGCGTGATATTTGAATGGCTGAGCGCGCCCAAGGGCTTTGTCGGCGATCCGGTGACCGGGGTCATGGTGCAAAAGATGCGCCTCGGCGCGCCGGATGTCACTGGCCGTCAGGCCCCCGAGGTGATCGAAGGCGCGGACTACGTCGAAGACGCCGACCTCGTCATCATGGCGCTTGGGTTCGAGCCAGAAGACCTGCCGACCCTTTGGAACGAACCGGAGTTGCCGGTGAACCGCTGGGGCACGATCAAAGCCGATTACGTCACCGGGGCAACGGCGCTTGATGGCGTCTATGCTGTGGGCGACATCGTGCGCGGGGCGAGCCTTGTGGTCTGGGCCATCAAGGATGGCCGCGACTGCGCGCAGGCAATCCTTGATGATTTCAACGGGGCGCAGCGCATCGCTGCGGAATGAGATGAGTGCTGGTGCAGCCATCAAAGCGGACAACGCCATGGGGGGTGAAGCACACCACGGCCACTGTCTGTGCGGCGCGGTCACGGTGGATGTGACCGGGCCGTTGGCTGCGATTTCGGCCTGTCATTGTGACCTCTGCACCCGGTGGAGCGGCTCTGTCCAGATGGGGATCGAAGTGCCACGCGCGCGGGTTTCCTACAAGGGGCCGATCCGGACCTATGCCTCATCCTCCTTTGCCGAGCGGGCGTGGTGCGAGACCTGCGGCACGGCGGTTTGGTTCGCAGATACGGAAGGCGAGAACGCGGAGCTGCTGGAACTGGCTCCGGGGCTCTTCGACGGGTTTGGCGGGGCAAAGCTGGCGCGCGTGGTCTATGCCGACCGCGCCCCAAGCAACTTTGCCTTGGCCGGGGAACTGGAGCGGGTGAGCAAAGCCGATTACGGGGCCCGCGCCCTGCATGTGGAGGACAAGCGATGAGCCTTTTGAGCGGTCATTGCCTTTGCGGGGCGGTCACGGTCAGCTTTGAGCCGTTGAAAGACGCGCTTGGTGCCTGCCACTGCGAGATGTGCCGCCGTTGGACCGGCAGTGCGTTCCTTGAGATTGACGCGAAACCGGGCAGCCTGACCTATGACGGCCCGGTGAAATCCTATGCCTCTTCGGACTGGGCTGAGCGGGCATGGTGCGACAGTTGCGGCAGCACGCTTTGGTATCACCTCACGCTGCCGGGGCATGACTATTACTCACTCTCTGCCGGATTGGTGGAGAATGCGGGCGGCCTGCCGCTCAAGACCGAGATTTACATAGATGTGAAGCCCGACGGCTATGCCTTTGCCGGGGACCACGAGATCAAAACCAAGGCCGAAGTCGAAGCAGGATTTGCGGCGTTTGTGGAAGGAACCAAGCCATGACCAAATATGATGACGCCTGGGTGGCCCGCGAAGAAGCCAAACGCGCGATGATGGCCGATAAGGGCATGTATAGTTTCGAGGAAGAGCATTCTTCCTGCGGCGTGGGCCTTGTGGTCAACATCAACGGTGAGAAGACCCGCGAGGTCGTGCTGAACGGGATCAACGCGCTCAAGGCGATCTGGCACCGCGGCGCGGTTGACGCAGATGGGATGACCGGCGATGGCGCGGGCATCCACGTGCAGATCCCTGTGCCCTTCTTTTATGAGCAGGTCCGCCGCACCGGCCACACCCCGCGCGAGGACGAGTTGATCGCCGTGGGCCAAGTCTTCCTGCCGCGCACCAACTTTGCCGCGCAAGAAACCTGCCGGACCATCGTGGAGACCGAAGTGCTCCGCATGGGCTATTACATCTACGGCTGGCGGCATGTGCCGGTGGACATCTCCGTGTTGGGCGAAAAGGCCAATGCGACCCGGCCCGAGATTGAGCAGATCCTGATTTCCAACGCCAAAGGTGTCGACGAAGAGACCTTTGAGCGTGAGCTTTATGTCATCCGCCGCCGCATCGAGAAAGCCGCCATCGCCGCGCAGGTGCCGCAGATGTACATCGCCTCGATGTCCTGCCGCAGCATCATCTACAAGGGCATGATGCTGGCCGAACAGGTGGCCGAATTCTATCCCGACCTGAAAGACGACAAGTTCATCAGCGCCTTCGCGATCTATCACCAGCGTTACTCCACCAACACCTTCCCGCAGTGGTGGCTGGCGCAGCCCTTCCGCATGTTGGCCCATAACGGTGAGATCAACACCCTCAAGGGCAACATGAACTGGATGAAGAGCCATGAGATCCGTATGGCCTCTGCCACCTTTGGTGACATGGCCGAGGACATCAAACCGATCGTGGCCTCGGGGTCCAGCGACTCTGCCGCACTGGATTCCGTGTTCGAGGTGCTGGTCCGCGCGGGCCGCTCCGCGCCGATGGCTAAGACGATGCTGGTGCCGGAATCGTGGTCGAAACAGGCGGTGGAACTGCCTCAAGCATGGCGCGACATGTATTCCTACTGCAACTCCGTGATGGAGCCGTGGGACGGCCCCGCCGCATTGGCGATGACCGATGGCCGCTGGGTTTGCGCCGGGCTTGACCGGAACGGCCTGCGCCCGATGCGCTATGTGGAAACCTCCGACGGCATGTTGATCGCCGGGTCCGAGGCCGGGATGGTGCCACTGGACGAGGCGCGGGTCGTGCGCAAAGGCGCGCTTGGCCCCGGGCAGATCATCGCGGTCGATATGGAAGAGGGCAAACTCTTCAACGATACCGAGATCAAGAACAAGCTCGCGTCGAACCAGCCCTTCGGCGAATGGGTCGGCAAGATCACCGAGATGGATGATGTCCTTGGCCGCGTCACCGAAAAGCCGCTGTTTGACGGGGCCGAACTGCGCCGCCGTCAGGTGGCTGCGGGCTATACCATCGAAGAGTTGGAACAGATCCTCGCGCCCATGGCCGAGGACGGGAAAGAGACGCTGGCCTCAATGGGCGATGACACGCCCTCGGCGGTCTTGAGCGGCCAGTACCGCCCGCTGAGCCACTTCTTCCGTCAAAACTTTAGCCAGGTTACCAACCCGCCGATCGATTCCTTGCGCGAATTCCGGGTGATGAGCCTCAAGACGCGCTTCGGCAACCTCAAGAACGTGCTCGACGAAGACAGCTCCCAGACCGAGATCCTCGTGCTCGACAGTCCCTTCGTCGGCAATGCGCAATTCGAAGAACTGATGGCGCAGTTCAAGGTGCATACCGTCTCCATCGACTGCACATTTGAGGCGGGCAACGGCAATCTCAGCGCCGGGCTGGCGCGGATTCGGGCCGAGGCGGAAGACGCCGTGCGCTCTGGCGCGGGCCATCTGGTGCTGACCGATCAGCACAGCGGGGCCGACCGGGTCGCGATGCCGATGATCCTTGCGACCAGCGCGGTGCACAGTCACCTCGTGCGCAAGGGTCTGCGGACCTTTACCTCGCTCAACGTGCGCTCGGCGGAATGTGTCGATCCGCATTACTTTGCGGTGTTGGTCGGCTGCGGCGCGACCGTGGTGAACGCCTATCTGGCCGAAGATTCCTTGGCCGACCGGATCGAGCGCGGGCTCTTGGACATGACTCTGACGCAGGCGGTGCAGAAATACCGTGAGGCGATTGACCAAGGTTTGCTCAAGATCATGGCGAAGATGGGGATTTCCGTGATCTCGTCTTATCGCGGCGGCCTGAACTTCGAGGCCGTGGGCCTTTCGCGCGCCATGTGCGCCGAGTATTTCCCCGGCATGACCAGCCGCATCTCCGGCATCGGTGTCGTCGGCATTCAGCGCAAGGCCGAAGAGGTCCACGCCAAGGGCTGGCAGGGCGACGGGGTCGTGATGCCGATTGGCGGTTTCTACAAGCAGCGCAAGACGGGCGAAAAACACGCTTGGGAGGCGAGCAGCATGCATATGCTGCAAATGGCCTGCAACAAGGCGTCCTATCAGATGTGGCAGCAGTATTCGAAAAAGATGCAGAGCAACCCGCCGATCCATCTGCGTGACCTGCTCGACATCAAGCCCAAGGGCACGCCGGTGCCATTGGAGGAGGTGGAGAGCATCACCTCGATCCGCAAGCGTTTCGTAACGCCGGGCATGTCGCTGGGCGCGCTTTCCCCAGAGGCGCATAAGACGCTGAACGTGGCGATGAACCGTATTGGCGCGAAATCTGACAGCGGCGAGGGCGGCGAAGATCCGGCGCATTTCGTGCCAGAAAGCAACGGCGACAATCCGTCGGCCAAGATCAAACAGGTCGCCTCGGGCCGCTTTGGCGTGACGGCGGAGTATCTGAACCAATGCGAAGAGTTGGAGATCAAGGTCGCACAGGGTGCCAAGCCCGGTGAGGGTGGGCAGCTTCCCGGCATGAAGGTCACCGATCTGATCGCGCGGCTGCGGCATTCGACCAAGGGCGTGACGCTGATCTCGCCCCCGCCGCACCACGATATCTACTCGATCGAAGACCTTGCGCAGCTGATCTATGACCTCAAGCAGATCAACCCGCGCTGCAAGGTGACGGTCAAGCTGGTGGCGTCGAGCGGTGTCGGCACGATTGCTGCGGGCGTGGCCAAGGCCAAGGCCGACATCATCCTGATCTCGGGCCATAACGGTGGCACCGGGGCCTCGCCTGCGACCTCGATCAAATATGCGGGTCTGCCGTGGGAGATGGGCCTCACCGAGGCGCATCAGGTTCTGTCGATGAACAACCTGCGCGACCGGGTGACATTGCGCACCGATGGTGGCCTGCGCACCGGACGCGACATCGTCATGGCTGCGATGATGGGGGCCGAGGAATATGGCATCGGCACCGCCGCGCTGATCGCTATGGGCTGCATCATGGTCCGCCAGTGCCAGTCGAATACTTGCCCCGTGGGTGTTTGCACACAGGACGAAGCTCTGCGTGGCAAGTTCACCGGCAATGCGGACAAAGTGGTGAACCTCATCACCTTCTATGCCACCGAAGTGCGCGAGATTCTGGCCAGCATCGGGGCGCGCAGCCTTGATGAAGTCATCGGCCGCGCGGACCTGTTGACGCAGGTCAGCCGAGGTTCGGCGCATTTGGATGATCTGGACCTCAACCCGCTGTTGATCACCGTCGATGGCGCACATGAGAACGTCTATGACCGCGACAAACCGCGTCAGGTGGTGCTTGATACGCTTGATGCGCAGATCGTCCGGGATGCCGCGCGTTTCCTTGAGGATGGTGAGAAGATGCAGCTGTCCTACGCCGTGCAGAACACGCACCGGACGGTCGGCACGCGGGTTTCGAGCCATATCGTGAAACGCTTCGGTATGCGCAATTCCCTGCAGCCGGACCACTTGACGGTGAAGCTGACCGGGAGTGCCGGACAATCGCTCGGCGCCTTCGCGGCACCGGGGCTGAAGCTCGAAGTCTCGGGCGATGCCAACGACTATGTCGGCAAGGGTCTGTCGGGCGGTACGATTGTGGTGCGGCCTTCGATGGCGAGCCCAGTGGTGGCGTCGGAGAATACGATCATCGGCAACACGGTGCTTTATGGTGCGACGGCGGGCTATCTCTTTGCCGCGGGCCGGGCGGGCGAGCGTTTTGCGGTGCGCAACTCGGGCGCGCATGTGGTGATCGAAGGCTGCGGCAGTAACGGTTGTGAATATATGACTGGCGGTGTGGCGGTGATCTTGGGCGAGATCGGCGCGAACTTCGCCGCCGGGATGACCGGGGGGATGGCCTATCTCTATGACCCCGACGGGCTGGCGCCGAAGCTGATGAATGCCGAAACAATCGTGACCTGCCCGGTCAGCGTCGAGCATTGGTTGGACCAGTTGCACGGGCTGCTGGAGCGTCATGTCGCCGAGACCAACAGCCGCAAGGCCGCCGATATTCTTCAGCATTGGGAGACTGAGAAGCACAACTTCCTGCAGGTCTGCCCGAAGGAGATGTTGGTGCATCTGCCCGCGCCGCTGTCGGTGGAAGAGACGGCAGTTCCAGCGGAGTAACCTTTGCCCCGCGCGGCTCCGGTCGCGCGGGCGGGCCATCGCCTTCGGCTTGATTCGGGGCAAGGGTGGTTTTGAAAAACCTCTGCGCTATCTCTGCCTCTCCACAGGAGGCGGATCATGCGAAGAATTCTAGCGGTATTGGCGATAGTCACAGGCCTCAGCGCCTGCACCGACACCGCACCGCGTGGCGGGGGCGATATCCTCGTGCTGGGCGATTCCATCATGGCGTGGAATGGAGGCCGCTCCATCCCCGATGTCATTGCCAACCAAACGGGCCGCAGCGTCACCAGCCGTGCCGTGCCCGGCGCGCAGCTCGACAATGGCTCGACCATCGCCTCTGCCGTTGGCTTTGACATCCAGCAGCAGTTCCCCGGCGGGCGCTGGAACTGGGTGGTGGTGAATGGCGGTGCCAACGATTTGAGCGCCGATTGCGGCTGCGGGGCCTGCGGGGCCTCGGTGAATGCGCTGATCGCACCGGACGGTCAAAGCGGCAGCATCCCCGCCTTCTTGCAACGCCTCCGTGCCCAGACCGGGGCGCAGGTCATGTGGATGGGCTATTACGCAGGCTCCGGCTCAGGCTCCTTTGCCGGATGCCGCGATGATCTGGTCGAAATCGAATCCCGCATCGCCACTTTCGCCGCAGGCCGCCCGAGGATCCATTTCGTCGATTCCGAAGACGTGATCGACCGGGGGGACCGCGGTCTATTCGCCGGGGACAACGTGCATCCCTCCGCCCGTGGCTCTGCCCGGATCGGTGCCTACCTCGCTCAAGAAATCACCGCGCGCGACAACCGTTCACAAAAACCCGCAGACGGCCTATAGCTGATCCATGGCGACACGGAAAAAGACCGCCCCCAAGGGCAAGAAATCGAGCAAGACAAGCCCCCCGTTGAAGAAACGCGCGGGCCGCTGGGTGGTGCGTGCCTTGGCGCTGGCCTTTGTCTTGGCTGTGCTGCTGGTGTTGCTGTTCCGCTTCGTCAACCCGCCCACTGGGGTCTACATGCTTTCGGAATCGCGCCGTCTGGGTGGGGTGCAGCGCGACTGGGTGCCGCTTGAGCAGATCGCCCCCGTGATGGCCCGCGCGGCTGTCGCGGCAGAGGATGCGAATTTCTGCAACCACTGGGGCTTTGACATGCAGGCGATCCGCACCGCGATTGAAAATGGCTCTGCCCGCGGGGCGTCCACGATCAGCCAGCAGACGGTCAAGAACGTCTATCTTTGGCATGGGCGCTCGTGGCTGCGCAAAGCACTTGAGGCCGGGATGACTCCGCTGGTCGAAACCCTTTGGCCCAAGCGCCGGATCATCGAGGTCTATTTGAATGTGGCCGAGTTCGACGAAGGTGTCTTTGGCGTTGGTGCTGCGGCCCCGCATTACTTTGGCGTCGCGGCAGCAGACCTGAGCCCGACGCAGGCCGCCCGGCTTGCCGCGATCCTGCCCGACCCGAAAGAGCGTTCCGCCTCCCGGCCCGGTGACTTTACCCGCAAGCGCACGGCCCAGATCATGGACGGGGCGGCGACCATCCGCGCGGACGGTCGTGCCGCTTGTTTCGAGAGTTGAAAATCCTCCCGCCAGCAGGCATGGAAGAGTGCAATCCCTTTAACCACACGGACTTTATATGACGGCTCGCTTGTTTCACGTTCCCTTGTCCCCCTTCTGTCGCAAGGTGCGGCTTAGCCTTGGGGAGAAGAAGATCGAGGTGGAACTGGTCGAGGAGCGCTATTGGGAGCAAGACCCCGATTTCCTGCGCCGCAATCCGGCGGGCAAGGTGCCTGTGCTGCGGCTTGACGGGATCATGATGGCGGAAAGCGCCGCGATCTGTGAGTATATCGAAGAGACCCGCCCAGAGGCGTCATTGCTGCCCAGCGACCCGGTGCAGCGCTTGGAAGTGCGCCGTCTGGTCAGCTGGTTCGACGACAAATTCCACGACGAGGTGACCTCGAAACTGCTGTACGAGCGGGTCAACAAGAAGGTCACCAAACAGGGCTACCCGGACAGCAAGAACGTGAAGGCCGGGGCCAAGGCGATCAAATATCACCTCGACTATATGGCTTGGCTGCTGGATCACCGCCGCTGGCTGGCGGGTGACGTGATGACGCTGGCAGATTTCGCCGCCGCCGCGCATCTGTCGTCGCTCGACTATATCTCGGACGTGGATTGGAACCGCTCTGACGTGGTTAAGGACTGGTACGCCAAGATCAAATCGCGTCCCGCCTTTCGGTCGATCCTCGCCGACCAGTTGCCGGGCTTCCCGCCGCCGGTGCATTACAACAACCTCGACTTCTGATGCCCGCCGCCCCCCGCGCCGACCCCGGGCCGGAGGCCCTCAAGGCGCGGGTGGTGGCTCGGGCGCTTGAGGAAGGCTTTGTCGCCTGCCGTATTTGCCGCCCCGAAGACGTGCCCGAAATGCCCGAAAGGCTCGCCCGCTTTGTCGAGGCGGGGTTTCACGGGCAGATGGGCTGGATGGAAGAGCGGATGCATTGGCGCGGCAATCCCGCAGCACTCTGGCCCGAGGCGCGGTCGGTCATCATGCTGGCCGAAAGCTACACCCCCGACCATGACCCCCGCGCGGTGTTGGAGCATCCCGACAAGGGGGCGATCTCAGTCTATGCGCAGGGGCGTGACTACCACGATATCGTCAAGAAACGGCTGAAACGGCTGGCGCGTTGGCTGATGGAGGAGGCCCGCGCGGCTGACCCTGAGGTGAAGGTTTTCGTCGATACCGCCCCGGTGCCGGAAAAGGCGCTGGCGCAGGCGGCGGGGCTCGGTTGGCAGGGCAAGCATACCAACCTGCTGAGCCGGCAGTTCGGCAATTGGGCCTTTTTAGGGTCTGTTTTTACCACGCTTGATCTGGCCCCTGATGCGCGAGAGGTGGATCACTGCGGGTCATGCCGCGCCTGCCTTGAGGCTTGCCCGACAGATGCCTTCCCCGCGCCCTATCAACTCGACGCGCGGCGTTGCATTTCCTATCTGACGATCGAACACAAAGGGCCGGTCGATCTGGACCTACGTGAGAAGATGGGCAACCGGATCTATGGCTGCGACGATTGCCTTGCCGCTTGCCCGTGGAACAAATTCGCCGTGGCGGCCAGTGATATGCGCTATCACGGCCCCGCTGTGCAGCCGGCGGATTTGGCAGAGTTGGCGGCGCTGGATGATACCGCGTTCCGCGCGCGCTATTCCGGCTCTCCGATCAAACGGATCGGGCGGGATCGCTTTGTGCGCAACGTGCTCTATGCCATCGGCAATTCCGGGCTGGCGCGGCTGCGCCCGGTGGCGCAATCTCTGACCGAAGATGCTGACCCCACCGTGGCCGATGCCGCGCGTTGGGCGGCAGAGCTGTTGGCATAGGAGGCACGCCCATGGCGGTGTTATTGGGTGTGGACACGGGCGGCACCTATACCGACGCGGTGCTGATCCGCGATGAGTCAGAGGTGATCGCTTCGGCCAAGGCGCTGACGACCCGCGCCGATCTGGCTGTTGGCGTGGGCAATGCGGTCAGCGCGGTGCTGACGCAGTCCGGCGTGGCGGCGGATCAGATCGCCATGGCTTCGCTCTCCACCACGCTGGCGACCAACGCGCTGGTCGAAGGGCAGGGCGGGCGCGTGGCGCTGATCTATGTCGGATTTCGCGCTCCTGATCTTGAAGCGCATGGGCTGTCAGAGGCGCTGCGGGGTGACCCTTGCCTGCTGCTGACTGGTGGGCACGACCATGCGGGGGCCGAGGTTGCGCCGCTGGACGAGCCAGCCCTAATCGCCTTTTTAGAGACGCATAGGGCCGATGTAAGCGGCTTTGCCGTGGCCAGCCAATTCGCCACGCGCAATCCGGCCCATGAGCAGCGGGTCGCGGAACTGGTGGCAGAGGTCTCGGGGCGTCCGGTGTCGGCGTCTCACAGTCTTTCAGCCAAGCTGAACGGGCCGAAGCGGGCGCTGACGGCTTTGCTGAACGCGCGGCTGATTGGCATGATCGATCGGCTGATTGGCCGGGCCGAGGATCAGTTGCGCAGCTTGGGCATCAGCGGCCCGATGATGGTGGTGCGCGGCGACGGTGCCTTGATGTCGAGCGCGCAGGCCCGCGAGCGCCCGATCGAGACGATCCTTAGCGGCCCTGCTGCGTCGCTCGTGGGCGCGCGCTGGTTGACCGGGGCAGAGACGGCGCTGGTGTCGGATATCGGCGGGACGACGACCGATGTAGCGCTGTTGCGCGACGGTCGCCCGGCGATTGATCCGGCGGGTGCGCAGGTTGGTCCCTATCGAACCATGGTCGAGGCGGTGGCGATGCGGACCCATGGCTTGGGCGGTGACAGCGAAGTGCATTTCACGTCCCAAGGTCTGACCGCGGGCGTGACCCTAGGGCCGAAGCGGCTGCTGCCGGTCTCTCTCCTTGCGGTGGAGGCGGGCGAGGTGGTGCATAGAGCCTTGGACGCCCAACTGCGGCGGAGTGTCGTGGGGGAGCATGATGGCCGCTTTGTGCGGGCCGTGCCGGGTCAGGAGGTCGAGGGTCTGGTCCCGCGCGACTTGGCACTGTTGGAGCGGATCGGCACCGATGTCTGGCCCCTGGGTGACGTGCTGCGGAACCGGGTCGAACAGGGCGCTTTGGCCCGGCTGGTGGCGCGAGGGCTGGTGCAGGTGGCGGGGGTTACGCCCAGCGATGCAAGCCATGTGGCCGGGCATCTTTCGGCATGGGACCGCGCGGCTGCCCACAAGGCGTTGGCGCTGTTCGGGCGCAAGCGCGGCGGCTCGGGGCTGCGGTTCTGCCCCGAGCCTGAGAGTCTGGCCAAAATCATCATCGACCAGCTGACCGATCAGACTGCTTTGGCCCTGTTAGAGACTGCTTTTGCCGAAGAATCCCCCGCCTTTGATCTGCCGCCCGAGACCTTGGCACGGCATGTTTTGATGCAGCGTGGCCTGTCGGGGCATCGCGGCGTGCTGCGGATTGATGCGGGTCTGAACTTGCCTGTCGTGGGCTTGGGCGCTTCGGCGGCGACCTATTACCCGGCGGTAGGAAAGAGACTGGGCAGCGAGATGATCCTGCCCGACCACGCCCATGTCGCCAATGCCATCGGTGCGGTGGTGGGCCGGGTGATCATGCGTGAAAGCGGCACCGTCACCGTCCCGCACGAAGGGGTGTTTCGCGTTCATCTGGCCAATGGCCCACAGGATTTCCCGGATGCCGAACGCGCTTTGGCCGAAGCAGAGACTGCTTTGACCGAAACCGCCCGCGGGCGGGCCCAGTCAGCCGGGGCCGCACAGATCGAGTGCCACGTGACGCGCGATATTCGTATGGCGGAGATTGAGGGGCGGGAGGTGTTTGTCGAGGCCGCACTTACCGTCGAAGCCTCGGGGCGGCCGCGCGTGGCGGCGGGCTAACCCCCGGCGCGGTGCCGGGGGCAGCATCGTTACTCAGCCGCTGCGCGTTTGGGCAGCACCCAATCGGCGCGCGGGAAATGGCAGGTGTAGCCATTGGGCAGACGTTCCAGATAGTCCTGATGCTCTGGCTCTGCCTCCCAGAAATCGCCAACGGGTTCGATCTCGGTCACGACTTTGCCCGGCCACAGGCCAGAGGCTTCGACATCGGCGATGGTATCTTCGGCGACCGCTTTTTGTTCATCGTCGACATAGTAGATCGCGGAACGGTAGCTCATCCCGCGGTCATTGCCCTGACGGTTCGCCGTGGTGGGGTCATGGATTTGAAAAAAGAACTCCAGCAGCTCACGGTAGGAGGTCTTCTCGGGGTCGAAGTTGATCTCGATCCCTTCGGCATGGGTGCCGTGGTTGCGGTAGGTCGCATTGGGCACGTCGCCGCCGGTATAGCCGACGCGGGTCGAGACCACACCGGGGCGGCGGCGGATCAGATCTTGCATCCCCCAGAAACAGCCACCGGCCAATACTGCGCGTTCGGTTGTCATGTCACATTCTCCACTTGGTTGAGATACTCGCCATAGCCTTCGGCCTCCATGTCGTCACGGTGGACGAAGCGCAAAGAGGCGGAGTTGATGCAATAGCGCAGCCCGCCGCGATCCGGTGGGCCGTCGGGAAAGACGTGGCCAAGGTGGCTGTCGCCGTGTTTGCTGCGCACCTCGGTGCGGACCATGCCGAGCGAGGCGTCTTCCAACTCTTCGACATAGGCAGGCACGATCGGTTTGGTAAAGCTGGGCCAGCCACAGCCGCTTTCGTATTTGTCACCGCTGGCGAACAAAGGCTCGCCCGAAACGATGTCGACGTAGATGCCCGGCTCTTTGTTGTTCAGGTATTTGCCGGTGCCGGGGCGTTCGGTGCCGCTGCGCTGCGTGACGTGGAATTCTTCGGGGCTCAGCGCATCAATCGCGGCGTTGGTTTTCTCGTATTGGGGCATGGGGTCCTCCATTCATGGGCTTGGCCTATTAGATGGTGTGTGGCGGTGAAATTCAAAGGGTTTGCGGCTCACACTGGCGTTACGCCTTGCGTTGCCGCGAGACCTGCACGGCAAGGATGCCGCCTGCAATGATGGCGACGCCAAGGATGTCGCGCGGACCCAGCGTTTCGCCCAGCAGCAGGGCCGCGATGGCCACGCCAAAGAACGGGTTGAGAAAGTGGAAGGTGGCCGCCCGCGTGGCGCCAATGCGATTGACCAGCCAGAACCAGACCACGGTGGCGGCAAGGCCGGGGACAAGGCAGGTATAGGCGAAGGCGAGCGTCAGGCGCAGGCTGGGGTCGATGCGGGGTGTCTCAAACAGCAGGGTGGCGATGGAGAGGGCCACGCAGCCGACAAGCATTTGCAAGCCGACGACCATGAGGAAGTTGCCGCCCGAGGTCGCGCCGCGCACCAACAGGGTGGCTGCGGTGAGGGCCACCACGCCGATGGCGCAAAGGATGAGACCATAGAGGTCGACTTGCCCGCCGAGGCGCGCGCCCATGATGATGGCGACGCCAATGACACCGGCAAACAGTCCCGCAATGCCCAAAGGGCGCAGCTTCTCACCCAAAAACGCCCATGCGGCGAAGCCCACAAGAAGCGGCATGGTGGAGGCGATGATCGCGGCGAGGGACGCCTCGATGGTCTGCATGGCGATGAAGTTAAGCCCAAGGTAAACCGCGTTTTGTAGCACGCCAAAGATGATCGTCGCCCGCCACTGCGCGGGGGTGAGCCGCCAGCTTTGCCCCAGGGCCAGCGCGATGCCGACGCCGATCAGGCCAGAGATCAGGTAGCGTAGAGAGAGAGCCAGCAGGGGCGAGGCATCCATCACGATGATACGGGCAGAGGTGAAGGCCGAGGACCACATCACGGCAAAGGCCAGTCCCATGAGAATTGCGCGGATGTCCATGAAATGCCCCCTGTGCTGAACTTGCTAAGCAATGGCGGGTTTGAAGGGGGAGGGCAAGGTGGGTTTGGTGAGTTGAAGAATACCCAAGCTTTAGGAATTCGACACTGCCCGGAATCAAGCCGCAGGCGCCGGGCCATCGCCTGCCCGCCCGCCACGCCAGAGGCGTGCCGTGGTAGTTCGGGCGCACCGCTGGTGCGACCGGGTAGGCGATTTGGCGAGGCTGGACACGACATTGAAAGCGCACATTATGGCTGAACCATAAAGTGCATGGAGCGTCTGTTGGATCGCCGACCCGCGGGCAGGCGATGGCCCTGCGAAATGCAAACCTCAAACGGGAAAACGCGAGATCGCTAATCTGTGTACTGGCGCGCACCTTCCTCCTCCCAAACGAAAAAGGGCCGCCCGAAGGCGACCCTTTCGCAAACATTCAGCCCAGGGCTTACTCGTTCACGCTGTCCTTCAGCGCCTTCGCGATGGTCATCTTGACCACTTTGTCGGCGTCTTTCTTGAACTGCTCGCCAGTGGCGGGGTTGCGGACCATCCGCTCGGGGCGCTCACGGCAATAGATTTTGCCAACGCCCGGCAGGGTCACGGCACCGCCGGCGGACACTTCACGGGTGATCAGGTTGCAAACGGCGTCGAGCGCTGCGCCTGCGGATTTCTTGTCGGTGTCCATCTCTTCTGCCAGAGCAGCAACGAGCTGGGTCTTGGTCATCGGTTTTGCCATTTTATTCTCCTTAGACTGCCCGCTTTTTAGGGCCTCATGGCCGGAATGTAACGGTATGTTGTGGGATAACACAACGAATTGTGGCGCTCTAAACGTGAAAACATGCGATTTTCCGCTGTTTTAGCCCCTATAGGAACGCCGTTTCGTCGAAGGATCGAAGTTTCCGGCTGTGGATCCGCTCCAGCGGCATGCGGCGCAGCAGCTCCATGGCGCGAATGCCGATCATCAGATGGCGCGCGACTTGGGTCTTGTAGAAGTCCGAGGCCATGCCGGGTAGTTTCAATTCACCATGCAGCGGTTTGTCCGACACACACAGCAGCGTGCCATAGGGCACCCGGAAGCGATAGCCATTGGCCGCGATCGTGGCGCTTTCCATATCCAATGCCACGGCGCGGGATTGGCTCAGGCGCTGCACCGGGCCGCTCTGATCGCGCAGTTCCCAGTTGCGGTTGTCGATGGTGGCGACGGTGCCGGTGCGCATGATGCGTTTGAGCTCATAGCCCTCCAATTGCGTGACCTGCGCCACCGACTGCTCCAACGCGATCTGGATCTCGGCCAACGCCGGGATCGGCACCCAGACCGGCAGGTCGTCATCCAGAACGTGATCCTCGCGCAGGTAGCCATGCGCCAATACGAAGTCGCCCAGAGCCTGCGTATTGCGCAGCCCGGCACAGTGTCCAACCATCAGCCACGCATGGGGGCGCAGCACGGCGATATGGTCTGTTGCCGTTTTTGCGTTCGACGGGCCAACACCGATATTCACCAGCGTGATGCCCGAACCGTCGGCGCGTTTCAGGTGATAGGTCGGCATTTGCGGGGTCTTCAGCGTCTCTGCCAAAGGCGCATCGGGATCGGTGATCTCGGCATTGCCGGTCGAGACAAAGGCGGTATAGCCGCTCTCGGGGTCGCGCAGCATCTCGCGGGCGTATTGCTCAAACTCGGTCACATAGAACTGGTAGTTCGTAAACAGCACATGGGTCTGGAAATGCTCAGGGTCCGTGGCGGTGTAATGCGCCAGCCGGGCGAGGGAGTAATCGACGCGCTGCGCGGTAAAGGGCGCGAGCGGGCGCACGTCGTCCTCAGGCACGTAGGTCCCGTTGACGATATCATCATTGGTGGTCGACAGGTCCGGCACGTCAAAGACATCGCGCAGGGTGAAATCGGCGGCCCCTTCTTGGGGCACGTTCAGCGCATTATCACCCGTCATGGCGAAATGTACCGGAATCGGTGTGGTCGACGGGCCAACGATCACTGGCTGGTCGTGATTTTCAATCAGCAGGCCGATCTGCTGGATCAGATAGTTCCGAAAGAGATCAGGCCGGGTGATCGTCGCGGCGAAGGTGCCGGGAGAAGAGACATGGCCGAAGGACAGGCGCGTATCGACATGGGCATAAGACGAGGTGCGAAACCGCAGTTCGGGATAAAAGGCACGCACGCGGGCATCGGGGGCCGAAGTCTCCATCGCCTTGGCAAAGGCATCATGCAGGAAGGTCGTGGCCTGCTGATAAAGTTCGGTCAGGCGGTCCACGGCAGCTGTCGCATCGCGGAAGCTTTCCGGGTTCGGGGTGTCCGGGGTCAGGATCGTTGTCATGTTTGCGGCTCTAACAATGGGATGATTTCAAATTTCTGCACATCGACCAGCCCGAGGTCCGAGATCCGCAACTCAGGGATCACCACAAGGGCCAAAAGCGAATGCTGCATATAGGCGTTGTTCAGCTTGCAGCCACAGTCGATCATCGCCTGCACAAGGGCTTCGGCATCGGCGGCGACTTCAGCGGCGGGGCGGTCAGACATCAACCCGGCGATGGGCAGGGCGACAAGCGCCAGTTCCTCGCCCTCGCGGAAGATCGTGATGCCCCCGCCGACTTCGCGCAGCCGGTTGGCGGCCAGCGCCATCTGCTCGGTATCGGTGCCCACGACGATCATGTGGTGGCTGTCATGCGCCACGGTCGAGGCCATGGCCATGCGCCCCTCATAGCCGAATCCCGAGACGAAAGCGTTGGTCACCGTCCCGGTGGCGCGGTGGCGTTCGACCAGTGCGATCTGGCAGACCTCGCCAGTGCCCTGCACGCGGCCTTCGG
The DNA here is from genome assembly GCF_003611275.1 of Sulfitobacter sp. D7. Lineage (NCBI taxonomy): Bacteria > Pseudomonadati > Pseudomonadota > Alphaproteobacteria > Rhodobacterales > Roseobacteraceae > Sulfitobacter > Sulfitobacter sp. D7. Next base: position 286,335 of record NZ_CP020694.1, read on the forward strand.
TCACGGGCAGTTCAAACTTCAGCGCGCGTGCGGGCGCTTGGTTTTCGACCACGCCGATGACATTGGCGGTGACTGCGTTCGCGCCTTCGGGTGCGGCGATGTCGAAGTCATCGGCGCTCAGGTCTCGGGCCATGTTTACGGTCTGGCGAGCATTGTTAGGCCAGTCGAAATGCGGGCAATCGACAAGGCATTTGCCATCTTCCGCCACCACGTCGCCGCGTGCGATCACCGTCTCTACCGGGAAGCTCGCAAGGTCCGATGTCAGGATCACATCAGCTCGGCGGCCCGGCGTGAGCGAGCCGATCTCCCGCTCCAACCCGAAATGCGTCGCGGTGTTGATCGTCGCCATTTGCAAGGCAATCAACGGCTCGCAGCCGCAGTCGATGGCATGACGCACCACCCGGTTCATATGCCCTTCGTTGGTGATGGTGCCAGAGTGGCTGTCATCGGTGCACAGGATCATGTTGCGCGGATCGAGCCCTTTTTCGGTGATCGCGGTGATCTGCGTCTTCACGTCATACCACGCCGAGCCGAGCCGGATCATTGAGCGCATGCCCTGCCGCATCCGCGCCACGGCGTCGGCTTCGCAGGTGCCTTCGTGGTCATCCGCCGGACCGCCCGCCACATAGGCGGCAAAGGCGGGGCCGAGGTCGGGAGAAGCGTAATGCCCGCCCACGGTCTTGCCCGCCCGCTGGGTCGCTGCAATTTCGGCCAGCATCTGCGGGTCGGCGTTGCTGACACCGGGGAAGTTCATCATCTCGCCCAAGCCCACGATGCCGGGCCATGCCATTGCTTCGGTCACGTCTTCGGCGGTGATCTCAAAACCCGTGGTTTCCAGCCCCGGGGCCGAAGGCGCGCAGGAGGGCATTTGCGTGAAGATGTTAATCGGCTGCATCAGCGCTTCGTCATGCATCATGCGCACGCCGTTCAGCCCCAGCACATTGGCGATCTCATGCGGGTCGGTGAAGGCCGATGTCGTGCCATGCGGGATCACGGCGCGGGCGAACTCCGCCGGGGTGAGCATGGTCGATTCAATATGCATATGCCCGTCGCAAAGACCGGGGACCATATAGCGGCCATTGGCCTCAATAATGCGGGTATCATCGCCGCGGCAGTGGCTGGCATCCGGCCCGACAAAGGCGATGCGCCCGGCGGCGATGGCGATGTCGTGATCGGGCAGGCATTCGCGGGTGTGCACATTCACCCAAATGCCGCCGGTGATGATCGTATCGGCCGCGCGCCGCCCGGCGGCGACCTCGACCAATTGTGCGGCCACATCGGGCCAAGTGGGGAACGTTTTATCTGTCATGTCCAAAGGTGCCATAGGGCCGGGGGAGGTTCAAGCGGGCCCGCGATATGAAAGGGCGCGGGATGTTGCCAGAACGCGCCGCTTGCGGCTAACTGGGGCCCAAGGCATTTACGGAACCATCTGATGAATTTTCTCTTTGTGCACCAGAACATGCCCGGCCAATACCGGGAGTTGGTGCAATGGCTGGCGCAGGCGGGCGGGCATCGGATTTATTTTCTGACCCAGCGTCAGAACGCCCCAAATCTGCCCGGCGTCGAAACCCGGGTCTACCGCCCCCATCATCGGCCCGACGACAAAGCCTATGGGCTCTCGCGCGTTTGGGAAGAAGCCTCGGGCAATGGTTTCGGGGCCGTCAGCGCGGCCCGGCAGATCGAAACGCAAGAGGGCTTTCGCCCCGACATCATCATCGGCCACGTCGGTTGGGGGGAGTTAAGCTTTTTCAAAGAGCTTTGGCCCGATGTTCCGATCATCGGCTATTTCGAGTATTATTATAACATGACCGGTGGGATGGTCGGCTTTGATCCAGCCGAGAAAATCTCGACCCATGCGCCTTATCTTAACCATGCGCGCAATATCGTGCCGCTGGCCAATATCGAAACCGTCGATCTGGGCCACTGTCCGACCCATTGGCAACGCGACCGTTTCCCCGAAAGCTTTCACCGCAAGCTTTATGTCTGCCATGATGGCATCCGCACCGATCAGCTATTGCCCGACCCGGATGTCAGCCTGCGGTTGGGGCGTTTGGCAGAGCCCGTGACGCGCAAGGATGAGATCATTACCTATGTCGCGCGCAATCTGGAAAAGACGCGGGGCTTTCACACGATGATGCGCGCTCTGCCGCGTATCTTGGCCGAGCGGCCCGCTGCGCGGGTGGTGATCGTCGGCGGCAATGAGGTGTCCTACGGCAAGCAAAGCGACCATCCCGGCGGGTTGCGCGGAGAGATGGCGGCAGAACTGCAGGGCAAGGTCGATTGGGAGCGGGTGCATTTCGTCGGCAAAGTGCCATACCCCGATTTCAAGAAGCTTGTGCAGATCAGCCGCTGTCACATCTATCTGACGATGCCCTTTGTGCTGTCTTGGTCACTGCTCGAAGCCATGTCGATGCAAGCCACGATCGTGGCCTCTGATGTGGCCCCGGTGCGCGAGGCGGTGAGCCATGGCAAGACCGGGCTGCTGGTGGATTTCTTTGACCCCGATGCGCTGGCGGCGCAGGTGGTGGAGGTGCTTGCCAATCCGCAGGATCACGCCCATCTCGGCCCGGCGGCGCGGGCGCATGTGGTTGAGCATTGCGATTTCCTTACCCGCTGCCTGCCCGAACACCTCGCGCGGATCAACGCATTGGTGCCCGACAGCAAACGGATCAGCTAGCGAGGATCAGTTGCCAAGGTTTCCAGCGGTGTTCACCAGCCCAAAGACCGATCCGACGAGGCCCAGAATGGTGCGCGTGTCCGACAGTGGGCTTTCGGTTGCAAGCACCAGATCGCCGGATTGAATGTGGAAATTCCGCGCCGAGAACAGCCCGTCAGATGTGGTCAAATCCAGTGTGAACACCACCCGCGTGCGGCGCGGGCCGCGCACCCCGGCGCTGACCGCGCTGGCGGGGTATTCGCGCAGGATCAAAATGCCCTCGGGGTCGGCGCGGGATTCGTTTACCCCACCGATGATCGCCAGCGCATCCAGAGCAGAGACCTCATCGCGGTTGAAGGGAAACTGTGCCTCCCTTCCGGCGGCACCCAGCGACAGGAAGTAACGGCGGTCATCCTCGATGATCAGTTTGTCGCCCCCGATCAGCCGGGTATCAAGGCTGGGGTTTTCGTAAAGCCGGTCGATCGACGTGGTATAGATGTTTGGGCCGCGCAGCAGTTTGACCTGCGGGTTTTCGATGCCGCTTTGCACCCCGCCACCAGCCGAGATCGCCGCCAGCACGGTAAAGTTATTGTCGGGCATCAGGATGTTGCCGGGGCTGCTCACGCCGCTCACCAGATCGACGGAGTTGCTGCGCCCTTCGGTCATGGCCAGTTGCACCTGTGCCGAGGGCACGATCGTCTCAAGCCGACGCTGAAGCAATTGCCGCGCTGAATCCGGGGTCCGGCCCGAGACCTGAACCTTGCCGATATAGGGCATGAAAATCGTCCCGCTCTCAGAAACGCGAATGCCGGACAGGGTGGCAACCTGTTGGCTTGGTGAAGTCAGCAGCGAGTTGTCGCTGCTGTCCCAAACCAGAATGTCCAGCCGATCACCGGGGCGGATGACTTGGGCGCTCGACCCTCGGCTGGCACCGATCCAGCCATGGCGTCTTTCGCCGGTGCGGGGCCACTGAGCAACACTGGGCAGAAAGGCACGGGTGACGGGATAAACGGCGATATCGGCATCCGGCGCGGCCGCTTCCTCTGTGACCTCTTTTTGGATGGCTGCACCACGCGGAAGGTTGCTGCATGCCGCCAGCGAGAAGGTCATCAGGGCCAAGAGGAACAGTTTGCTCAGGTGCTTCATGAGATGCGCAGTCGCTTTCTTGTGTTTCACCGGTAAACCGGGGTACTTGTGCCTGTATGCAGTGTTAATTGGCGGCTTGCAAAGGATGTTGTAAACCCGGCCCCCATCCGAAATTCTAGCCCCTCAGGATAGAGGCTGAACCTATGGCGTCAATGACTACGAAAGACAGCGCGGTTTCAAGCGGCCCGGCGGATTTTGACGGGGTTCTCTTGTTGGGCGCGACGGGGCGTTTGGGCAGCATGCTGCGCCGTCATTGGCCTGAACCGCAGGCTCTGCGCAGCCAGTCGCGGCAGCCTCGACCCGGATTTTACAATTTCGATCTGCCAGCAGCGGGAGAGGGGCCAAGTGATGCGGCGATATCCACCGCGCGTGGGGCGCGGGCGGTGATCGCTTTGGCCGGGGTGACCCCGGCCCGGGCGGGGGCCTGCGGCGCAGCGCTGGAGGATAACGTCACCCTCGCCCTCGCCGCGCTGAAACTGGCAGAGGCGGCGGCGGTCCCTCGGTTTTTTGTCGCCTCTTCGGCAGCGGTCTATGGCGCGCAAGACGGTCCCCTGCGAGAGGATATGCCCTGCGCTCCGCTTTCGGAGTACGGCAGGCAGAAGCTGGCGATGGAACAGGCGGTGCGAGAAGCGGGAGGCAAGACTGCCGTCACCGCGCTGCGGATCGGCAATGTGGTCGGCGCGGATGCGATCCTTGGCGGCTGGCAACCGGCAATGCAGATTGATCGCTTCCCCGATGGCGCCACGCCTAGCCGCAGCTATATCGGGCCGGTGACCTTGGCGCGGGTGCTCTGCACGCTCTGCCATGTGGACGACCTGCCGCCCGTTTTGAATATCGCGGCCCCCGGCGCGGTGCAAATGGGGGCGCTGCTCGATGCGGCGGGGCTGGCGTGGCAGCCCAAACCGGCCCCGGCCACCGCCATTCCTGAGGTGCGGCTGGATACGAATGCGCTTGAATGCCACGTCGATTTCACGCCAGAAACTCAAACGCCCGCCGGTATGGTACGTGAATGGCAGCAGGATATGAACAAACGATGAAGACCCTTCAATGACGTGGCGCAAGCGCATCTTCGATCTGTTCTTCGCCAGCCTGCTTGTCATCATCTTGGGGCCGATCCTGCTGGGGTTGCTGGTCTGGTTGCTGCTGAAAGAGGGGCGGCCGCTTTTTCATGTGGCCGAGCGGATGAAAACGCCTGAGCAGAGTTTCAACCTTTGGAAACTGCGTACGATGACCGTGGCAGAGAAGGATCAGGGCGTATCGGGCGGCAACAAAGCCGCGCGGATCACCCCCACCGGCGCATGGCTCAGGGCGCGGCGCTTGGATGAGTTTCCCCAGCTTTGGAATATCCTGCGCGGCGATCTAAGCTTTGTCGGCCCGCGTCCGCCGCTGCGCGAATATGTGGAGCGTTTTCCCGAGGTCTATGCCGAGGTTCTGAAATCCCGGCCCGGCGTGACCGGGTTGGCCACGATCCGGTTTCACAAACATGAAGAACGGCTGCTGTCGCGCTGCGAGACCCCGGAAGAGACCGACCGTGTCTATTGTCGTATCTGCGTCCCGCGCAAAGCCCAACTAGATCTGATTTATCAGCGCCATCAAAGCACATGTTACGACTTCGATTTGGTGTTTCAAACTATCAGCAACCTTTTTAGACGCAGATGAAGGTGGCGGTGGCCCGCGGCGTGACCGGGGGCAAATAGTTAAAAATTGGTGTTTTTTACAAAATCGTGGCATTGTTTGCTGAAAATTTAAGCGAATCCAGATTCGATTGATGACACATTGAGCGCTATTTACTGTTTTTCCGCTTGCTGGTGCTCAGAAAGAGCTCCATGGACGAAAGAGAGCTACTAATACGTTTCGGGCGCATCGCGGTCGCTAATATACACGTAGACAGGAGACGGCGCATGCTGAGCATCATCAAGTCGCTGACCAAACGGCAAAAGCGCGTGATCATGTTGGCGCTCGACTCCCTTTTAATCGTTGTCTCCACGATTGCCGCCTTGGCTGTGCGCGGGCTGCCTGAGCATCTTCTCGAAACACTCGCCAACTATGCCCCGGTATTACCTCTTACCCTGATTGTTGGTGTGCTCGTATCGATCCGCTTGGGGGTCTGTAGCACACAATTGAACGCCTATGAGACCGCAGCGGTCGGTAGCACCGCTATTTTGGGGACCACCCTGGCGGGCGTATCCCTGCTGGGCGCGTCCCTTCTGGGGCTGGATTTCCCGCTGGGCGTGCATATCATGTTCGGGGCGATCATTTTCTCTCTGGTGGTGCTGTCGCGGGTAATCTTGTTGCATATCGTGCTGCAAATCTACCGTACCGGCGACGCGCGCTGCCGTGTCCTGATTTATGGCGCGGGCACCACGGGGACACAGCTGGTCTCGGCGCTGCGCGGCCATGAAACGATTGAGCCTATTGCCTTTGTCGATGATAACATTGCGCTGCAAGGGCTCAACGTCTCAAAACTGCCGGTCTATTCCTCGCGCGGCATTGCTGAACTTGTCGTCGAGAAACAGATCGACCGCGTGTTGCTGGCCGTGCCCTCGCTAAGCACCCCAAAGCAGGCGCAGATCGCCCGACGGCTGGAGAAGCTGGGTCTGGAGGTGCAAACCCTTCCGTCCTTCGCGCAATTGATCGGGGAAGAGGCTTTGGTCGACAAGCTTTCCCCCGTTTCTCCGCGTCGGTTCCTGAACCGCGATGAAATCACCCCTTTGATCAACGAAGGCGGAGAGAGCTATGCCGGTAAGGTAGTTTTCGTCTCAGGTGCGGGCGGCTCCATCGGGTCGGAGCTTTGCCGTCAGGTTCTGCTTTGCCGGCCCACCAAACTGGTGCTCTTCGAACTGAGCGAACTGGCCCTCTACAACGCCGACATGGAGATCCGGCAGTTGGCCGAGGGCAGCGACATCGAAATCGTCTCGGTTCTGGGTACGGTCACGGATACCCGGCAGCTGCGCAAAGTGCTGTCGCAGCACGGGGTCAATGTGATCCTTCATGCCGCCGCCTATAAGCATGTCCCGCTGGTCGAGGCGAACCCGCTTTCGGGGCTGGTGAACAATGTTTTGGGCACACAGGCGCTGGCCGAGCAGGCCGCCCGCGCAGGCGTGGAGCGTTTCATTCTGGTATCGACCGACAAGGCCGTGCGACCGACAAATATCATGGGTGGGTCCAAGCGGCTTGCCGAACTCGTCATTCAGGATATGGCGCGCAAATATGGCGGCGAGGGCGGTGTCATCTTTTCGATGGTCCGTTTTGGCAATGTGTTGGGGTCGTCCGGGTCTGTCGTGCCGCTGTTTCAAGAGCAGGTTAGCCGCGGCGGCCCGTTGACGGTGACGGATCGGGGCGTGGCGCGCTACTTTATGACGGTGGAAGAGGCCGTGCGTCTGGTCTTGCAGGCTGGATCGCTGGCCCAAGGGGGCGAGGTCTTCGTTCTGGACATGGGCAAGCCCGTGCCCATCTTGAAACTTGCGCGGCAAGTGATTGAAACGGCCGGATACACCGTCCGGGACGAAGACAACCCCGATGGCGATATCGAGATCGAGATCACCGGCCTGCGCCCCGGCGAGAAGATGACAGAGGAGTTAACGCTGAGCGGTTTGCTCATCAACACGGCGCATCCCAAGATCTATTCTGCGCGGGAAAACGGATTGAACGAACTGGAAATCGCCTCGGTCCTGCGGGACTTGCGCGAAGCACTTGTTGCCAATGACGAAGATCTGGCCCGTCAGGTTGTCTACCGCTGGGTCGAAGGCTTCGCCCCGCCCGAGGCGCTGAGAAAATCCTCCTGACCGGACCGTCACATGTCGCGATATTGCCGCGGTCGCGGCGCGCGGCAAAACGGTGGCGGGACAGAGATTGATTTGCAGGGGCTGTCCGTGCCAAATCTAGCCAACAATATCGCAGGTAAGGGGCGCTTTGTGGATCAGCGGACGAAATTAGGAATGCGTAGGCTGAACCGTGGGCCGCTGGTGTCGATGCTCTTGGCGGGGGTGGCGCTGCCCGGTGTTGCGCTGGCTGATCCGACTTACGACATCTTTGAAACCCCCGAGCGTCCTTCGCTCAACTTTTACGGCTCGCCGGGGCTGGTCGATATGCCAACCGCCCATGCACTGCCGGATGGGCAGCTTGCCATCGGGGTCTCAAACTTTGCAGGCATGACGCGCACCACCTTGACCTTTCAGGCCACACCGCGCCTGTCGGCCAGCTTTCGCTACGTTGGAATTCGGGATTGGACCGATGTCGTTCCCGGGAATTTCGATACCTATCGCGACCGAAGTTTTGACCTGCGCTATATGCTGAAAAAGGAAGGCGCTTTCTGGCCTGCGATCACCGTAGGTTTGCAGGATTTCGCAGGCACTGGGATCTACGCGGGCGAATATGTCGTCGCGACCAAGACTTTCGACAACACGCTGCTGCCCGGGCGCGTCAAGGTGACCGGTGGTCTGGGCTGGGGGCGTCTGGGCAGCTACGGCAGCATCGGTGCGCCCTTTGGTGGCAACCGTGGCTCCTTTGTCGGAGGCAGCACGGGGGGCAAACCTTCGTTTGATCAATGGTTTCGCGGGTCGGCTGCGCCCTTCGCCGGGGTAGAGTGGGCGGTGAATGACCGTTGGACCCTCAAGGCGGAATACAGTTCCGACGCCTATGAGACCGAAGACGGCTCGCGCGAGATCTTTACCCGTAAATCGCAGTTCAACTTCGGCACCGAATACCAATATTCCGACGGGCTGCGGTTGGGGGCCTATTATCTCTATGGGTCCGAGATCGGGGTGAACCTGCAATACCAGTTGAACCCCCGCAAGCCGCTGACGCCGGTCAAGATTACCCCGGTCGCGCCGCTCAAGGTACGCCCCAGCCGCGCGACCTCTCCGGCGGCTTGGGATACGCAATGGGCCGCCAGCACCAACCAGCAGCGCAGCCTGCGCGATCAGGTGAAAGAGGTGCTAGATGCCAGCGGTCTTTCCCTCGTGGCGCTGACGCTTGATTCCGCCAAGGCCGAGTTGCGGTTGCGCAATGACCGGTATCAGGCCCCGGCGGTTGCTGTGGGGCGTGGTGCGCGCGCGCTGGCTTGGGTGCTGCCCGCCTCGGTTGAGACCTTCCGCATCGTCTTGGTCGAAGAGGGTTTGGCGCAATCCGCCGTGACCCTGCGCCGCTCTGACCTTGAGGCTTTGGAGTTTGACCCGCAGGCCGCCGACGCGCTGCTGGCGGTGGCGGGCATCGGTGAGGCCACTCCCCGGCTGCCCGGCGCGATGGAAAATGACGACCTCTACCCGGATTTCGCCTGGTCCATCGGCCCCTATCTGTCGCCCAGCTATTTCGACCCGGAAGAGCCGGTTCGCCTGGATGGCGGCGTGGAGGTCACGGCCAGCTATCGCCCCGCGCCGGGCTGGACCGTCGCAGGCGGTCTGAAGCACCGTCTTTTTGGCTCAGTGGGCGATAAGACGACGCCGAGCAATTCAAGGCTTCCGACCGTCCGCACCGAGGGGCCGCGCTATGCCCGCGAAGGCGAGACGATCATCGACAATGCCTATGTGAGCAAGCAATGGAAGCCCGGCAATGACCTCTATGCGCGGGTCACAGCAGGCTATCTTGAACGGATGTTCGGGGGCGTCTCGGCCGAATTGCTGTGGAAGCCTGTTAACAGCAATCTCGCTCTTGGGGTTGAGGCGAATTACGTGAAGCAGCGCGATTATGACGGTGCTCTGGGCTTTCTCGATTACAGCGTGGCGACGGGCCATGTTTCGGCCTATTACGCCTTTGGCGGCGGCTATCATGGTCAATTGGACGTGGGCCGCTATCTGGCCGGTGATGTCGGTGCGACCGTGACCCTGACGCGCGAATTTACCAACGGCTGGAAGGTCGGCGGCTTTTTCACCATCACGGATGTCTCGGCCGAAGAGTTTGGCGAGGGGTCTTTTGACAAGGGCATCAACCTGACGATCCCCATCGGTTGGTTCTTGGGCGAGCCGGACAAACGCAGCTTGTCTACCACGATCCGACCGATCCAGCGGGATGGCGGGGCGCGGCTTCAGGTGCCGGGCCGGCTTTATGAACAGGTGCGCAGTGGCCATCGCAATTCACTGGAAGATCAATGGTCGAGGGTCTGGGAATGAAGCATTTTGCAACCGGTCTTTTGTTGATCGCCAGCCTTACCTTGAGCGCCTGTGCGGGCGGAGGGCGCGAAGAGGAACGCAGCCCGCTGCTCAGCGCGGGCAGCACGTTGTTTAGCATTCTCAAAGACCGCACCGGGCCCGATGCGCCAGCCAAGGGGCGGGTGACAGTGACCCGCACGCTGCTGGATCAGACGCCCGGCGCGGTCATGCAGGTGGTGCCGGAAAACACCGGGCTGCAGGACTTTCTGAAACGTGTCGCTCGGCGGTCTGATGGCACGCCGGGGATGGTTGAGGTCTGGCAATCCACGGATCAGGCTCAGATCGTCCTGCGCGAAGGCGTGCTGGTCGGCACCAAGGGGCTTGGTGGCGATATGCGCTCGGCCCAAGCGCAAACGGTGATTGCGGCGCTGGACGGGCAGGGCGGCGGCGGCGAAAGGCTGATCACGCTGGCGCGGCTGGATGGCACTGCACAGACGGTGCCCTTTGCCTGCGACGTGACCCATCTGGGTCCGGAAACGATCCAGATCGTGGACCGTCGCCTGTCCGTGCGTCATTTTCGTGAGGACTGCGGTTATGGCGCAACGACCTTCAGCAATGACTATTGGGCCGAGGTCGGCACCGGCAAACTCCGCCGTTCGCGGCAATGGGCCGGGCCGCAATTCGGCTATATGGCGATCGACCTTCTGAAAGATTAAAATCCCTGCTTGGCGCTTGTGATCGCAGCCCGCGCGGGCCAATTTGGCGAGATGGATAAAACGCTTCTTTCCCTTGGGCATGGCTATAGCGCACGCGCATTGGCCGCCCGGTTGATCCCGCAGGGCTGGCGCATCATCGGCACCACGCGCAGCCCCGAAAAGCTTAAAGAGATTGCCGCGACGGGGGTGGAGCCGATGCTCTGGCCCGGCGACGATCTGAGCGCGCTTTTGCAAGAGGTGCCGAACCTGCTGGTCTCTGCCGGGCCGGGGCCGCAGGGCGATCCGGTTCTGCTGGAGTTGCAGGATCAGATCACCGCCGCCGCCCCGCATCTGCGGTGGGTGGGCTATCTGTCGACCACTGGCGTCTACGGCGACCACGGCGGCGATTGGGTGGATGAGACCACGCCGCTTGCCCCCTCTACCCGACGCGGCGCGGCGCGGGTGCAGGCCGAGGCGGCATGGGGCGCGATCCCCGATCTGCCGCTACATATCTTTCGGCTGGCGGGCATCTACGGCCCCGGACGCGGGCCATTTGCCAAGGTGCGCAAGGGCACGGCGCGGCGCATCATCAAGCAGGGCCAAGTCTTTTCGCGGATCCATGTGGAGGATATCGCTCAAGCGCTGGAATTGTCGTTGGCAAAACCGCAGCCGGGGGCGATCTACAACCTGTGCGACGACGACCCCGCTCCGCCCCAAGATGTGATCGGCCATGCCGCCGCGCTTTTGGGCCTGCCCTTACCCCCGGCGGTGAACTTCGACGAGGCCGAGATGACCCCCATGGCCCGCAGCTTTTATGCGGAGAGCAAGAAGGTCCGGAACGATCACGCCAAGGCGGCGTTGGGCTGGCAACCGATCTACCCTGATTATCGCTCGGGTCTGGCCGCGCTGCTGGGGGCGGATGACTGAACCCGTGGCACCGCCCGAGGCACCGAATGCGTCAAGACGAACACACGTTGGCCTATCTGCTGGACAGTATGGAGCGCGCGGCAGAGAAGGAGACGGTGTCGATCAACGATGTGCTGCATGAGATCGGCGACCGTTCCATCACACCGCTGATCCTGATTGTCGCCTTGCTGCTGGTCTCGCCCCTGTCGGGAATCCCCGGCGTCTCGACCCTAGCGGCGGTGACGATCATCCTTTTGGCGGTGCAGGCCGTTACCGGGCGGCGCAGGCTTTGGATGCCGCAGTTTTTGCTGCGGCGCGAAGTGGCGGGCCATCGGTTAAGCGGCTGCGTGCGCTTTTTGCGTCGTCCCTGCGCCTTTGTCGACGGGCGCTGCAAGCCGCGTCTTCAGTTCCTCACCACCGGTCCGATGCGTTTCATCACGCTTGTCGTGGTCACGATCATCCCGCTCGGCTGGCCCTTTATGGAGGTCTTGCCGATGATGTCGTCGCTCGGCGCTGGCACCGTGGCGTTACTGGTTTTCGGTCTTTTCACTCGCGACGGGCTGTTCGTGCTTTTGGGCTATCTCTGCGTGGCGATCACGCTGAGCGCGGGCGCCCTGCTGGTGTTGACCGCCGCCAGCAGCTAGGCGCGCTGCGCGTCCAGATCGCCGATACCGAGCACCTCAAGCACTTTGGCGATGATCTGTTCCGCGTTCATCCCGGCCACCGCATACATATCCGCCGGGCTGGCCTGATCAATGAAAGTATCGGGCAGCACCATGGAGCGGAATTTTAGCCCCTTATCAAAAACAGCCTCATCCGCCAGCAGTTGCGCCACATGGCTGCCAAAGCCGCCCACGGCACCCTCTTCGATGGTGATGAGCGCTTCGTGGTCTGCGGCCAGTTTCAGGATCATGTCGCGGTCCAGCGGCTTGGCAAAACGCGCATCGGCGATGGTGGGGGTGATGCCCTTGGCGCTAAGCTGCTCTGCGGCTTTCTCAACTTCTTCGAGCCGCGTGCCAAAGGACAAGAGCGCAACCTTGCTGCCTTCCCGGATCATCCGGCCCTTGCCGATTTCCAGTGGCGTGCCGCGCTCTGGCATCTCGACCCCGCGCCCCTCGCCGCGCGGATAGCGGAAGGCGATAGGGCCTTCGTCATGGGCGGCGGCGGTGGCGACCATATGGCGCAACTCGGCCTCGTCTGCGGCGGCCATCACCACGAAACCCGGCAGGTTGGCAAGGAAGGCCACGTCGAATGCGCCCGCGTGGGTCGGCCCATCAGCCCCCACCAGCCCGGCGCGGTCGATGGCGAAACGCACCGGCAGGCGCTGGATCGCGACGTCATGCACGACCTGATCGTAGCCGCGCTGCAAGAATGTTGAATACATGGCGCAGAAGGGCTTCATCCCCGCCGCCGCAAGCCCCGCGCAAAAGGTCACGCCATGCTGTTCGGCGATACCTACGTCGAAACAGCGGCTGGGGTAGCGTTCGGCAAAAAGATCAAGCCCGGTGCCATCGGGCATGGCGGCGGTCACGGCGCAGATCTTGTCATCCTCGGCGGCCTCGGCCAGCAGGCTGTCGGCGAAAACGCGGGTATAGCTCGGCGCGTTGGAGGGGGCTTTCTTTTGCTCGCCGGTCACCACGTTGAACTTTGCCGTGGCATGGCCCCGATCACGCGCGGCTTCGGCAGGGCCATAGCCCTTGCCCTTTTGCGTCTGGATATGGATCAGGATCGGCCCCGTCGCGCGTTGATGAACGGTGCGCAGCACGGGCAGCAACTGGTCCATGTCGTGCCCGTTGATCGGGCCGAGGTAGGAAAAGCCGAGGTTCTCGAACAGGGTGCCGCCGACGGCCATGCCCTTGAGCATATCCTTGGCGCGTTTGGCGCCTTCGCGGAACGGTTCGGGCAGCAGGCTCACCGCGCCTTTGGCGGCGGCTTTGAAGTCCTGAAACGGCGCTTCGGCATAGAGGCGGCTGAGGTAGCTCGACATTGCGCCGACGGGCGGGGCGATGGACATCTCGTTGTCGTTGAGGATGACGATCAACCGTTTTTTCAGGTCGCCCGCGTTGTTAAGCGCCTCATAGGCCATGCCCGCGCTCATCGCGCCGTCGCCGATCACGGCAATCGCGTCGCCCAATCCTTCGGGGATCACGCCACCCAGATCGCGGCCGACGGCAAAGCCGAGCGCGGCCGAGATCGAGGTCGAGCTATGCGCCGCGCCGAAGGGGTCATAGGGGGATTCGCTGCGTTTCGTGAAGCCCGACAGCCCGTCCTTCATCCGCAGGCTGCGAATACGGTCGCGGCGTTCGGTGAGGATTTTATGCGGGTAGCATTGGTGGCTGACGTCCCAGATGATTTTGTCGCGCGGGGTGTCAAAGACCGCATGCAGCGCCACGGTCAGCTCCACCACGCCAAGCCCTGCGCCCAAGTGTCCGCCGGTTTCCGACACGGCCGAGATCGTCTCGGCCCGCAACTCGCGCGCGACTTGGGTCAGTTCGGCATCGGACAGGCGTTTCAGGTCCGCAGGGCGGGTGACCTGATCAAGCAGGGGGGTGGCGGGTTTGTCACTCATCGGGGCCTCTCTGGTGCCGCATTGGCGCATGTGCCGCCCGGCTAGCTGTCGCGGGCAATAACGAAGGCGGCAGCGGCTCGCAAGCTCTGCGCCTCTGGTCCATATTCAGATAGAGCGTCACAGGCCATGTCCACCAATTCGGCGGCACGGGTTTTGGCCCCGGCCAGACCGAGGTGGGACACAAACGTGGCTTTGCCCGCCGCGTCGTCCTTGCCGACGGCCTTTCCGACCGTTTCAGCGTCGCCTTCGACGTCAAGGATGTCATCGGCGATCTGAAAGGCGAGGCCGAGGTGTTTGGCATAAGCGCCAAGGGCGGTGGCATCGGCCCGGGCCATCCGTGGCCCGGCCATGGCAGACCATTCGATCAATGCGCCGGTCTTACCGGCCTGAAGCGCCGTGATCTCGGCCAGCGAGAGCGGCGCGGAGGCGGTTTCGGCGGCGATGTCCAGCGCTTGGCCGCCGACCATGCCGCCCACACCTGCCGCTTGGGCAAGGCTGGTCATCAGGGTCAGACGCGCCTCTGCAGGGCAGGGCGCTTGCCCGAGCAATTCAAAGGCCAGCGTTTGCAGCGCATCCCCGGCCAGAACGGCGGTCGCCTCATCCCACTTGCGGTGCACCGTGGGCTGGCCCCGGCGCAGATCGTCGTCGTCCATACAGGGCAGATCGTCATGCACCAGCGAATAGGCATGCAGCGCCTCAATGGCCGCAGCGGCTGGGGCAGCCATACCGGGGGCGATGCCATGCAGCCGCGCAGATTCGATCACCAGAAAGCCGCGCAGCCCCTTGCCGCCGCCGCAGGCATAGCGCATCGCCTCGGCCACCGGGCCCTGGCGCTCGGCGAAGGCCGCTTCGATCTGCGCTTGCGCCAGATCACGGGCATGGGCAAGCGCCTCTGCCAAGGGAAGGGGGGTGGGCTGGAAGGTCATGCAGGCGGTCAAAGCCCTTCGACGGGTTTCAGCCCATTGGGGTTGCCATCGCCATCAAGAGTGATCGCGGCGACCTTTTCTTCGGCCTCTTTCAGCTTGGTCTCGCAGCGCGCCTTAAGCTTGGCCCCGCGTTCGTAAAGCGCAATGCTTTCGTCCAGCGCGACATTGCCATTTTCAAGTTGGCCCAGCACTTTTTCAAGCTCGGCCATGGCGGTCTCAAAGTTCATCTCTTCTACGGGTGTGTCAGACATTGCGCGCCTCGTTGGTCGGAATTTCGCGCGACAATAGTGCTTCGCGCCGGGCATTGCCAGCGGGCTGGCATTATGAATTTTACCTATGTGTTCTGCTAAAAGGGCCGGGTCAGTCCGGGGCCAGCATATAGCCCGCGCCGCGCACGGTTTGCAGGTATTGCGGCTGTTTCGGATCGCTTTCGATCTTGCGGCGCAGGCGGGTGATCTGAACATCAACCGCGCGTTCCTGCGCTTGGCCCCGGTCGCGGCCCAATTCTTCGACCAGTTTGGATCGGCTAAGCGCGACACCGGGCTGCGCGGCGAAAATCTTCATCAGCTGCACTTCGGTCGCGGTGAGACGTACCAGATCGTCGCCCTGCCACATTTCACCCCGCTCCATGTCATAGCGGATCACGCCGAGCGACAGCACTTTTGGCGCGGCGTCGGCGGCTGAGGTGTCGGGCATACGGCGCAGGATCGCGTTGATGCGCAGCAGCAGTTCTTTGGGTTCAAAAGGTTTGGGCAGGTAATCATCCGCCCCGGCCTCCAACCCTTCGATGCGGTTGTCGGTCTCGCCCTTGGCGGTCAGCAGCAAGATCGGCGTTTGCAGGGTTTCGCGCAGGGATCGGGTCAGCGCCATGCCGTCTTCGCCGGGCATCATCACGTCGAGCACGATCAGATCAAACTCTAGCCCCGCCAGCACCCGGCGCGCATGGGCCGCATCGCGGGCCGTGCTGACCAGAAAGCCGTTCCGCATCAAGAACTTTTTCAACAGGCTGCGGATGCGCTCATCGTCGTCGACAACCAACAGGTGCGCGTCAAGCTCGTTCATGGGGCGCTTTCGCGGAGCCGGTCAAAGCTCTGGCGCATTTCGGGATCCATCATGGCCTCCAATACCGTTCTGAAACCGGCCACGGCTTCGGGCCCGGCGGTGCGAAAGGCCAGCCGCATGCGCGCGCGCTGAGCATCGGAAAGCTCTTGTTCCAGCTTGCGACCATCGTCGGTCAGGAACAGATGCCGCTCGCGCTTGTCATTGCGGCCAACCTTGCTTTGCACCAGACCATCGGCGATCAGCGTGCGCAAGACACGGTTGAGCGATTGTTTCGTGACCCCGAGGATGTTGAGCAGGTTGTTCACCGTTGTGCCGGGGGCGCGGTTGATAAAGTGGATGGCGCGGTGATGTGCGCGGCCATAGGCCATATCGGCCAGAATCCTGTCGGGATCGGCAGTGAAGCCGCGATAGGCAAAGAACATCGCCTCAATCCCCTGCCGCAGTTGTTCGTCGGTCAAAAACAGCAGGCTGTCGCCGCTGCTAGGGGCCATCATGCGCCCGTCAGCCATAGTATGTCTCAATCTCTCTCGGGCTTGTTAAGGACCAGTTTACGTCAGCGTTGTTGACATTCCAATAGTGAAAGGCTATCGAATCCCGTGTTTTGCGCAATTAAATGTCTGCATATGCCGATTTTTGCGCAATTTTTGAAAAGATAGCGCGTCATTTGGGAGGTAAACACCATGGCAGGCGGATATGACAACCGAGATGGGTACATCTGGATGGATGGCAAAATGGTGGACTGGCGCGAGGCCAATGTCCACATCCTGACCCATGCGATGCACTATGCGTCTTCGGTGTTCGAGGGCGAGCGCGCCTATAACGGCAAGATTTTCAAAAGCCGCGAGCATTCCGAGCGCCTGAAGCGGTCGGCCGAAATGATCGATTTTGAGATCCCCTACACCATTGATGAGATCGAAGCCGCCAAGGCCGAAGTCCTCGCCGCCTCTGGCCTGCAAGACGCCTATGTGCGCGCGGTCGCATGGCGCGGTGTGGGCGAAGATATGGGTGTCGCCTCGGCCCGCAACCCGGTGCGCCTGGCCATCGCGGCATGGGAATGGGGTGCCTATTACGGTGACGCCAAGATGAAGGGCGCCAAGCTCGACATCTCCAAATGGAAGCGCCCCTCACCAGAGACGATCCCGAGCCACGCCAAGGCGGCAGGTCTCTATATGATCTGCACCATGTCCAAACACGCCGCCGAAGCGAAGGGCTGTTCGGACGCGATGATGTACGACTACCGCGGCTATGTGGCCGAGGCGACGGGCGCGAATATCTTCTTCGTCAAGGATGGCGAAGTGCACACGCCGACGCCCGATTGCTTCCTTAATGGCATCACCCGGCAGACCGTCATCGGCATGCTGAAGGACAAGGGGATTACAGTCCACGAGCGCCACATCATGCCCGAGGAACTCGAAGGTTTCGAGCAGTGCTGGCTGACCGGCACCGCCGCCGAAGTGACCCCGGTGGGCCAGATCGGCGACTGGAAATTCGAGGTGGGCGCGATCACGCGCGAAATCGCCTTGGACTATGAAAAGCTGGTGCGCAGCTAAACGCTGCCGCCGAACTTTGCCAAAGTTACCCCGCCGTCCTGCAAACCCTTGCGGACGGCGGTTGCGATTTGAACGGCCTCTGCCGTGTCGCCATGCAGGCAGATCGTGTCGATCCGCGTGGGGATGTGTTTCCCGCTTTCGGTGATGATCGCGCCGGCTTTGACCATCTCGACCATTCTGGCGGCGGCGTGATCGGCGTCATGGATCACCGCGCCCGGATTGCTGCGGTCGACCAGCGTGGCGTCGTCGTTATAGGCGCGGTCGGCAAAGATTTCTCCGGCCCATTTGCAGCCCAGTGATTTCACCGCTTTTTCCTGCGCCGTGGCGGCCAGCACCATGACGATGAGGTCAGGGGCCACGCTGAGCGCCGCTTCATAAAGATCACGGGCCAAGCCTTCATCTTCGGACGCCATATTCGCCAACGCGCCGTGCAGCTTCAGATGCCGCACCTCTGCGCCAACGCTGCGGGCCATGCCGACACTTGCCGCGACCTGATAGCGGATCTGGTTTTGCAGCGTGCCGCGCGGCACCGCCATGCGGTTGCGCCCGAAGCCCGCGAGATCCATGAAGCCCGGATGCGCGCCGATGCCGACGCCGTTTTCATGCGCCGTCCACATGGTTGCCGCCATGACATCGGCGTCACCCGCATGGCCGCCGCAAGCGATATTGGCCGAGGTCACGATGCGCAAAAGCGCCGCGTCGTCGCCCATCGTCCATGGGCCAAAGCTTTCGCCCATGTCGGCGTTCAGATCGACGGATGTCATGGCGTGTCCTTTTCGAATGGATCGGCGGTGGCCGAAACCACGCCAGAGATCAGTTGATAGCCCAGCAAATCACGGATGCGCGCGGGATCGCGCAACAGGGGCTGGCGGCGTTTGGGAAGGGCGGCGAGGTCGGCGCGGTGGCGTGTCTCGGCGGCGAGGGCTTCGTCGAGGTCGATGAACTCGAATTGCAGCGCCGCACCCGGCTGGGCCTGCGCCACTATTGGCAGATCGCAGGAGATCACGGTCCCAATACGGGGGTAGCCGCCAGTGGTCTGGCATTCGCACATCAGAACAAAGGGCGCGCCGTCACCTGTGATCTGGATGTCGCCGGGGGTGATGACTTCGGAGACGATGGTCAACTGCCCGCCGGTGGCGAAACCTTCGCCCTCGTGATCCATCCGTGCGCCCATGCGGTTGGCGCGCGGGTCACGGCGGAAGATGGTTTCGGTAAAGCGTGCGCGGGTTGCCTCATCAAAGGCGTCGGTCTGCATGGAAGCCACGATGCGCACACGCTCCGCGCCAAAGCGGTTCTCGCGGGGCAGGGTGAGGTTCGTCTCACCGCCCTTGTCCGCCCCCAGCGGCAGCGTCTCCCCGCTTTGCAGCAGCGCGCCAATGCCAGCGGCCAGATGGCTGGATCGGGACTCCATCACCGGCTCAATATCAAAGCCGCCGCCCACATGCAGGTAGCCATAAGCCCCATCCCGCGCGCCGCCGATGGTCAGCTTGGACCCCGCAGGCAGCAGGTGGCTGGCGTTCCATGCAATCGGCTCGCCGTCGATGCTTACTTGCATCTGCGCCCCGGTCAGCGCGATGCGGATGCCTACATCGGCTTGGAAACTGCCACCGCTGCCCGCCATCTCAAGCGCGGCAGAGTTCGGATCTTGCTCTAACAGGGCGGCCCCCTCGTGCAGGGCGGCCGGGTCCGCCGCGCCGCCATGGGTCAGGCCAAGGGCACGGTAGCCGGGGCGGCCAAGGTCTTGGACCGTCATCGCCGGGCCAGCTTGGAGGATGGTCAGCGTGCCGCTCATGTCAGCGCCTCCCGCTCGGCCCCGCCGGTGGGGTCATCGGCGATACGGTCGAACTCTTGCCGGGTGATGGATGGGAAAATCAGCTCATCGCCCGGCGACAGGGGGAAGGGCATGTCGCTGCCGGGGCGGAAGGTGCGAAAGGCGGTCTGGCCGATGTGCCGCCAGCCGGTGGGGGAGGCATTGGTGAAGATGATCAACTGCCGGATCGCCACGACCAGCGCGCCGGAGGGCACGGATTTTGTCAGCCCCTGCTGGCGCGGGATGTCCCAATGCGAGGGCAGTTCACCCATATAGGGCTGGCCGGGGGCAAAGCCGATGGTGAGGACGCGCACGCGAGCCTGCGACAGCTCGGCTATGGCCGCGTCGGGGTCGAGGCCCGCGGCCTCGGCGGCTTCCTCCAACTGCGGGGCGAGGTCGGTGCCATAGACGGTCGGCACATGCCACAGGCTGCGCCCGGCGGGCAGGGCTTCGGCGAACCAATCGCGGGTTTCGAGCAAGTCGCGCAGGCGGTCGGTCATCTGTGTGATGGCGTCTTGGCTGACCTCAAACTGCACGAAGGTTGATACCAGCGAGGTGCTGGTCTCGCGCACCTCGGGCCAGTCCTGTTCCTCGACCGCCGCGCGAAAGGCGAGGGCGGCGCGGTTGGCCGGTTCGGACATCTTCTCGGCGAAGGTGATCAACAGGCCAGAGAGACCGACGCTGCGGATGCGGGGCCAGTCAGTCATTGGAGAGCATCCTTTCGTAAAGGCGCGGCAGCAGCACCGGGGTCAGATACATC